>CAZBLI010000001.1:0-41858 GCA_964492785.1 uncultured Candidatus Saccharibacteria bacterium
TTGGTCGGCTAATGATTGCGAGGGGTTATTAATGCGATTGTTGGCACCCAGCCAACCGCCCAGAAAACCGGCGCCCAAGCTGACTAATAATAAAAATAGAGTACTGATTGGCAGTTTATTGACACCCCCCGAGGTAGATTTTATCGTCTTACTAGTTTTATCCGGTCCCATTCAACACCCCTTTCTAGACTGCTTTGTCGCCCCAATTTGAAAAAACTAACACTATCATAATTATGGCCAGCATCACGAACACCAGCTGTCGACGCAACAGCAACGAGAGTTTGTCTTCATGATCGAGATAATAAATACAGGCCAAACTAAAACCAATTACTGATAGTAATAACGTCGGCTGAGCAATTGGGCCATAGAATAGTAGCCAATGGCTTAATACCCAAGTTAAAGCAGCCCCAAAAAAAGCCCAACTATTGGCTAGGTAGCGGGATAACGGTTCATCAAAAGCGGCAAAAAAATGTCTGGCTGAACTGTAACAAACTAGCCAAGCTAACAATACCAAAGCAAAAGTAGATGATCCGCCCCAGTTCAAAAATATGGCTGTTAAACCTAAAAATAATCCGATCAAAGCTTGCCAAGCAACACTTAAGGTATCTGATCGTGGTTTAACTACTACAAGCCAAACTCCATATAAAGTAGCCCAAACTAATTGCATTAACTGGCTACTACTATGAGTCATGAATATTAAAATTGATAAACCTACAGTTAAATCAACGGCATTGGCTCTGACATTTGCTGGCCAATGCCTGGGTTTGACGGCAAACATGCGCCATTTGCTTAACAGGATTAAAGCCGCTGCCAAACCAACAAAACCGCCACCCAGCCTGACTAAAATAAACATTAATACCGGCAACAAAGCAGTTAAAGCAATATGTAGGAGGTGTGAAAAGCCACTGGCTGGTTTGATTTTAGAGCTTATTGAAGGCATCGGTACCAAGTATTATAACAAAATCAGCTGAGCCCGGACTGATAGAGTTATCCGGTAATTTGCTGGTTACTTTAACGCCAAACCTGGTTTCTAAATAATGCTTGGTATATTTATTAATGCCACCGCGCATATCGACAATGACTGTTTGTTGGTAATTCTTACTTGGCGCATTACCAACCTGGCCAACTTTATAGCCATGGGCTTTTAAGATAGTGGCCTCTTGAGTTGCTAAGCTGGCGTAACTGGTTCCATTCAAAACCATGACATTGGCATTTTCTTTGGCTAATGCACTATCCCTTAAAGTACTACCGACAAATGTTTTGATGTCGGCGTAGCTAAAAGTGCCGGCTTTTGGAATAACAACAGATTGCCCGGCAATCATGTCTGTAGTCAGTAATGAGTTAGGTGGTGCCACCATATCAAGTGATTTAATGCTGGATGACGGGATTTGAGACATTTGTTTATAGAGACAGTTGACGCTCGTGAGGTCAAAGTCAGTATAGACATTGTTGCCCAGGCTATTTAATAAACCAGAAATTTTTACTGGGTTACTGTATGTACCCAATGATAATACCCTGTCTTTTAAGGCTACCAACAAAAGCCTTTGGCGTTCACTTCTGGCAAAATCACTACTAGTTTCGCGTGATTTTGCATATAACAAAGCTTTAGCGCCATTGAATTTCTGAATGCCCTTTTGGGCAATAACCGGATTATAGTTATTTTCCCAGGCTATCGTCGGATCGTACAATGTTTCAGGCACATTCACCTTTACGCCGCCGACGGCATTAACAGAATCCTTAAAAGCTTTGAAGTTAATCAAGGCGTTGTAGTGAATATTTATGCCGGTAATACTGGTTATTTTGGCATCAAGAACTTTAAGCCCGTCTTTTTCTTTATCGGACAGTTTCTTGCCATTAGATGCATCTTTAGCAAAGGGGTATATTGCATTAAGTTTATTAACTCCGCCACTAGAATTTTGTACCCATAAGTCTCGCGGGATACTTAATAAATCTACTTTTTTATTTAGCGTATCGACGCTAGCAATAATAATGGTATCAGTTAGATCTGGCCCATCATGGCCCGGACCGCCGGTTCCAACTAAAAGTATATTTACCCGGGCATCACCTTCTTTTTTAAGCTCGTTTAAAGGAATTTCGCCATCACAGACAGCTGCAGCGTGTCCGCCGCCGCTAAATACTTTTTTCTGAGTCTTATAAAATTGATAGCCCAGGTAGCCGCCAATTAATAGCAGCAGCGCAAGGACCGTTAAGCCAGTGCGAGCAAAAAATTTCTTCCAGGATTTAGGCCGATGAAAGAATCGCCGCTGCTTCTTAGGCGGCTTTGATTTACCCGATTTTGAATGTGCGCCGGCATCAAATGATCTGCGCCGTGGACCATCCGGCAACAATGGCTGGCTGGCAGTTGCACCGGAAATATCAACATTGCTTGGGTGATAGCCAGTCGGCTTATCAAAATCATCGATTTTTTTATTGCGGTTTGCATCTGGCTGTTTTTTATCGGCAAAACCGATGCTGCCTGAAGATTTTTTAAACCTTTCGCTCGAAATGAAACCATCAACATTTTTACTGCCGCTGGCCCGACTATGTGGTCGCCTGTATCTGTGAATATTGTCCATTTTAAACCTGCCCACCGCTGTAAAAACTCATAGAGCGCTCCAATGATATGATGCTAAGTTGAGAATAAGCTGTCCAAATTGGATTTGTTTTTGGACTTTGGCGAAAGCTTTGTTTTTAGATAATTTCTTTACCACGTGCCGTTTAGTATAGCGGTTATGATAGCCCCAAGTAAACCCGTTAAGCACATTCTTAGCATAGTAAATTATGATCAATTGTAATGATTTTAAAACTAGATTTAACCATGTGCATTAAGGTATAGTAAGCAAGTCATGGAGCCTGTTTTAGCACAACCGCCACCAAAAGAGCCGGAGTCTGATAATAATGCCGACGGCCCAATTAATTTAAAAGGACCGCTTGATAAAAGAAACCAAGCGGCACATAGTGACCAGTCCAAAAAAGATGTCGATAATAGTGACGCTAACCAGGTAAACGGCGCTGACAATGACCATGAAGGCTTAAAAAGTATATTTACTACTCTAGCGATCATAGTAATGGCGCCAATTATTGCTTTTACCTTAACTGCTTTTATATTCCAGTCATATCAAGTTGACGGTCAAAGTATGGAAACCACTCTACAAAACGAGGACCGACTGATAGTTTTGAAATTACCAAAAACTTTATCAAAATTAACTGGCAGTACTTACATACCAAATCGCGGTGATGTCATTATATTCAACAAGAACGATTTAGCGCAGTTTGATGGCACTAACCAAAAGAAGCAGTTGGTTAAGCGCGTAATTGGCTTGCCAGGCGACCATATAGTCGTGAAAGATAGTAAGATTACTGTCTATAACGCACAGCATCCTCAAGGCTTTGAACCAGATACAACCTTGCCCTATGGCAAAACAAGTATGGAAACTTTATCAATATCAAACTGCTCGGGAGAATTTTGTGATGTCACTGTGCCAGATGGTGAAGTCTATGTTTGCGGAGATAATCGTCAGAACTCACTTGACTCAAGAATTTTTGGTCCAGTACCCAGCCAAGACATAGTTGGCAAATTAGCCCTAAGAATATTCCCTTTTAATAAAGCCAAAAGTTTCTAGCTAAATAATTCTATTATTCGTGACAGTTCTTTATCGTTCTTAAATTTGATTTCAAGTTTGCCACCTTTGGCAGTACGGCGAATAGCTACAGGTGTTTTGAGGATTTTACTAAGTTTTTCAGTTTCGGGCGTTGAAGTTTGAACTCTCTCAGTAACTTTGGTTTTATCTTTTACGCCCTGCTTATGAGCCGTTACAAAACGCTCAGCTTCCCTGACTGACCAGCTATTTTTAATAATTTGATCGAGCAATTCAGCCTGCAGCTTATAATTTTTAAGTGCTAAGATTGCCCTGGCATGGCCTTCGGTAATTTGTTTATCTTTTAGTGCGGCTTGAGCTTCTGGTGGCAGCCCTAAAAGCCTAACCACATTAGCAATTGTGGTCGTAGCTTTGCCTAATCGCTGGGCTATAGAGTCATAACTCAAATTAAATTGATCGTGCAATCGCTGTATTGATATTGCTTGTTCTAACGGAGATAAATCTACTCTTTGAACATTCTCAATTAAAGCAATCTCTAGTTGGTCTATTTCTTTTGAAGTCCTTACAATAGCCGGGACTTTATCTAAACCGGCTAATTTGGAGGCCCGCCAACGCCTTTCGCCGGCAACAATATAATAAGAGTCGTTACCATTGGGCGTAACTACAAGCGGCTGTAATACGCCGTAACGCTTGATTGATTCTGAGAGCTCTGCCAAAGCTTGCTGGTCAAAAGTAGTTCGTGGCTGATGCGGATTAGGTGACAAGGACGTAATGAACAATTTTTGTACTCGTTCTTCGGGCTCTAATAACACCGTGGAATCGAAATCTGTCGGTAATAGTGAGTCAAATCCTTTGCCTAAGCCTCTAGTTGATTGAGCTGCCATATTTTAGCTCTTCCCCTTCTCCACCTTATCAATTTCTTTGGCTAATTGCTTATAAGCCCGTGCGCCTTTAGACCATTTATCATGTTCACTGATTGGTTTTCCAAAGCTAGGTGCTTCTGCTAGTCTAACATTTCTAGGAATAACATTTTCTAAGACTTTATTACCAAAATGTTTTTTAAGCTCATTGGTTACCTGGTCAGCTAGTGCGGTTCTCTTATCATACATAGTCACCACCACGCCTAGAATTTCTAATTTAGGATTTAAACCACCGCGGACTCTTTGGATGACTTCTAATAATTGAGTCAGTCCTTCCATGGCGTAATACTCGGCTTGAACCGGAATCAATACTTCATTAGCTGCTGTCAAGGCGTTAATTGTTAGTAGGCCGAGGGCTGGCGGACAATCAATTAAAATATAGTCGTAAGTTAAATTGGCCAGGGCTTCTTTTAATTTAAACTCTCTTCTGTCTTGATTGGCCAAGTCAATTTCGGCAGCTGCCAAATTTGCATTGGCCGGCAAAATATTTAAGCCCGAAAATTTTGATTCTTTAATGGTATTTTGTACATTGCTGTTAGAAAACAGCACGTCGTACATTGTTGAGCTTAAGGAGTTCTTATTTAAACCAAGGCCACTGCTTGCATTGCCTTGCGGGTCTAAATCTACCAACAAAACCTCTTTGCCGGATTTAGCTAAGTAAGCTCCGAGGTTGATTGCCGTGGTGGTTTTGCCCACCCCGCCTTTTTGGTTAATAACCGCTATGATGCGCTGCATATTTTTTGTTGTCTAACCCCTTAATTTGTCTCTTTAGCTTAGCATTTATCTAACTGGCAGTAAACGCAATCCTGCCTGGGCCAAAGCTAATTATTACTGTACAACTAGGTAATTAAATTTATATGTGGTTGAATTTGTGGGAGATGTGTTGGTTTCAATCTTAAACGTAGATGTAGAATTTGTACCATTATAATATTGTAGAGCCGCCGCATTAGTTTCAGCAGCAGTCAATATAACTCGGGGTATGGCGCCAAAATTTATAGCAAAAGTTATGGTAGCTAAAGTACCGCCGCCCGAACATCCTGTTCCCGTAGTGATTGTTGCTGTACCAGATGTATCATTACCAGATATAGACACTGTTGGGCTGGTGCAAGCAGCTGCTCCAGCTGAGATTGTAGTTGTGCCACTTACATTAGCTGAAACAATGTGACTAGCCACAACTAAAGTTCCGAATGTACCAACATTACCATAGAATATAGTATCGCTATATACTTCTAATGACCCCCCACTTTTACCAATTGTTACGGCAGTTATATTTGCAGTGCCAATATCTATTGTACCGTTGGTATTTGTTTGAATACTTATAGCGCCGTTTCCTGTAGTATCTACACCGAATAATAAGTCTGAAGAAGAGTTTTGGATTTGAAATGCTGAAGATGAATCAGTGGCATCTTGAAACAATGCATCACCATTTGCAGTTAATGATTTATTACTTGCAACTGTCACATTTCCACCCAGCGTCAGAGCACCTGCACCGGTAGTTATAGCGCCGTTATTTGCGGTTTGAAGTGATAAAGTATTATTACCAATATCCCATGTTGACGCTGCGCCACCCTGTAAAGTTAATGCACCCTTAGCTTGAACGGTTGTAGTTCCGGCAGTTGCTGTACTACCCGTACCAATCGTTATGTTGGTAGTTCCAGCTGCATTCAAATTACCGATATTGATTGTTTGGGTTTTACCGGTATTTGTCGAGGTTGTGCCAATTTGAATTGTATTTGAGCCGGCATTTGAGCCGATACTTATATTGCCAACATTGCCGCCAACAGTGGTACCACCCTGGATTGAAACAGCGCCACCATTACCGGTGTTGCCTGTACCGCCGGCGCTTCCACCTTGCAATGTTAATGCACCGCCATTGTTAATGCCGCTGGATTCAGAGTAATTACCGCCCGAAATAGTTACTGCGCCACCATCTTGGCCGGCAGTAGTTATGGCTCCACTTATAGTTACAGCGCCTGCCGCAGTAGTATTGGATCCTGCAATTTTTATTTGGCCGCCACTAGATACGCTCGCTACACTAGTTCCAGTCAGAGTTAAATCGCCACCTTGACGGGTTGATAACGATCCGGCTCCAGCCTGGATGCTAATACTACCGCCAGTTCCGCCAATTGAACTTCCTCCGTTAATAGTCACGGCACCACCATTACCTGTACTGCTTGTGCCAGAAGCATTACCACCCTGAATTGTTACTGCTCCGCCAGCAGTTACAGCACTTGAGGCAGTCCAATTTCCTCCACTTAAAGTGGCTGCACTTGGAGTTAAGAATGCCGTACCAGTTAAGGAAAGGCTTGCGGCTGTACCTGAGACAGCAATTGTTCCTGCCGATAAAGTAGTGTTGCCACCCGTTCCAAAGCCATTACCATTAGCAGCAACTATACTAATATTTCCACCATTAGCATTGCCAGTACCGGTCGCGCCAGACTGCAATGTTAAAGCCCCGCCATTGGTGCCCGAACCATTGCCAGCACCGGCAGCAATTGTTAAGTTATCGCCCGATGTACTAGAGGCAGCTTGGCCAACGCTTAGGGTATGCGTTATTGGGCCACCGCTGGATGCTGCTGCAATCGTTATATTACCGGCTGTATCAAGTGTCCACCTAGTTACCCCGTTAGTAATTAAAGATAGGTTGTTAGAATCAGTCGTACCCAAAGTGGCAGTAGCACCAAAACTGTTACCGCCTTGTATGAAAGCAGAACCACTTACACCTGTTGAACAAGTTGCTATTACATTGCTGCTGTTCCGACATAAGTATGTGCTGGTATTAGCTGTGCCTAAAGTGCTGATAGTAACGCCGCCACCGCCCTGCAATTGAATTTGGCTGTTAGTTGAATCAACTGTAAATAACGAAGTTGAGCTGGCATTTTGAATTCTAAAGGCGGTTGTCGAATTGGTTCTATTCCTAAATGTTGTGGCCCCTTCATCAGCAATCGTTAAGACATCTACTGACGAAGATGTAGCATCAGTAACTTTAAATAAATTAACTGAAGCCGTCGAACTGGAAACTTGTAGCCTTGCACCAGCAGTTGATCCATCGCCGATTAGGACATTCCCGATACCGACGTTTGTTACATTTTGTAATAATATATCACCGTAGGTCCCACTTCCATTACCGGCCCCACCCAATAGGTATAAACTTCCACCGTTAACATTGCCAGTTGTTCCGGCAGCACCGGCTGAAACTATTACCGATCCGCCAACACCCGTACCATTTCCTTGAGATCCGGCAATTGAAAGTGTATTTCCTTGGGTGTTACTGGTTGATTGTGCATTAACAGTAATACTGTGCTGCGCACTAGAAAAGACCAAATTACCCGAAGTATTAATCCCCAGTAGCGAGTTACCGCTTGAATCCTGGGCCTGAAATAGATCACTGGTTTGGCCTGCCGTATTAGCTAATTTTGTTACCAGTGTGGCACTGGTATTTGCATTAGAAAAGTTTTGAAAAAGACCCGAAGCAAGAGTACTGCCCGAGCCAGACACTCCGCCACCAGCTGCAAAACCAATACCTGATACACCATAACTAGATGAGTTTGCTGTAACACCCTGAACCCCTCCGGCGGCCAAACTCAAGCCCACCAATGCAGTAGATGTACTACTGCTGGCTTGAACTTGTTGGTTTAAAGTGTCTACATTTAAAACGTTATAGCCATTTGAACTCATAACATGTAAAGCTGTATTGGAATCTTCAGTTGGTTGAATAAGTAGCGGTGAGGTTACTTCAGAGTTAAAGTTGATGGTACCGGCTGCAGCCGAATGCGTACCAGTGGCACTAGCTTGTACAGCGGCATTATCAATATAAAATGTGCGAGCCGATGCGTCTGATTGCTTAACATAAATTGCCGTGGTACTTGAAGCTGTAAATGTACAACTAAAATATTGCCAGCCACTTGAACTGACGGAGTTATCTATAACAGTACCAAAGAATCCACCGGTACAATCCGAGTCCACTCCTCCATCCACATGCCCCAGTCTTAATGTACTAAAGCTTGAACTTGCCCGGGCATAAACAGTGAAACTGTATGATGTACCGTTTACGAAACTAATAGATGTTTGGGCGCCAGCATTAGCAGTAGCCGGTGTCACTACCTGCAAAGAAGCTGTTCCAAAATAAGCATGAGCTGTGGTACGACTTATTGTAGAACCATTTTTTGCCGACCATCCTGTTGCATTAGTTTCAAGGTTTCCATTTGAGACCATATTATTTGGCGGCACTGTACCAACCATAAAAATTGGGTCAGTACTTGTATTCTGAATTTGGAATGCATTAGAACTATCGCTTGTAATGGGCCGAACAATCACCGAGCCGTTTGAACCACTTCCGCTTTTTTCACCTGCACTAATTATTACGTTTCCACCATTATTATTACCGCCGCCACCCGAAGCAGCATAAATTTCAACGTTACCGCCCGCACTACTGCCACCTGATGTACCACCGCGCAAATACAAAGTACCGCCCGCCCCCGATCCGTTACCCGCTCCACCTCTAACTGTCAAATTTCCTCCAGCCGTACCACTAACTGAAGAAGTTGTACCTTGGATTGTGCCTGCAGCTGGCGAAGCGGAGGACACACCATTCCCGACATACAACCCATTGGCACTCTGTATTGCAGTTGTCCCTGAAACAGATGATCCAATACTGATATTGGTAGTTGATCCTGCGGTTGCACTTGTGCCTACATTGATAGTTTGAATGCTGCCACTACCTGCAGCTGTTCCAACATTTATCGTATTGCTGGCTGTAGATCTGCCAACAGTAATTGTTCCAGTTTCGGTGGTGCTACCAACTGTTATACTTGTGGCTGTAGTTGACCCTATATTCAAAGCTGTTGCAGTAGCAGTATCCACTATAGGGGTTAGAATTGAGGTATTGGCTTGGCCTGTGCCAGAAATTCTAAAGTTAGCTGTTTGATCCGTTGAATTTTGATTTTGTATGTAATTACCGCTGCCTGAACTTGGAGCATAAACCGCCGTACAAGCACTAGTTCCAGCAGTAGTACAAATACTATAAGTGCCGGCCGCAACAGTCCGGTCAAAGTTATAAGTTACATTACCGACTGGTGAACCGGTAAATCCAACTGTACTAGTAAACCCACCACCTGTAACTTTAAAAATTGATGAAGCGTTACCTTGAAGTGTCAGACTTTGTCCTGTGCTCCCTACCGTTAATGAAGCATTTGGCGTTATATTATTTACAGTCAAATTGCCGCCCACGTAGGTATCTCCGTTGCTGGCAACTGTTAAAACATCAGTGCCATCACTCTGCAATTGTAATAATGCAGCTGAGCCGGTGTTATTTATAAATATAGAGCTATCGGCTGCACTGTTGCTAGCATTAGTTTGAGCAGAGCCAGGCGCTAATAGTACTGCTTGTCCGCCACCAGATGCGCAACTTATACCGGTTGTACAAATTGTTTGTGTGCTCGCACCAGATGTTGGCAAAATAAAAGTTCGTCCGCCAGATATAAATGTCAACACACTATTATTTGAACTAATTGTTAGGTCTTGTCCGGTGGCAGCTTGAATTATGCTGCCACTTGAATTGTCGAGTGTTAAACTGCCGCCAGTTACACTTAGCCCAGTGAATGAGGGACTAGCCGATGTAGCTAGATTTTGCGGCAAATTTATTTGTAAGTTTGTTGAGCTATTTGTAACTGTCAATCCGTTACTGCCCGATAGTGTAAGTTTGCCATTCAACCCCTGAAGGCTGTTAACCCCCTCATTAGAGATGTTAGTTACATTGGTAATATTATTGATGTTATTAGTGGTAGTACCCTGTCCACCAGTAACAGCCACAAATTTCTTCCCATCAAAATAGTGCATTACCCCTTTGCTATCAATATAAATCTGGCCAAGTTGGGGAGTGGCTGGCACATCGGTTGGCTGCAAAACTAATCCCTGATTGGCAGACAATAAACCATTTATAACTACTTTGTTGCTGTCGCTTACCTGGAATGACGAACTGCTAGCGGATATATCACCCAAGTTAACCGATTGTGAATTAGCTTTAGCTAACTCCTGGTTATGTTTTTGAATTGCCCAGACTCGCCAAACAATTCCGCCTAGGATTACTAGCGCTGCAAAACTAACCACTGGCAAAATAATGTCCCAGCGCTTTAAGTTTCTAGTTGATTTTGGCTTAATGGATGCTTGCGGCTGGACAACTTCAGCAGACACAGCATTTAAGCTGTCTTCAGGTGGCTGCACTGGCTGCTGATTTGGATCCATTTTGTTTTAAATTTTATTTTATTTTTTGTTCGTTTTTGTGTTCGATGAACTATCTATAATTGTACTTTTCTTACCTCTGTTTAGCAAGTTAAACTACCTATTTATACACAGCTTTAGATAATTTGAATAAATTTTGTGTTTTGCTGAATTTAGACTAGTAAAATTGCGTAAGCTATTGATGCTCCAGCCACAAGCGTTACTAAGCAAATTAGCGACACGCGAATCATATTGCTGATAATACTGGGCTTGGATAATGGGTTGCGGCCAATCGACACAAAAGCACCTTTAATTGTGCCGTTTATCACTAGTGCAGTGAACACTAACGTTGTTATAAATACTGCGATAGATCCGATAACTTGGGCCGTTCCAACCTGCTTTCCTACTAGTTTTTGGATGTACGACATGACTGGATTTGACTTGGATGAGGAGCGTCTATCGCTCAGTAATATTTTTGCCTTTATTAGGCCAACATGAACATTCTTATCGGTGCTACCTTGTTTGATAGTAACTTGCTTGGATGATTGTGACGATGAATTAAATTTTTCACTGGCTATACCAATATATCGCTGGGCGTTGCTATCACCCGAATCCTTCATTGCTACTCCTGATATTTGAGAAATAATTAAGTTATCACCAGGGTTAATATCTCCATTCTCAGTTGAAACTAAAACTGGCGCTTCTCCATTAATAGCCACTCTAACATCGCTGCCGGTGGGCTGAAGATCGACAATTGCGTTACTGGAATCTACTGCTACTCCCAGCATTAAATTTTCATTAAACTGATCAGTGGTCTTTATTTCACTGCTGCCAGATTGAGTTAGGCTGACAATGGTGCCAGCTGTAATGGGCGTAGCTGAATGATAGCCTTGAGCTAATGAAGCGGCTCTGGCCACGCTTGATATGCCCAGGCTCAAATACAGCACAGCTAGAATGCCGGTTGCCAAACTAGCTCCACGTTTAAAAAAAGCCCTATAAATACGCATGTTTCATTTTAATAATTGGTACACCACCTACTTTAGGCGAACCATATCAATAAGTATCTCTGTTTTGAGATTAAAAAACAAGCTTATGCTTAGGCTATTTTTGTAATTTTGATCTGAGTATAGTGTTGGCGATGTCCACGAGTTTTGCGAACACGCTTTTTAGCTTTGTAACGGATAGCTACCACTTTATCGCCTTTAATATCGGCTTTGACTATTTCGGCGCTAACTTTGGCGTCTTTAACTGTAGGTGTGCCAACTGATACTTTATCGCCATCAATTACCAGTAATGCTTCAAGATTTAACTTCTTATCCTTAGATTGAAGTAAATCAACATCAATAGTCTCGCCTTCACTGACGAGATACTGTTTACCACCGGTAGTAATTATGGCTTTTTTCATAGACATATTTAAAGATACCAAAAGAGTTTAACAGAGATGGGCTAAAGTGTAAACCCTTATTGTTTACGCAGTTGAATAGTTACTTCTGCACCGTCCAGCTTAACTATCTCTTCATAATCAAGTTTTTCTTCATTTTGAGACAATTCTACCCCTAATGTTTCGGCCAGTATCGTTGACTTATGTACATCAATCATTTTAACTATTTGCTGATTTTCAGAAGTAACACTTAATACTATTCGATCATCAACATTCAGTCCGGCTTTCTTACGGGCATTCTGAATAAAACGAATTAGCTCTCTGGCCTGACCTTCCTTTTTAAGTTCATCGGATAGATTAGTGTCCAAGTCTACCGCCAGTTTTTTGTCGCCTGGTTTTAAAACCAATCTTTTAACATTTAGCTCTTCAAGAAGAATGCTGGCATAGACTTCGGCTTCCGGAGCTGACTGTTCCAAAAATTCTAGACCCTCACCAGATAGAGTAACTGCAATCAGAGGTTGGCGTACTTTTATCGAATTTTCTGCCCTAAGCGATAACCCTACGGTAATAGCCTGGCGAACCGTAGCCATATTCTTCATGGCAATACCGTTAACCTGCCCGGCGGCCGGCCAGTCTTCTAAATGGACTGACTCACGGCTAGTTAGATTCATGTATAGTTCTTCTGCTAAAAACGGCGTGAAGGGCGCCAAAATCAGCGACAGGCGCACTAATACATAGTGCAGAGTCTTGTAGGCATCATTCTTATCGGCATCATTGTCGGATTTCCAGAAACGCTTGCGGCTACGGCGGACATACCAGTTGGAAGCATCGTCTATAAATGGCAGGATTGGCGCCATAGCACTTGGGATGTCATAGGCTTGCATATGCTTATCAACTTCTTCGGTCAGCTGATGTACACGAGATACAATCCATTGATCTAACACATTGGTCAGCTCTTGATATGGATCGTCCAGTTTGCCATCCCATTCCCAGCCGTCAACCGAGGCATATAGCGTAAAGAAGTCATACATATTCCAAATCATGGCTAATTTACGGTTTACATCGGATACATCTTTATCTTGCAAGGAAAAGTCCTCCCCCGCTAAGACAGGTGAACTTAGTAATAACATCCTGAGAGCATCAGCACTGTATTCATCCATCAATTCATTGGGATCGGTGTAATTACCAAAAGATTTGCTCATCTTGCGGCCATCATTGCCAGCCAGCGTACCTGTTACAACTACATTTTTAAATGAATTTTTTCCAAATAGCCCAACAGATATAGCATGCAGATAATAAAACCAAGCGCGAGTCTGAGCCACATACTCAGCGATGAAATCGCCTGGAAAATTCTGTTCAAATTTTGTTTGATTCTCGAATGGATAATGAAACTGTGCAAACGGCATAGAGCCAGACTCAAACCAGCCGTCTATTACCTCTGGAATACGTTGGTATTTAACGCCATCGATCTCAAAGGTAACCTCGTCGATCCACGGCCGGTGGTAATCCTCAAGCTCAACACCAGACAACTCTTTAAGTTCGGCGTAGCTACCAACTACCTTGATGTGTTCTTGTCCCGCAGAATCTTTGCCCTTCCAGATTGGCAAAGCGGTCGCCCAGAAACGGTTCCGTGATAAGTTCCAATCGGGGGCGTGAACAATATTTTTAGCAAAGCGGCCGTCCTTAATGTGCTCTGGGAACCAGTGTATACTGCCATTCTCACTTAACATCTGTTCTTTTTGATCACCAATATTCATAAACCAACTAGGCAGTGCACGATACATCAATCTGTTATGGCAACGCCAGCAATGAGGGTAAGAGTGGCGGATGTAATCTATTTTCCAAACAATTCCCTGTTCATGTAACTCTTTGGCAATCTGCTTGTTAACTTCCCAGACCTGCTTACCTTCCCAGTTTCCAGAAGTATAAACACCACCGTCGTCTAAGTTAGATACCACTGGAAAGTCTTTTTCCTTAGCTAACTGGAAGTCCTCTTCTCCGTAAGCTGGTGCAAGATGCACAACACCAGTACCCTCTTCGGTGGTCACATAAGGGGCAGACCAGACTTTGTGTGCATTTTTACCACGATTTTCAAACAACGGTTCATAGGTCATACCAATCAATTCATCACCTTTAAAAGACCTCTTTATTGTATGGGATACAACGTTGTGCTTTTCATCTGTCAAAACCTTCTCAATTAAATCTTTGGCCAATATAAAATTCTGGCCGTCCACAATGACTTCGGCATAGGTTATAGCTTGGTTGACGGCTACTGCTGTGTTGGCAGGTAAGGTCCAGGGCGTGGTAGTCCAAGCCAACAGGTAGGCGTCTTGGTCACTTAATTTAAATTTTACATAGACGGACGGATCAGTCACGTTTTCATACGAATTATCCATGGCGATCTCGGCCTTAGAGACTGGCGTGGCGTCGTGCGTGCAATACATAAGTACTTTTTCGCCTTCATAGATCTTGCCGTCGTTGTAGAGCTTCTGAAAGGCCCACCAGACCGATTCCATGTAGTCACGATCCATGGTTTTATAGGCACCCTTAAAATCTACCCAGCGGCCTACCCTGGCAATGGTGTCTTCCCACTCATTACCGGTTTGGATCATATTGTCACGGCAGGCTTTGATGTAATCTTCTAGGCTAATCTTAGTGCCGATCTCTCGCTTGTCTTGAATGCCAAGCTTCTTCTCGGTATAAACTTCGGCTGGCAAACCATGGCAGTCCCAACCCCAGACTCGCTCTACCCTTTTACCCTTCATTGTCCAATATCGAGGCACGGCATCCTTTACAATGCTAGATAATAATGTGCCGTGATGGGGAACGCCGGTGATAAATGGCGGGCCATCATAAAAGACGTAACTATCGGCAGCCGGACGCTGCTCAACTGACTTTTCAAAAGTCTTATTATCGCGCCAATATTTTACGAGGTCTTTCTCGTAGTCGATAGCTTTGCGCCTGGTGTTAGCCTTAAACTTCATGTTTCTCCTTAAAAAATAAAAAGCCCCTGGTCACAGGAGCTCGCTTAGGCGAACGGTACCATCCTGTTTGGGACTTAATTACAGCTGTTACGGGCATCCCCGGTGGACTCTACTAGCTTTAGCTAGCCGCCAAGCGACTTGCTAAAGGTTTCTTCCCACTCCTCGCGGTTGATAGCCGCTCTAACGGATTAATTTGACTATAACTTAATGTGCTGACAGATGCAACTAACCGGCTTGAGTGTAGTAACTTAGTTCATCCATTAGTGGCAAATTGCCTTCCCACCCCTTCAGCAAGACGCCATTATCATCAATCGCAATAATTGACGGGTATTGAACAACGCCATACAGCTGGCATTTGGCAACTCCTTCGGGCGAATCTACATCCATTAAATCAACTTTGCGGTTTGGTTCGGCATGTACAAAATCATGCACAAACTCATCAACTTTTCTCGAGTGTTCAGAGTTGGGCCGGTAAAGGACGATAACTTTCATAACCAGATTTTAGCACAACCAGATTAAAAGCTTATAGGCGCTCTAGCTGAAGTGCAATACAAGGAAAATGTGAAAGAAGCCGTATAAACAATACGGCGCCTGAGCCCTGGAGCATTTGACGCCGTATAGTGCCGAGATTGAGTCGCCTAGCTGCAGCCAGTTGTACTACCGCAAGCCGTACAGACGTAGCAGCTTCCAGCTTTTTGGGTCTGATTACCGCAGTTGTAACACATTGGCGCGGCATCATCGGCTTTAGAAGATTGCTTAGTCACCGGTTGGGCAACCGACTTAGCAGGTTCTTCAACCTTAGCCTCGATGACTTTTTCTATGGTTATCTGGGCTTCTGGCTCAGTTTTGGTTGGTTCTTCTATCGGCAAGGCTGCCTGCAGTTCAGGCATATCGTCAATTGAGGCCAATCCAAGCTCTAAACGATCGTCAAATGATAGATAGTTTAGGGCTAAACGTCGGAAGATGTAGTCAATCATTGACGAGGCGGTGCGAATTTCCGGGTCGTCAGTGATGCCGGAAGGTGCAAAGCTCATGTGACTAAAGGTCCGGACGTAATTCTTCAGTGGTACACCGTGCTGTAAACCATAGCTAATGCTAATGGCAAAGGCATCGAATAGTCCGCGTAAAGTTGAACCGTGTTTGGAAGTACTGATGAAAAGTTCACCCGGGCTGCCATCATCGTATTCACCGACGGTAAAGAAACCCTTACTGTCTGAAACGGTGAAACTAAAGGTTTTAGAATTACGTACTTTTGGCAACTCACGACGAACAGCGCCTTTGATTATGATGCGTTCATTGATTTGCTCAACGGTTTCGGCAACTGGAGCTTTAGCTTCACTACCCTCTTTCTTAGCCATGCTAAGTGGTTGGGCTACCTTACAGTTATCACGGTAGATGGCGACAGCTTTGAGGCCCATCTTCCAGGCGTCAATGTGCAGCTGTTCAACATCTTCAACCGTTACATCTTCTGGCATGTTAACTGTTTTACTGATGGCGCCAGACAAGAAAGGTTGTACTGCTGACATCATTTTTACATGTCCCAAGTAGTGGATTGGATTATCACCCATTGAACATGCAAAGACTGGTTCGTGCTCATTCTTGAGGTGAGGCGCACCAATAATAGTCTTTTCAGTGTCGATGTAACTAACAATGTCATCTATCTGTGACTTATTATAGCCAAGCACTTTCAAAGCTCGAGGGACAGTCTGGTTAACAATACTCATGGTACCGCCACCGACCAGTTTCTTAACTTTTACTAAGCCAAGATCAGGTTCAATGCCAGTAGTATCACAATCCATCATTAAACCAATTGTTCCGGTTGGCGCCAAAACACTGGCTTGAGAATTACGTACGCCGTAGAGTTTGCCTAATTCAACAGCATCGTCCCACGCGCTAGCAGCCGCACTTAGAAGTTCTTCTGACACCAAGCTGGCGTCGATCTTGTTAACTTCGTCGCGGTGCATCTGAAGTACATTAATCATGCCTTCTTTGTCCTTGTGGAAGCCGGCAAACGGTCCGACTCGACGGGCAATCTTGGCGCTGGTGGCGTAAGAGTGACCGGTCATTAGGGCTGTAATAGCAGCGGCTTGGGCACGGCCTTCTTCACTGTCGTATGGCAAACCTTGAGCCATAAGTAAGGCGCCCAGGTTAGCGTAACCGATGCCAAGCTCACGATAGGCTTTGGCGTTCTTAGTGATATTTTCGGTTGGGTATTCACTGTAACCGACAAGGATTTCTTGGGCAGTGAAAATTAACTCGACGGTGTGCTTGAAAGCTTCGACATCAAAACTGTTGTCTTCTTTTAGGTACTTAAGCAAATTAATTGAAGCTAGATTGCAAGCGGAGTTGTCGAGGTGCATGTACTCACTACAGGGGTTACTGGCGTTAATCCGGCCAGCGTTAGGTGTAGTGTGCCATTTGTTAATAGTGGTGTCGAATTGCATGCCGGGGTCTGCACATTCCCAGGCGGCTTCGGCAATCTGGCGAAATAGCTCACGAGCTTTTACTTTTTTAACGGCTTTGCCGGTGCTAACTGATCGGAGTTCCCAAGTTTCGTCGTTTTCAACGGCTTTCATGAACTTGTCAGTAACTCGTACGGAGTTATTGGCGTTTTGGTACTGCACAGAAAAGGCATCTCTTCCGTCCAAATCCATATCGTATCCAGCTTCTTGGAGGACGCGGGCTTTGCGCTCTTCGATAGCTTTACACCAAATAAATTCTTCTACATCAGGGTGGTCAGAATTTAGGATGACCATCTTGGCGGCTCGGCGAGTCTTACCACCACTTTTAATAGCGCCAGCTGAAGAGTCAGCTCCGCGCATAAAACTAAGCGGGCCAGAGGCTGTGCCAGCACTCTTGCCTAGAGGTTCAACAGATCCACGAATAGTACTGAGGTTAATCCCGGAACCTGAGCCACCTTTGAAAATCATACCTTCTTCTTTGTACCAATTTAGAATGGAAGGCATGGTATCTTCGACGGCTAAGATGAAACAAGCGCTAGCCTGTTGTGAACGCTCAGGCGCGCCAATATTAAACCAAACAGGCGAGTTGAAAGCTGCCCGTTGAGTCGCCAAGATATATTTAAGCTCCTCACGGAAATCTTCGGCTTCAACCTTGGTTTCAAAGTAACCTTCTTGTTGCCCTTGCCGAGTAACCGTATCAACTACCCGATTAATTAAGTCTTTTAATGATTTTTCGCGGCCGGCTGTACCTGGTGTCCCAGTAAAATACTTCTGAGCCACAATATTAACAGCGTTGAGTGACCACCCTTCGGTGAATTCAACATTTTTCTGTTCGAAGACAGCTTTGCCTGTCATCGGATTTTTAATGATTGAGTCACGCTTCACCCATTTGAGCGAATCGTAGGCCTTAGATTTTGGGGCCGTAAATAAACGGGTCACCCCCAGCGTTGATGTTTGTCGCATAGTACCCTCTTGTGTTAGTGATACGTAAACCTCACTACGTACCGTTAATTTTTTAATTATTTTTGTTTAGAGTTGCCGCCGCTTGGTCTCTCTCAAGCGGTCAGATCAGCTCCCCATGAGCTTCATGTCATTATGACGTAAAGACCCTGGGGAGCTGCCAAGCTTATACCTTGGCTTGCTCTACGGTCTTGTCGGTTTTGACGCCGACTTTGATCTTGCGGATCTGCGATAGCTCTTTCTCGAAGCTGGCAATGTCCTTGAAGCGTCGGTAAACACTTGCAAAGCGAACATAGGCAACTTCATTAGTACGAGCCAAGCGATCCATTACCATCTGCCCTATTTTTGACGAAGCTATTTCGGTCTCGCCACAGCCATATAGCTCGTGTTCGATATCGGCGACAAGCCTTTCCAGTTGCAAACTGTTCACACTTGTCTTCTCACAGGCTCGATATAAGCCGGCTAACAGTTTATCGCGACTAAATAATTCACGTTTGCCATTACTTTTAATGACAATTAACTGTGGCCGCTCAAGCCGTTCATAGGTAGTAAACCTGTGCTGGCAATGAGTACACTCACGTCGGCGCCTGATAGCTTCACCCTCTGCAACATCACGCGACTCTATTACTTTGGTGTCGACGTGTTGGCATTGGCTACACTTCATGCTTTTCTCCTTAATCCCCTTTTAATTGCGTCTTCTTTAGGTGTAAAGGGGTATGTATTTGAACGAACTATCACCATATATAGTGTCTATGCTTACGATGATAGCTCTATGTATAGCGCTTTGCAAGAAAATTGTGCTGTATTATTTAATACAAGTTTGGACGTTTTACTTCTTAGAATCGTCAGACTTATCTGAAGGATTTTTATCACCGCGAATCTTTTTTAAGCGGCGTAAGAATGATGGTTTTTCCAGCTCTTGTTCTTCGTCAGCATCAGTATGAGAATCTTCTTTTTCCTTGTGGTCCTCATCACCATGGTCGAGAGTCCAGATATTAGGCACAACAGGCTCTTTATGGAACTCTTCGGCGCCAGTTGAATGAGATTCGCTGGAATGATCAATATCCATATCTATATCTTTAATAGTATCTTCGTTATCACCTGCTAAATGGTCTGCTGCCTCTGTTTTTTTATCTTCAATTGCCGGTAGTTCACTTCGTTTAGCAAAATATGAAGCATCAAAACCGGTAGCTACAACAGTAATTATTAATTCGCCTTCTAGATCCGGGTTAATGGTGGCACCGAAGATAATATTGGCGTCAGGATCAGCAGCGGCAGTAATTAATTCGGCAGCGGCGTTAATCTCGTGCATGGCAATGTCATTGCCACCGATAACGTTGAACAAAATACCCCTGGCGCCATCGATAGATACTTCCAACAGAGGCGATTCAATAGCTTGCTGGGCGGCTTGGGTAGCTCGATTATCGCCACTGGCCCGGCCAATGCCCATTAGAGCCGTACCAGCATTTCTCATAACGGCTTTAACATCGGCAAAGTCTAAGTTAATTAAGCCATGAACGGTAATAAGATCAGAGATACCTTGAACACCTTGGCGTAAAACGTCATCGGCCACTTTAAAGGCTTCCATTAAAGGAGTTTGGCGATCGATTGTCTGTAATAAGCGGTCGTTAGGAATTACGATCAGGGTGTCGACAGCGTCACGCAATTTTTCGATGGCAACATCGGCATTGCGGCGACGCTTTTCGCCTTCAAAGGCAAAGGGTTTAGTGGCAAAGCCAACTACAAGGGCATCCATTTCTTTAGCAACGTTAGCCACCACATGGCCGGCACCACTGCCAGTACCACCACCGGCTCCAATTGTCACAAAGACCATGTCTGCGCCCTCTAGAGCGGCTTTAATCTCGTCTTTTGAGTCTTCGGCAGCCTTTTGGCCAACGCTAGGGTCAGCGCCCGAGCCAAGGCCTCTGGTGACTTCTTTGCCAATATGAATCTTTATTTCAGCCTTGGAATGATGAAGCGCCTGGGCATCGGTATTAATAGCGATAAACTGGACGCCGTCTACACCCGATTCAACCATTCGGTTTATGGCCGCACCGCCAGCTCCGCCAACACCTATAACTTTAATTCTCGCAAATGTTTCTACAGGTGGTGCAACTTGTTGTGCCATAACTCCTCAATCCTCAACCTAAGTTAATAGCTGCAGTATAACTTAATTAACATTAGTAGGCAACGCCTGAACAACTATTTATTTTGGTCGTACAATTTACTTGTTTTGCAAAAATAACAATGAATAAAAAATTAGAGTTTTGGGTTATTTCTTGAACCGTTTAAAGATGCCGTCAATCATATTAAAAACCCCTTGATTGGGTTGGCCGGGGTTAGTGGGTCCTAGAGGCGTTAAAAGCATATCAAGGGTCATCAAGCCTACTGCCACCGAATAACTGGGGTCAGCCACCGTATCAACTAGCCCGCTAATTGGCTGTAGTTTACCAATGCGAGCCGCAAGCTCTAGCTTTTCCCTGGCAAATTCAGCTATTCCAGGTAATTTAGCCGTCCCCCCGGTGATAACCACACCACCCGGTAACTTACGGGAACGCTGAATTTTCTTTAATTCTTTGTCAACGTAATCCATGATCTCTTCTACGCGGGCTTCTACAATCATATGAATTTCTGTGCCATCAAAATTATGTTTTTGGCCGCCGGCAGTTATAGATACTCGTAAATTCTTCTTGTGGCTACCAAGGCCGGCATGCTTGATTTTAACTTCTTCGGCAATGTCCAGATCTGTCTTTAAGCCAATCGCTAAATCATTAGTTATATGTGTGCCCCCCATTGGGATAACAGCTACGTGCTGGACTTCCCCATCTTCTAAGACCACCAGATTAGTAGTCCCGGCGCCGATGTCAATTAGGACCGTACCGGCTTCTTTTTGGTCTCGGCTCAAGACTGCTTCGGCCGCCGCCAGGCTAGAAACCGTAAAGTGAGAGGGATGAACATGGGATTTTTCTAGTAATAAAGCTAGGTTGCGCATATTAGGCGTGCTGGCAGTTACAATATGCGTGTCTACCTCAAGACGCACACCTTGCATACCAACTGGATCCTTAATATTGTCCTGGCCGTCTAAACGATAATTTTTAGCAAAAACCTGGACAATTTCGCGGTTGGGCGGCAATTTAACAATAGTGGCGGCTTCTTCTACTCGCAGCCGGTCGTCCTCATTAATGTCGCGATTGGCGGCGCTTATGGCAATTACACCTCTAGAGTTCATACCAACCACGTGGCTACCGTTAACGTTAACCGTAGCTTTACTAAGTTGAATGCCACTAACTCTTTCAGCTTCCGTAATAGCTTGGACAACTGATTCAACTACGTCATCAATATGAACAACGTTACCCTTGCGCATACCCTTATTGGGGGCGCTGCCATGGCCAACGATTGAAATGTTTCCTTCTTGTTTTTCATCTACTACGCCGACGACACAACGGACAGTACTGGTACCGATGTCTAGCCCGCAGTAGTGGCTAGCTGAAGATTCGCGCATGCCGCTAGTATACCGCTTATACTAGCCGCGACAAAATTATTACTAGGCTTTGGTCAAAATTTCGGCACCATCTTTGGTTACTAAAACTGTGTGCTCGAACTGTGCCGACCAACTGCCGTCTTGAGTCCACAAAGTCCACCCATCTTTATCGCCAATTATCCTGTAGTCGCCCAGGGTAGTTATGGGCTCAATAGCGATTGTCATGCCTTCATATAGAATTGGGCCCCTACCTTTGTGGCCATAGTTGGGGACATTGGGTTCTTCATGCAACTCATGGCCTACGCCGTGGCCCACCAAGTCACGGACTATCCCTAGCTGATAATGATTTAGTACGTCCTCAATAGCCGCTGAGACATCCCCCACATGGGCGCCATCACGAACAGCTTTGATGCCAGTTTCTAAAGCTTCCTTGGTTCCTTGGATTAAATTTTGCGCTTCATGACTGATTTTACCGACGCCAACTGTTATACCGCCGTCAGTTACCATGCCCTTATATCTCACACCGAAATCATAATTAACGACATCACCTTCTCTAAATGGTTCATTGTCGGGTATGGAATGCTGTACCTGGTTGTTCACAGATATACAAATAATGTCAGGATAGCCTTGATAGCCTTTAAAGGCGGGTTCACCGCCCAATTCCTGGAGTTTTTTAGCCGCCAACTTTGACATATCTTGGGGGGTTACGCCCGGCTCTGTCTGCTTAGCTAGATACTGCAATACTTTGGCTAAAATCTGGCCACTCTTACGCATACTATCAATTTCGGCTTCGGTTTTTATGCGATTATACATTGACGGCTTTAGTCTGCTTAGCCAGCGAATCAACCAGATCTTGATGAACTTTTTCGACATCTTGTTCACCGTTAATGTCGCAAACCGGCACGCCAGCCGATTTAAAGTCGTCTAAGATTGGTTTGATTTGTTCCTCATATTCTTTAAATCGAGAGCCAATCGCCTCTTCGGTATCGTCCAAACGGCCGCGGCTTAATAACCTTTTCTTAACAGAGTCCTCTGAGGCTGTTAAATGAACTACCGCCGTCACCTGTAACTGGCCATGCTTTACCTGGCTAAGCAGCCAATCAGCTTGGGCTAAAGTTCGCGGGAAACCATCTAATATAAATTCGCGGTTTGTGTCAACAATAGTAAAAATTTTGCGAATTAAACTAATAATTTCTTTATCATCAAGTAATTTGCCGGCTACCATATCTTTTCGTTTGGCGCCCGATATTAACATCCTTAAGAATTCGCCGGTCGAAACCCAAGGCAAACCTTGTTCATCGGCCAACCGCCGGCCTTGGACACTCTTGCCAGAACCAGCTACCCCCATAAAGATGATCATTGGAGTTTTTCCTTAACAAGTTTGGCAATCATAGCCCCATCAGCGCTGGCACCAGCCTTTTGCTTAACCTGGCCGATTATCTGGCCCATCATTTGCGGATTAACGTCGCTAAGAGAAGCTACTACTTCATCAACTAGCCTCTTTAAATCATTTTCTGACATCTGTTCCGGCAAATATTTCTGAATTACTTCTTTTTCGGCAAGTTCAGCTTGAGATTTTTCGTTATTACCACCTTGTTTAAACAAATCGGCACTTTCCTGACGCTTTTTAGCCTCTTTAGTAAGTAACTGGATCATTTCATCATCAGATAAGCCGCTGTCGCGTTTGTTACCAGCAATCTCAGCATTTAATACCGCGCTTTTAATACCCTTTAGCGTCTCCGCTAAAGTTTTATCACCGCCCAACATTGCCTGTTTAAGATCTTGGTCAATCTGTTGTTTTAAACTCATCTCAATAAAAGTGTACCAAATTGTTTATATAAGGGAAAAGAGTAGCCCGACAAAATGTATTCCATTTTGACGGCGCGATGAGAAAAACCGTTAGGTTTGTCTCATAAGGCGAAGCCGTTATTTCTGGCCGAGTTTCATCTTTTTCATCTTGATCTGTTTGCGATCACGACGAATGATAGCTTTGGCGCGGCGATCGCGCTTGCTAGTTGGCTTCTCAAAATATTGGCCCTGTTTAACAACAGCTAAGTTGCCAGATTGTTGGACTTTACGGTTAAAACGACGTAACAAATTCTCGAGAGATTCTTTGCTGTCTTTACGAGTTACACTAATCATAGGTGACGATTATACCTTAACAGATAGAGTTCTGCAATAGTTTAAGGGTTTGGACGCGGTCGCTTTTGGCTCATGCGTTGTGATTTTAGCACTATACTTTGGAGTTCTTTGAAGATCGCAAAATGCTTATTGGTATGATAGATCTTAGTGTTGCCCTGCTTTTCAGAAATCAAAAAACCAATCTTCTCCAGCCGTTTAAGTTCACGCTGAATATTGCCGGCGTCCTCTTTTATCAGTTTAGCCAGACCACGTACGTGAGTTTTGAAATCAGGATACTTTGCATAAACCACAATGATTTTGCGCCTGACTCGTGAAGTAATAAAGGTATCTAACATAAGCTTTTATTGTTGTATGAACAACATAAAGTATAGACATAATTCCGGATCATTTCAAATTTTTTTAAACTGCCGCATATAATATAGCTACTATGCCTTATTATGATGTGCTGGCTGGAAGCTTACGCTATCACGGTGAAGAAGCCTTAACCTATAGCAGTGATGATCCTCTGTTAAAGGGAGCAATTGTAGCTGTGCCTCTACGAAACCAAGAAGTGCTGGGAGTGGTTATTAAATCGGTTTCAAAACCTAAATTTAAGACTAAAAATATAGCCCGAACCTTCGACTTGCCACCCCTGCCAGCAACTAGTTTGCAGCTAATGGACTGGCTACGCCGCTATTACCCGGCACCTCTTGGAGCAATTACTAACCTCTTCTTGCCCTCTTCTTTTGCAAATAAGCTGCCCGAAATTAAATTTAAGGCCCCTGAACAGTCTGTTAAACTGCCTAAACTAACTGAGCAACAGACGGCTGTTGTCGAGGCAATTAACCAGCAGCAAACTGGTTCATTTTTGCTGCACGGTGATACCGGGACCGGTAAGACTAGGGTTTATTTGGAGCTTGCCGCTAATCAATTAAAGGACGGCAAAGATGTCTTAGTGCTGACCCCAGAAATTGGCCTAACCCCTCAACTGGTCAAAGATTTTGAAACTGTCTTTAGCCATCAGGTGGTGGTGTGGCACTCCAATTTAACTCCCGCCCAGCGCCGAAAAGCCTGGCTGACCATCCTGTCATCAGAAAAGCCACTGGTGGTAATTGGGCCACGCTCAGCCCTGTTTGCCCCCTTCACTAAATTAGGCTTAATTATTGTTGATGAAGCCCATGAAACCGCCTATAAACAAGAGCAGCAACCGCATTATCAAGCCGTTCGAGTAGCCGGAAAACTGGCAAACTTGCATGAAGCCAAACTAATTATGGGCACGGCCACCCCTAATGTGGCCGACTACTACCTCGCCCAAGCCAAAGCTGTACCGGTTTTACGGATGACGGAGCTGGCAGTTAAATCCGATCATAAATCCACTATTGAAATTATAGATGCCAAAGACAAAAAATTATTTGGCCGTAACAAGCTTTTATCTGATGAGTTGCTCAAAGGCATTGATGAAGCCCTGCATAAGCAGCAGCAGTCACTTGTATTCTTAAACCGGCGCGGTACGGCCCGCTTGGTGCTGTGCCAAAATTGCGGCTGGGAGCAGCTTTGCCCTCATTGTGATTTGCCTTTGACCTATCATGGAGACAGTCATTTAATGCGCTGCCACACCTGCGGCTTTAAAGCCAGTGCACCGACCAGTTGTCCGGTTTGTAAAAGCGCTGAGATAATTTATCGGAGCGTGGGCACAAAATCACTGGTAGAAATACTAGCCAAAATCTTTCCAGAAGCCACCATTAAACGCTTTGATAGCGACAACTCTAAAGATGAAAAGCTTGAACAAAATTACCAGTCGCTATCTGATGGTACGGTTGATATTGTAGTTGGCACCCAGTTAATTACTAAGGGCTTAGACCTGCCAAAACTGAGTTTCGTCGGCGTAGTTATGGCTGACAGCGCCCTATCATTCCCGGATTATACGGCTGATGAACGTACTTATCAGTTACTGAACCAGGTTATTGGCCGAATCGGCCGTGGCCACCAGGCCAGTCGAGCAATTATTCAAACTTATCACCCTGATAACCCGACTATTCTTGCTGCTATCAGCAAAGACTGGGACAGCTTTTTTAACAGCCAGGTTAAGGAACGCCAGTTATTTAGGTTTCCACCCTTCTACTTCTTGTTGAAATTATCTACAGTCAGAAAGACTTCTAAGTCGGCCGCTGATGCCGCCGAAAAACTCCAATCAGATCTGTTAAATTTGGGTTTAAAGATTGAGATTATAGGTCCTAGCCCGTCTTTTTATGAAAAATCTAAAGATGGCTACAAATGGCAATTAATTGTTAAAGCTAAGGATCGGCAGCAACTATTGGAAGTTATTCGGGCTTTGCCCTCTGGCTGGGCATACGACTTAGACCCGACTAATCTGTTATAATCGTGCCAATGGCAGCTACTAAAGAAAGTATAATTACCCTTCCCCGACCAGAATTAAGGCAACGATCCAAGAAGATCGGTCAGATTGACCAAACCGTTAAAGCCATTGTTGAAGATATGAAATCAGCCACCCTGGACTGGGAAAGCAGCCGCAAACACGAAGTTGGCGTCGCTTTGGCAGCTGTCCAGATTGACCAACTCTACAAAATAGTTATTGTTCGTAATAACCCTGATAACAAAAAGGATGGTAGTTTTACTGTTTTTATTAATCCGGAAATTACAAAATATGAGGGCTCCGTCGAAACTGATTTTGAAGGCTGCTTAAGCATAACCGATATTTATGGCAAAGTGCCCCGCTATAGCAAAGTTAGAGTAAAAGCCATGGATCTGGACGGAAAATCTTTCAGAGTAGCCGCTGAGGGCTTTCTAGCGCGGGTTTTACAGCACGAAATTGACCACACCAACGGCAAAGTCTTTATTGATCATATTAAAGCTAAAAAAGAGGCTTTTTACCGTTTAACTGCCGATGGTGACTTAAACAAATTAGACTATGACAAAGAGATTAAAGACAATGCTGTCCTCTGGAAATAAACTAGTATTCTTCGGTAATGAAAGACTGGCTACCGGCGTCACCACTGAAGCCCCGGTGTTGCGGGCTCTGGTTGAAGCCGGTTATAAGGTTGAGGCCGTTTACGCCAACCACGAAGACCCGATCTCCCATCAAAAGCGGGATCTAGAGATTAGTAAAGTTGCCCAGGAATTTAACATCCCGGTTATCTTACCGGGCAATAAAATTCCACTTGCCGAAAAGTTAAAAAAACATCCGGCCGATGTGGCAGTCTTGGTGGCCTATGGCAAAATTGTGCCGCAAGCAGTCATAGATATGTTCCCAAAAGGAATTATTAATATTCATCCCTCGTTATTACCTCTTTACAGGGGTCCAACGCCGATTGAATCAGTCATTCTAGCTGGAGACAATAAAACCGGCGTGTCGCTTATGATGTTAAGCCAAGAAATGGACGCTGGACCTATACTGGCGCAAAGAACGGTACATTTGAATGGGCGGGAGTCTAAGCAAGATTTAGCAGACAAATTGTTAGGGCTTGGTAAGGAGTTATTAATTGAAACTTTGCCTAAATATATCACAGGTGATATAAAACCCCGAAAACAATCTCACCCTTCCAGAGCCACTTATACTCAAAAGATAAATAAGCAAGATGGCCAGATAGATTGGACTAAGCCAGCGGCTCAAATTGAACGTGAAATCAGAGCCTATGCTGATTGGCCAAAAAGCCGTACTATTTTAGGTAAAACAGAGGTCATTATTACTAAAGCGTACGTTGTCCCATCCAATCATTCACAGCTTAAACCCGGCGATATTGAGGTGGTTAAAGAAGCTAAAGCGTTAATGGTGGAGTGTGGACAGGATTGTTTATACATTGAAAGCTTGAAACCAGCCGGAAAGTCAGAGATGACGGCTGAAGCATTTTTAGCTGGCTACAAGATATAAACTAAGTAGTTGGGCTAAATGGCGGTGGAGTTGGTTGATTTTGATCGGGTGACGGATAGCTTGCAGGTGGCATTTGGTCTGCTGGTGGCATTGGCGTGGGGGAAGTCATGGGCGGCGCCGGAGTATTTTGAGTTGGCAGAGGCGCAGGCTGCGCAGGCGGCTGGCTTTGAACAGTTTGTTGGGCTTGTTCCTGGCGGCTGGCGGCTACTATTTGCGGAGCAGCCGCGCTAATTTCTTTCTTTAAGTTCTCTAATTGATCAGCTACAACTTGCTTGTAATTAGGAAAGTTGGTCTCTAACCACTTAAGGGCACCGGCTTCGTCATTGCGGTCAATGTAGCTCTCGAATTCATCTAATTGGTCGTTACTCATTTGTTCGGCTAACTTCATACCGACTCTCATCTCCAAAGTTTCATAGATGTGGGCCAGCATTTTATTCTTTTCAGCGGCTGGCAATTCGCCCAAACCAAGTTCTCTAAGTAGATTGTCGTCCAGTTTAAACATCTGTTCCCTTTCGTTGTTTAACTCATTATACCAATTATCGTACTAACGTTAATAAGCCCAATAATATTATGATTATAATTCCGCCAATGGCGCCATTAATAGCGGATTTTTTATACATATCGGGACCGGGTTTGGGTGAGATTCGATGATAAAAGTCGCTCCAAGCCGTCTGGTTAGTCCAGACAGGGTGCGGATGGGTGGTAGCTTGTTTATAAATAGGCGGCGGTACAATTGCTCCATTAATCCTGGTCGGGCTGGTGAAAGAACTGCTAACTGGGCTCAACAAAGGAGTCGGGTCATCTTTAACTTCGTGGCGGCGTTCATAATATGTTTCCCTGTAGCCATCGTCTTCGAAATTGGTCTCGGCCGCCTTCTTATTAGTTTCTGGTTTTATGATCTTATCGATTTTTTCTGGCTCGGCAATAATTTCGACTTGTTTTTCAATTATAGGTTCGGCTTCGGTTTTAATTTTCACTTTTTGGCCCGAAGTTTCAGTAATCTCAGCGCCGGCAGTTGGCAGCTCAAACTTAACTTTGACCGGTTCTGGAGTTTCTTCCAGCCTTTGGCGGAGTTTTTTGCGGTCAGCTTCCATCTTAGGGACAATTTCCTGCTCAAACTTCTGCTGGGCTTTTTGATTTTCATCCAGGTGGCGCTCAAAACTAGACTGGCGGTCCTGCATATCCGATTGTTGATGGCGCATACTACGAGATTGGCGGCGTAAGCGTTTAACGCGGCGATTCAATCTATCTTCTTGGCGGCGGCGAATAACGTCACCGACTGGTTCAACTGTACCGGGGTTAGATTCTGCGCTTAAAGCAGCTGTAGTAAATAATTCAGCCGAGCCGTGGTCTTGTTCAGACGGATGGTCGGTTTCGATATCGTCAACTTCGATCTCCGGCAGGGCTTCAGGACCGTCTTCGGCTGCCTGATTCGCTAACTCGTGGCCATAATACTGGCGCTGGGCATTAGCTGACACCGCTAATATGCCGCCCTCAAGCGGTTTTTCTGACCGGCTCTGTTCCGGTTCACTTTCCAGAGGTTCATAGTGTTTAACATCAGTCTGGCGAAAACTTTCAACTGATTCAATACTTACCAAGCCCCTAAAGAAATTGCGGAATCGATCGCGCATGCGTTCCGGTTTCCAATCATATTCTGTTTGACTGTCTTTTTGAGCCTCAACTTTGGCTTTTTTCTTTTTAGGTTTAACTTTTTCCTGGTCATCATCCCGGCGGTCTAACCAGGAATGTAAAAAGTTTCCAGGCAAAAAACGACGTCGTTTGGTCGGCGTCTCTTCCACCTGTGTTGGTGTCGGACCGAATTCTTCCATAATTGAACTCTATAGTGAACGAGAAACTGTTTGACGCCTAAAGGCCTCAATCTTATCGCCTTCCTGCAGATCCAGCTTAGAGTTTGTCTTTAAGCTCATACCGCACATTTCACCTTCAATAATCTCTTTAGCATCCTGGGGGCCGCGTTTTAGGTTAACTAGCTCAGCTTCGGCTAGTTTATCTTTGCCACGGACAATTCTAACCAAAGCCGGCACAGTTAACTTGCCTTTAGTAACTTCGCCGCCACAAATAACTTCAGACTTAGTGGTTTTAAAGATTGCTTTGACTTTCAGCTGACCGATTTCATCTTCTACAACTTCGGGAGCTAATAACGTCGACATTTCCTGTTTAGCATCATCAATCAGTTCGTAAATAACATTGTAAAGCCGCACACTGACCTTATCGCGGCCGGCAATGCGCTTAATACTTGTTGGCAAGCTAACATTAAATCCATAGATAATTGCCCCCGTGGTGTGGGCCAGATGAATGTCATTCTCGCTAATCGTACCAACGCCCGAACCGACTATTCGAATTGCCACTTCTTCATTATCAAGTGATTTAAGTGAGTCAATAACAGAAGTTAACGAGCCTTGGACGTCAGCCTTAATGATAATTGGCATTTCATTAAGCTCATTACTGCGGTTTATGATACGGATTAAATCACTGCTGCTCATATCACTACGGCTGCCGCCGGTTGCCTGAGATCGTTCCAGGTCCTGGGCCAATTTACGGGCTGTTTTCTCATCTTTAACGACTTCAAATTCATCCGCAAAGACCGGCAAACTTTTAAAGCCGGTCATTTTAATAGGTGTTGATGGCGTGGCTTTAGCAATAGATTCGCCAGTTGTAGTTTCTAGGTTCCGCAGCTTGGCATACGTTGTACCACTTACAACGTAGTCACCACTTTTTAAGCTACCTTCTTCTACCAAGCCAACTGCAACTGCCCCGCGCCCCTGTTCCATATGAGATTCAATAATTAAACCCTTGGCTGGTACATTAACTTCAGCTTTCAGTTCTTCAACGTCAGCCACCAAAAGCACCATGTCTAGTAAGCTATCGATGCCCAATTTAGCCTTGGCCGAGACTTCAACTACAACAGTTTCGCCACCCCAGCCTTCCACCAAAACATCATTTTCAGCTAATTGTTGTTTCACTAAGTTAGTATTGATGCCTTCTTTGTCAATTTTGTTAATGGCCACAATAATTTTGACGCCAGCTTTTTTAGCAAAGCGAATAGCTTCAACGGTTTGCGGCTTAACGCCATCATCAGCCGCCACTACAATAATCACCACATCTGTTAACTGGGCACCGTGTTCACGTAAAGCCGCAAAAGCTTCATGGCCTGGTGTGTCCAAAAATGTAATTAGCCGTTTGTTATGTGTGACTTGGTAGGCCGATATATGTTGGGTGATGCCGCCGTGCTCTTGTTTGGTCACTTCAGATTCTCTGATGGCGTCAAGTAGTGAGGTTTTGCCGTGGTCAACATGGCCCATCACTGCTACTACTGGTGGACGGGTTTCTCCCTTGGCATTGCTGCGGCGCTCTTTACGGTTAGCCGTTTCGGCTTCTGCTTCGGCAGCCGGTGCCAATTGCACCTCAAGGCCGAGTTCATCGACAATGATTTGAGCAGTTTCAAAATCAATCCGCTCATTAACAGTTGCCATAACGCCATTCTTCATCAGCTCGGCGATTAATCTGGTAACGGGTAGCGACAGCTTATCGGCCAGCGCACCGACGGTGATTTGGTCTTCGACTTGGATTGTTTGTGCCATATGTGCGCCTCCTTTCTTAAGCTGCTACTTACATCTGTTATTTCTCGGACTTTTTAGCGGTTTTAGAAGTTTTTAAACTAAGGGCGATTTTGCGCGCCTCGGTATCAATATCAATTACTTTGAACTGCTTCTTTTCGTTCAGCTGGAAGATCTTCTCTGGATCAGCGCTATTATCGTCACTCATTTCTGAGACGTGGACCAAAGCTTCAACCGATGGACTCAGCTGCACGAAAGCACCGAAAGGTGTAATGCGGGTAACTTTGCCCTCTACAGTGTCGCCCTTTTTGAAGGCTTTAACTTCTTGTAGCCAGGGGTCTTCGCTCATTTGCTTGAGGCTCAGGCTCAAGCGGTCTTTATCGATGGCAATGATTTTAGCCTTAACAGTTTCGCCGGTCTTGATGTAATTGCGCGGGTCTTCTACTCTTTCCCAAGAAATCTCAGAAATGTGAATCAACCCCTCAATGCCATCTACATTAACAAAGGCGCCGAAATCAATTACCCCAGTTACAATGCCTTCCACCATATCGCCAACTTTCAGCTCTGAGAAACGTTGCTGCATATCATCTTTGATAGCTTCTTTTTCTGAAAAGATCAGCTTGTTGTCCTTACGGCTAACATCCAAGATTCTAACTCGAATAGGCTTGCCGATTAGAGAGTTTAGCTTCTGCAAAATTTCATCTTTATCGGCGCCAGATACCCTTGGGTAGTGGCCAGCGGCCAATTGTGAAACTGGCAAGAAACCACGGATGCCTTCAAGTTCTACCAACAAACCGCCACGGTTGGCGTCATATGGTGTAACTTCTACAATTTCTTGCGAATCGAACACCGTCTGGAGTTCGTCCCAGCCGCGATCTTTGGCGGCCCGTTTCATACTAAGCAGTGCGTAGCCGTCTTCTAGCTCCGGGTCAACTACACTGGTAGTTACCTTTTCGCCTTCTTTTAGTTCTTGGCCATGGCCGATTTCACGGCGCATCACCACTCCGATACCATTAGCTCCTAAGTCCACCCACACTTCGTGTTTGCGAACAGAAGTTATAGTACCTTCTACAACGTCACCAGTCTTGAGTTCTTTAATATCACTCGCCGCTAGCAAGTCGTCCATCGTTAATGTTGTCTTTGGCATTATTAAAATGCCTCCCTTCATAATATTTCCCACAAGTGTTGGCAGAGAGTTTTAAGCCTCCACTCGAAAGATTGTCAGCATATTATATCTGTTAAAACGCTTTAAGTAAAGATTACTAGCCAGTAGCCATATGCTAAACTTAATTTAATTATGTATCTATGTGTTGATGTTGGGGGTACTAAAACACTATTGGCGGCCTTTACGAGTAAGGGTGAGCTGGTTAAAGAAGTCCGTTTTGAGACCCCAAAAATCTACCAAGATTTCTTGGAAAAATTTAAATCTAATCTGACTGAATTAGATACTACTGATTTTAAGGCCGGCGCTGTGGCCATTCCCGGTCGAGTCGACCGCCAAGCAGGCATAGGCCTAAATTTTGGTAATCTGCCGTGGAAAAACGTGCCAATCCAAGCTGATATCGAGCGCCTGATCAATGCGCCGGTAAAAGTCGAGAATGATGCTAAGGCCGGAGCGCTTTTTGAAGCTGTTAACGTCAAGAATGATTTTAAAAGAGTACTTTATATTGCAATTGGTACAGGAATTGGTATAGGTGTTGTCACAAATGGTGTGATTGATACCGAAATTGGTGATCTTGGTGGTAGCTCAGTGCCAGTGGCCTACAGTAACAAAAAGAAATATTGGGAACAAATTGCTTCCGGCAAAGCGATTGTTAAAAAATATGGCAAACGGGCTGAGGATATAACTGATGCAAAGAGCTGGAAAGCGATTGCCCACGACTTAGCGGTCGGATTCGCTGATTTAATCGCCATTATTGAGCCCGATATCGTCTTGGTGGGCGGTGGAATCGGCACTTATTTTGACCGCTACGCCGACTATCTTTGGAAGGAGTTAAAGAAGTACGAAACACCGATGATGCCGATTCCGCCGATTAAACAAGCCGTTAAACCTGAAGAAGCCGTTATATACGGCTGTTATGAGTTAGTAAAGCAAAATTATGGACAAAGTACTAACTAAGCTCCAAAACGCCTTCCCAGGGCTTGATTTTGCCCCAGGCAAGCGTTTTTCGTGGTCTCCAGCCTCACGACAAGTCATATATAAAGAAAACGCTGACGTTGACGATCCGGTAGCAGTCTGGTCACTTTTCCATGAAGTTGGCCATGCCCTGCTCGACCACCAAGATTTTTCCAGTGATTTCCAGTTATTAAGATTGGAGGCCGAAGCCTGGTCCAAAGCCGAAGAATTGGCTGCCGACTTCAAGCAATCAATCGATAATGATCATATCCAAGATTGTTTAGACACTTATCGTGATTGGCTGTACCAGCGCAGCACATGCCCGACCTGCACCAATACAAGCTTGCAAACCAGTTCAAAAGTTTATAGTTGTTTTAATTGCGGAACGGTATGGCGGGTGTCATCGTCTCGATTGTGCCGGGCATATCGGCGGACCTCCCCCGAAAAAGCCCTCATATAAAAAGAGGCCCAGTCGGGCCTCTTTTAGCTAAGAAAACTACTTAGGCTTTCTTAGTTCGGCGAGAAATACGGCCGCCTTTAGCACCAGCAATGCGGGCTAGGTCGCGGTTAGCGTAAAAACCGCCAGTACGACCCTTTTTACCACCCATAGCACCGATTTTTGCATAAAAATCAGCACCGTATTTTGCCTTGTTAGTTGAAGCAGCAGCTTTGCCGCCTTGTTTAGTACCAGCCATTAATATGACCTCCGTTAAACTTATGCTCTCAAGAGTAATAAAAAGAGTCGGCCTTGCGGCTGACCCTCTTTAAATTCTTGCGAATGTGCTTATGATATCACTTATTATTGCTAATGTCAATTAAGTTATAGGAGTAATTCTGGCTTAAACTTTAGGGCCAGAACTGTTAGGAGAAATAACAGTTGGCTTAAGTAAGTTGTCGTCACCAGTAGTAGCACTTGGAGTTGGCATGCCACTACCGTTAATTACGGTTGGAGCAGTTGGTTGGCCGCCAACGACTGGACCCGGTTGGACATTGCCCGAACCATCTAGACCATGGTGGTCGTTAGCAATCTTTTGGATGCGGCCGGATTTACCACCCCGCCACAGGCCGATAATAACTATTATGGCTAAGATTAAAGTGGCGATGCCGGCGATCAAATTCCAATTAAGTTTGTTTTTGGCTTTTAAGACAAACTGCTGAACGTCGGCCGGAGCTTTAGATCCATCGACCGTAATCGAAGATTTGCCAAGAACTTTATTGCCCTGTTTGGCCTCGACGTTATAGGTGCCGGCTGCTATGCCAACGAATCCGGCGATGCCGGTAGCATCAGACTTAGCAGTACTAGTTCCAAGAGTTACAATCGCATCTTTAACAGGTTGGTTTTTACTATCTAACACCTTAATCGCAACTAAGTAAGTGCTGCCGCTTTGGGTAGTGTTTAAGCTGGCTGGGACTGGTTCGGTAGGATTATCTTTTTGGTGCTGTTCTTGAGATGGTGAAACTGTAGTAGATGTGCTAGGAGTTGAACTGGAGGGTTTGGTGCCGCCAGTAGAAGGTTTCGGTGTACCACCACCAGTTGAAGGAGCAGTTTTGAGCGTAAAGCTGCCTGCACTGGTGTCACCATTCCAAATATCATTAGTATTTGTTGATTCGACAATTGCTGTACCACTATCGAAACTTAATGAAGTACTACCGCTGCCAGCTAAAACCTTAAAGCTTATTTTAGCTACTAAATTTTTACCAGTTAAGGCTGAGTAGGCGCCGGCTCCAATTTTAATTTGACCGCTCCCACCGCTAGCCTGGGCGACGACCGGGAATGCACTGCTACTAAAATCAGCGCTTCTTGGTGTAGGATTGTTGGGGTAAAAATTTAACTGTAGTTTAGCGTCGTCATAATTAATATTGGCCTGGACGGCATTTACCGATTGGGAGCCGCTATTTTCATATAAACCTAAAATTACATTGCTGCCTTTAGTGAACGATCCACTTACAACCGATAAACTATATGACGCGCTACCGGCAGCATTAGCTAAACCGCTATTTAGTAGAATTGAGCTTAAGAGCACAATGCTTGAGGCGATTAATTTGAAGTTGCTTTTTATTTTCATATTATTGACCATAGTTACTTAATACAATTGATAAATCAAAAATGTTGACTGTACCGTCGCCAGTCAAATCACCTTGGCTCTTGGTTTTGCCGGTACCGTTGAAATTTGTCAAAATAGTGCTCAAATCGAAAATTGTGACATGGCCATCGCCATTTACATCACCCTGCACACTACTACCGTTATTTACATTTACTGTTACTACGGCTGAGTCAGTATTATTGCCGGCTGCGTCATAAGCTTTGGTTTTTATGGTGTGTGAACCACTTAAGCCAGTCGTGTTCCAACTAAAGGCGTACGGTGAGGCAACATCTGAGGCCACGAAACTGCCATCAACATATAGATCTACCTTAGTAACTCCCACATTGTCCGCAGCGTTAGCTTGGACATTAACAGTACCCGAAACTGTACCGCCAGTTGGCGAAGTAATCGAAGTAGTTGGTGGAGTTGTGTCTGGTGGCGGTGTAGTATTGTTCTTTACTGTAATAGTGACTGAGGCATTGGTAGTGTTGCCAGCTGCATCGTGGGCACTGGCAGTAAGAGTATAACTACCATCTTTCACAGTTTTAGTGTCCCAGCTGTAACTATATGGCGAAGTCGTATCTGATGAAAGTAAGGCAAGGCCTTGATAAAAGTCGACGCTGGTTACACCAGCATTATCACTAGCAGTAGCCGCAAAGTTGATAGTACCCGAAACTGTTGCTCCATTAGACGGTCCTGAAATGGATATTGTTGGCGGGCTATTGTCCACCGTAACTGACACGCCAGCACTGGTGCCGATATTATTACTAGCATCATAGGCTTTCACTGTTAAGGTGTGATTAGTGTTGCTTGCTGAAGAAGTGTTCCAGCTAAAACTGTATGGTGAGCTGTTATCGGTCGCGATTGGCGTTGAACCACCATCGAGATAAAGTTCAACTTTTGTGACTGTGCCGGAATCATCAGATGCATTAGCTGATACTGTGACCGTTCCCTTTACTTTTGCGCCAACAGAAGGAGCTGTAATGCTGGTGGTGGGCGGAGTTGTGTCGGCAACAGATACACAATTATCACCCGTGCCGGAAGGCGTACAAGTGGAACCACTGGCTACAGAAGTCATAAGTATACGATCTAACTTTACGCCATCTTCAGTGCCAATCATTTTAATCGTGTGGCTACCAGCACTAAGGGCTAATTCAACCTTGGAGGTGGTTGTACCGTTTTGATAATCAACCCATTGCCAAGAACCGGTTGCCATACTGTTGTTATTGCCAACGTGATAACAATTAGCCCCATCAATTTCTAAATCATAAGAGTTATCGGTAGCAGTCGTGCCGCTCATGATACGGCTCCAAACGCGATAGGTATTGGCCGTCGTAACATTAACGGTAGATGTTACGCTACCGTAATTTGTACTCGGCGCCGTACAGGCAGCTGCTGCCGCTTTTGGCGCATGAAAAAATACAGCCGCGCTTAAGCCAAGAGCTACTATGAGCAGTAGTTTTTTGGGTTGTTCTAAGGTGTTTAATTTTAATTTAGCCATAGCTTGTGAAATGGTTATGCTCTTAGAATGAACGCTTATACTTATAAAGTCAACAAAAAAATCAGTATTTTCTTAGGATTTTTGCGACAATTCTTGGGCCCAAGGTATAATTTTAAATATGAGTGATGTAGATAGATATATAAATAGTTTTGATGATTGGCGAAATGACAAATTAACTGAGGTACGCCATTTAATAGAGGAATCAGCTCCAAGCCTAAAAGAAGGTTTTAAATGGGGCGTACCAGTATGGGAACTTAACGGTTTAATTTGCGCCATTAGTGGCTTTAAAGACCATGTAAAAATAAACTTTTTCAAAGGTGCCTTTTTAGACGATCCAAACAATTTATTTAATAGCGGCCTGGACTCCAAGGAACATCGCTCAATTAATTTAGCTAAAGATGACAAACTGGATAAAACCGCCATAAAGACCTTAATTTCCTCTGCCATTGCATATAATAAGTAACGATGAAATCTTACTCTAGTATCGACGAATATATTGGCACCTTCCCCGACAATATTCAAAAAGGCCTAAATAGCATCAGAAAAACAATCCAGGCGGCCGCCCCAGCAGCGACTGAAAAAATTACTTACGGCATTCCAACTTTTTATTACAAAGGAAATTTAGTTCACTTCGCAGCTTATGATAGCCACTATGGTTTTTATCCTGGTGCCCAAGCCATTGCCGATTTTGCAAAAGATCTTAGGGGTTATCAAACCTCGAAAGGAACCATTCGGTTTGAAATCGAAAAACCCCTGCCGCTTGACCTAATTAAACGTATTACCCTCTACCGGGTTAAATCCCAAAATAGTAAATAGTTCCTCTGTTAATTAATCTCTGAACCCAAAAATGTGTTCAGTCTAGTTAACTCTAAGCAGCCTTAGTACTGCGTGCAAGACGTAGGCCGGCCAGACAATGCTCTTTAGAAAAGCCAGGATAAAACCCCAAAAACCGTCTGATCGTTGGACGAAATAGACTAAAGCGCCAATCCAAGCCATAAAAAGTGTAAAGGCGACTGGGCCGCCCTGGTTCATAACTTTTACCTTATTAATTTTTTCGCTTGCCATAAATACTCCTTATAGCTTTATTATACTGGCTTTATAATACTATTTTACTTCTTAAAAATATTTTGTACAGTGATTTTAATCACTTTCAATTTAAGTCTCAATTGGCAGATTTGATTATTAATTTTTTGTAAATTACTTGCCTACTAAATAACAGGGGCATATAATTAAGCATAAGTAGAAACTTAAAATGAAAAATCTCGCAAAAACTCAAAAAAATCTAGTTTTATTTGGTGGCACTCTGGCCATCAGTTTATTGGCATTATCTTTATTGGGCGTCAATAAAGCCCTGGCCTTTAGTGGTTCGGGTGCCGGTAGTAGCGGTAGCCCTTATCTGATCACCACCTGTAGCCAAATTACAGAGATAAACACAGCCCTCTCCAGCCATTATGAATTAGCCAATGACATAAGTTGTGCCGGCCAAGGCACTATCAATACTTCAATGGTAACTGGTACTTTTACCGGAGTTTTTGACGGCAACGGCCATGTTTTAAGTGGGCTAAATATAAGCGGTGACGATCAATTAGGCTTGTTCAAGAAATTAAGCACAGGTTCGATAGTTGAAAACTTCGCTATTTTTGGAACCATCAGCAATACCGGCAGTGCCACAGGCATGGTTGCCGCTACAATGGACAATGATGCCCTAATAACCAATGTGGGAACTTACGGATCTATAATTTGTAATGGTTCTTGTGGCGGTGTGGTCGGTAATATGGCAGGCGATACTCAAGTCACCTTAAGTTATAACACCGCCAGCGTACAAAGTATTGGCGATGGAATTGTCACCGGTACTGGTGTAGGTGGTCTGGTTGGCTATGCTAGTGCCCTGACTGGCCATGAAATCGTAATTGAAAATAGCTATTCCAGCGGTGATGTTAATAGTGATGGTGACTCGGTAGGCGGATTAGTTGGTTATGGTACAAACATTGTCGTTACAAAAACTTACGCCATAGGCCCAGTTACTGGCCATGATGCCGTGGGCGGCGTGGCAGGATACTTTGATTCCAGTCTTATGAATAACAGCTTCGCAGCCAACATTGTACACACCACTATTGGCTATGCCGATCCTAATCATTTTGGACCCATTATTGGTACAGCTGTGGGTGTAAACGTATCAAATAATCATTATGATTCCAGCCAAGCTGATGCCCCCGCCACCGACGATTATGGCCTAGGCCACAGCGAAGCTTATTATTTTATCGAAAATACATCTAATGAGCCGATGGATAGTTGGACTTTTGATGCTGATTATTGGCATACCAACTTTAATACTTACCCTAGTCTCAAACCGATCTTTCCACCACTAATGGAGTGTGCTGAGCCCTTGTCTAATAAGACCTGGATAAGTGCCAGCTGCAACATCTTGCCGCTTGGCTGGGGAACGCCTACCTGGGAGGCCCGCTGGAGCTTACATGGCAAAAATCAGTGGCACACTATAACCGATATGGATGATGTTCGTTTTGGCTATGCCAGAGTTGATGGCTTAACTTCTGGCACAACTTATGATTTACAACTTCGATACACCAATGATTACGGCACTAGTGCCTGGGGCACAAACGTAATCACCACTACCGGTACAGCACCTGTTAGTGGCGGCAAAGGTGGTGGCTCAGTTTCAACTAGTAAAGTAAGCCAAACCACCGGTTCTACCTATTCTGCTCCTTCTAGTAGCCAAAGCACTGACAAGACAAATGATTTAACAGAATTAACTCCATCAAATCCGCTTATTACCCCCGCTAACGCCTATGCGATTACACCGATCATAAATCTAGCTAATGAAACCAATAAAGTTGATACAACTAACTTATTTGGCAGGCTATTCCTTGGCTTCGGTATTGCCATGGTAACCATGGCTTCAATCAGCTTAATAGTTAAACTGTTCCCTAGTTCTGGGTAAAGTTATCTTGCAGATGAAACTTGGCGAGAGTAATCTCGGACTAAAGAATTAAAAACGTTAGGTTTTAGGCCGGCTTGACGTAAAACATCTTTAACTAAATCGGCTTGGTAACGTCGTTCGCCAGCATCCAAAACCGCGTCTTCGCGGGCTTGGTTCTTGACGAAGTCTTTTAGTTCTGTAATTGAATCGTATGGATTTTTCATATTTGTTTCTTTTTAATGTTAATTTTTGAATTAACCTACATATTTTAGCATAAGCGTTACTATTTGTCAATTCTCCCCTCCATCGATAAGAATGCACAACAATCCTAATCTCTTGTGCTTGCATTTTTAACACAACTTGCCAGAATAATTCTATAGGGAGAAATTTTATGGCAAACAGAGAACATATAGTCAAAGTAGAACAAGAGTACGATCGCCCTGAATTAACCAGCCATTTTAGAGGGCAGTATTTTAAACTACTTGGAGGGTTGGCTACATTTGGAACCGAAGTTAAAAGACAAGTTAGTACTTTGAGAGATCCAGACTTAAATCCCTTTTCTTTTGTTATAGCGCGTCACAGCTTTATTTTCCCACCACAATCAGTCGAATTAACTCCTGACATTGGTGATGGTTATATAGGCTCCGGGCCTAGAGGCGAAATTAAGGACAATAAGAAAGCAAACTTTGACCCTGAAGCCGTAACTGGTTATCTTGAAGTTATTTACAACGATACGCCCCGACCGATTTTAACAGTTCGTGTGGAAGATCTTATGGGCGAATCTGAAATGTCACTGGAAGCAAAAGAAGTCCTCGACAACATCTTCCCTACTGAAACTACTGAGTAAAAAAACAAGCATTTTCGTCTAGTCTGTCTATAAATTGGCGAAGTTTACTTTATATATAAAAAGAGACCCGTTGGGGTCTCCTCTTATATAAAATGGCACCGTGCTATTTTCCCAGGGGTGAACCCCCAAGTATTGTAACCGATGAAAGGCTTAGCTTCTGTGTTCGGCATGGGAACAGGCGTTTCCCTTTCTCTATGGGCACCAATACGGCGGCTTCGCCTTATGAGACACCCCTTCGGGGTTTCTCATCGCGCCGGCAAAATGAAATACATTTTGTCGGGCTACTCTTCCCGAGGAAGCCGTAGTATCGATGTCCATGGTTATATGGGCACGGTTTTAGTCGACAAATATTTAACATACGTGGTGATTTTCACCAATAACTAGTCAATGCACTTTGTACTGTTTCCAGAACGCTCAAGATATAAATCCTGAATGTTCTGGTCGTAAAAAGTCAATGTCCCTATTAGTATACTTCCGCTCCATATGTTGCCACACTTCCACGTTGTACCTATCAACCAGATCGTCTTTCTGGGGGATCATAGGGAAATCTAATCTTGAGGGCGGCTTCGCGCTTAATATGCTTTCAGCGCTTATCCGTTCCGCACGTAGCTACTCAACAATGCCCTTGGTAGAACAATTGATACACCAGCGGTGCGTCCATCCCGGTCCTCTCGTACTAGGGATAGCTCCTCTCAAATTTCCTAGCGTCCACAGCGGATATAAACCGAACTGTCTCACGACGTTCTGAACCCAGCTCACGTACCACTTTAATCGGCGA
>CAZBLI010000002.1:0-20043 GCA_964492785.1 uncultured Candidatus Saccharibacteria bacterium
ATGGTTTTACTAATTCAGTATGCCTTCTTGATTCGAATCCCAATTTTTACAATTAGTTTCCTGGTTGATCGTACGCAGCGGGCAATCTCAAATACTAAAGATTATTTTGAAGTTATCGATGAAAAACCAGAGATAACTGACAGGCCAAATGCTCAAGAGCTACAAATTAAAAATGGTGAGATTGCCTACAACAATGTTACTTTTGGCTATGATAAAAAAGATGTCTTGAAGGAACTTAATTTTAAGGTTGATCCGGATACTAAGGTTGCCTTAGTCGGAGAAAGTGGCGAAGGCAAAACCACAATTACTAATTTGCTGCTACGTTTGTATGAACCGCAAGTCGGCAGCATATCAATTGATGGCCAAGACATTAATCAAGTCACCCAACAAAGTTTACGTTCGCAAATTGGCGTTGTCTTCCAGGACCCGGCTTTGTTTAGCGGCACAATCTTTGAGAATATAGCCTATGCTAACCCCAAAGCTACTAAAAAGCAGGTTATAGCCGCCGCGAAAGCTGCCAACGCCGACGAATTTATTACCAAGTTTGAAAAGTCTTACGAAGCAGAAATTGGTGAGCGTGGCCTGAAGTTGAGCGGTGGCCAAAAGCAGCGCATAGCTATCGCCCGTGCCTTGCTCAAAGACGCACCCATTTTAGTTTTAGATGAAGCTACCAGTAGTCTGGATAGCAAAAGTGAAGCCATGGTCCAGGAAGCCCTAGAAAGATTAATGAAAGGCCGGACAACTTTGATTATTGCCCACAGGTTAAGCACCATTCAGCACGTTGACCAAATAATTACTTTGCGCAACGGCCAGGTAGATGAAATCGGTTCACCAGACAAATTAGCTAAAAGTGGCGGCATTTATGACCAGCTGCTTAAATTACAACGTGGTCACACTGAAGCTAATAAAGAGAAACTAAAAGAGTACGAAATAGCTGGCTAAATGCGATATACTGTTTAGACATAATAATTGGAGAAGCTGTGAAGAATTTTGCCGGTAGAATTGGCGCGCTTTTAATCGCTTTATTATTTTTAATCACGTCAGTTGGCTTTAGTATTTTAGTCATCTGGCAAAGCCATCAACAAAATAAGCAGAATGCGGCTATCACCCAAAGCCAGACAAAGGAGAATAAATTGCAAGGTACACAATTACAAGGCTTCACGCCGGTCGCTAAAATCGACAAACTACAAACTATTGACACCAAAGAAGGTACTGGTGAAGCTGCAAAAGCCAGCGATACCGTGACCGTTAATTACACTGGTGCGATTGCTTCAACCGGTGTGATTTTCCAGAGTTCATTAGATTCCGGTCAGCCAGTCGCTTTCCCGCTTAACCAAGTTATTAAGGGCTGGACGGAAGGCATCCCGGGTATGAAAGTTGGCGGTACTCGACGCCTATTAATTCCGGCGGCCGAAGCTTACGGCGCCAACCCGCCACAAGGCTCGGGCATTCCAGCCAATGCCGACCTGGTTTTTGACGTTAGTCTGATTAAAATCGGCCAGTAAGCTTCTTATTTTCACATTTGAGTGCAGTGTGAGGAGGCAAGGAGGAGTGAGCGAGTCGTACATTTGGTACGATGAGCAAACGACAGACGCCAGCCGACAAAACAATGCCTCAAAAGGCTGCTGGTATAGCCGGCTTATGCCGGCTAACAGAGCAGCCGTTGTGGAAATATGGGGTAAAAAGCACAATATATAGCGCCATTGACACTTACGCTAACACTAATCTATACTAGATTAGTAACAGAAATCCCACAGCGGAAACGTTAACAAACAAGTAAACTAAAACTACAACAAACAGTCATCAGGAGGGTATTCATGACTAAAAATATTACTATTTTCACTACCAATACTTGCGCTTATTGCGGTATGGTAAAGAAATTTTTGGACGCTAAAGGTCATGCATACGAAGTAGTTAATTTAGACGAAAATCCAGAACGCCAGGCAGAAGCCTTACGGCTGAGCGGCGCTTTGACTGTTCCAGTTACTGTGGTAACTAAACATGATGATTCACAAGAAGTTGTAGTTGGTTTTAATTTAGCCAAGTTAGCTCCAGCCCTCGTTTAGTCTTTATGGCACAGGCAGACAAAAACACCGACAAAATTTGGGATGTTATTGCCATTGGCGCCGGCCCGGCTTCACTCAGTGCGGCAATTTACACCACTCGCGAAGACTTAACTACATTATTATTAGATAAAGGTCCGATTGGCGGCTTAGCCGCCGTGACGGATATGGTGGATAATTATCCCGGCTTTCCGGAGGGTATTTCGGGGCTCGAACTGGCTGATAAATTACAAAAGCAAGCCGAAAGATTTGGTACAAAATTTGACTTTGCCGAAATCAAAGAAATTATCGATGAAGGCAGCACCAAATTACTAAAAAGCGATACTGGTGACTTTCGGGCTAAAACAATCCTGATAGCCACCGGCAGTGATTATAAGAAAATCGGCGTGCCTGGTGAAGCCGAATACTATGCTCGCGGCGTCCATTACTGTGCTACTTGTGACGGTGCTTTTTATCGTGACAAAAAGTTGGTAGTAGTTGGCGGCGGCAACTCAGCTGTTCAAGAAAGCTTATTTTTGACCCGTTACGCCAGTCACGTTGATATGTTGGTGCGCAGTAAAATTAGTGCCAGCGATGTACTGCAGCATGAGTTAGCCAAGAATCCAAAGATCACAGTTCATTTAGGTACTACAACCGACGAGATTGTTGGCGACAAACCGATGGGCGAAGGCGGCAAAGTTATAAAAGTAATAGGTACCAACAACGGCAAAAAAGTTGAGTTTCCGACTGATGGCGTGTTTGTATTTGTTGGCTTATCACCTAACACCGGATTCTTAAAGGGTAAAATTGAGCTAGATGAAATCGGTCTCATCAAGACTAATCTACACCTGGAAACTAATCTTCCGGGGGTGTTTGCGGCCGGCGATGTACGCAGCGGTGCCACTATGCAAATTGCCAGCGCGGTCGGCGAAGGTGCCACAGCTGCCCTAATGATCCGCCAATACCTTGAAGGCCATTCCATGGTGCAAGAACCTCTAATGGCAACTGTCACAACTAAATAGCTAGTTTAAATCGGCTGAGTAGTTAGGGAAGAAATCAAGTACCAACTGCGTTTTATCAACATTGTGCTCATGCATGTCTTTTTCTAACTCTTCAACCATTGGCTCCGGTCCGGAAATATAGTATTTTTTGGCTTTGTCGTAGCCGCCGCTTAGTTCTAAAATTTTCTCGGCCGACAACTGGCCGGTGGGACCTTGCCAGCCCGGATTGGGATTGGCCAGGATTATTTTTAATTCTTTAGCGTAGGACTTAAATAAATCTTCAAAAATAATATCTTTTTCCTGGCTAAAAGCTAAAATTATTTGAATCTGGCGGTCTTCGTGTGTAGCTTTTAGATGTTCAATAATGCTATGAAAAGGTGTTAAACCAATACCGCCGGCTATAAATACTAACGGAATAGAAGCGTCTCTGGGCAAAACAAAGTCACCCATCGGTTCGACGATTTTTACTTCATCACCGGGCTTCAATGCAAACATGGTCTTTTTAAAAGTACTGGCTTTGTCGCCCGAATATTTAGTTGTAACGCTAATTAAATCATCATCAGGGCTGCTCGATAAAGTAAACCAGTGCTTAATACCGCGTTCATCCGGATTTTCATGCGGCAGAAACATTTCAATAAATTGTCCGGCAGTGAATTCTAATTTACGCTCCGGCTTAAACCAAAAAGTCGAGACATTGTAATTAATTTTTTCCACCCTCTCCAAAGTGATTTTCATAAGTATTAGTGTACAATAAATACGAAGTTAAGACTTAGTAAGGAGCAAGATGACTGACTTTAATAAAGTACTGACACCAGGTGACGTCGTAAGTGGCGTGGTTAATGCTGTAATTGAAATTCCCAAGTGGTCGACACTAAAAATTGAGTATCGCCGCGACATTGCTATCTTTGAGTTGGACCGGGTTGAACCAAGTATTTTCGCTAAGCCTTGTAACTACGGTTTCATCCCGCAAACTCTCGATGAAGACGGTGATGAATTGGACGTGTTAGTCCTTACCAATGATCCTATTCCAACCGGCGTCAACGTTAAGGCCCGAGTGCTTGGCATCATGAATTTTGAAGATGACGGCGAAATGGATCACAAAGTAGTCTGCGTACCGGATGATGACCGCAACACTGGCGACGCCTTAAAAACTTTGGACGATGTCCACGCCCAATGGAAGCAAAAGCTGGAGCACCACTTTAACCACTACAAAGATTTAAAGAAACCGGGCAGCACCAAAGTTTTAGGCTGGGGCACTGCTGAAGACGCCAAAAAGATCATCAACGAGTGTATCGAGCGCTTTAAGCAGCAATAAACTTTTTTACTTGCGGTAAAATTTGTTCAATAAACTGTTTGTCTTTTTGGTGGGTTAAATATTCATTAATTTTGTCTGGTTCTACCCACCGGGCTTCAGGATTATCCGGATCTTGAGGTTTGAGAACAGTCTCATTAGTCGTAAACAAAAATATTTTTATGTTTTTTAATTCCGATTTATCTTCGTCTGCTTCCAGGCCGATTTTATACCGCTGGTAACTACCGAGTTCTTCTATAAAATCCAACTGCTTGACGCCGGTTTCTTCTTCAATTTCGCGCACTGCAGCTTGTAAGTAATTTTCGCCCTTGTCGAGATGGCCTTTGGGCAATGACCAGGAGTTACCATTTTGGTTTACGATTATTACTTTTTTGTTGGGGCCAATTACTATGCCGCCGGCAATTTGACTTTCAATCATACCTTAATACTAACAGATTGATATTGCAGTCGACCGCTAATGCTTATACAATAAACACTAGTAGAAAAACAAATTAAGAGGGCAGTATGAAAACACGAGTGGCAATTAATGGGTTTGGGCGAATTGGCCGCAATGCTTTTAAGATCGCTTTTGAACGCAGTGATTTAGAAATAGTCGCGATTAACGACTTAACTGATACCAAAACTTTAGCTTATTTGCTTAAACACGATAGTAATTATGGCAGCTATGACCGCAAAGTAGAATCTGATGAGCAAAATCTTATTGTTGAAGGTCAGACAGTAAAAGTTACTGCCGAAAAAGATCCGGCGGCTTTACCATGGAAAGACCTTAACGTTGATGTTGTAATAGAATCAACAGGTCGCTTTACTAAGCAAGAGGATGCTGAAAAGCACATACAAGCCGGTGCCAAACGAGTAGTTATCTCTGGCCCCAGCAAAAGTGATGGCGTTGACACGATTGTTTTAGGCGCCAACGAAGATAAGCTCAAAACCGCTTCACAAGTTATCAGCAATGCCAGCTGTACGACAAATTCCTTGGGTGCGGTGATGGCGATCTTGGATGCGGAATTCGGAGTTCAAAAATCTTTACTGACCACAGTCCATAGTTACACTGCCAGCCAGGCAATTCAGGATGCACCCAATAAAGATTTGCGTGAAGGCCGCAACGCGGCCGAAAATATTGTGCCGACAACTACCGGTGCCGCGATTGCTGTAACTCTTACATTGCCTCAACTCAAAGATAAATTTGACGGCTTGAGCATCCGTGTACCAACTCCAGTCGTTTCATTAAGTGATGTAACGGTACTTTTGAACAAAGACGTGACGGTTGAAGAGATTAATGCCGCCTTCAAGAAAGCCGCGGCTGATCCGTTTTACCAGGGCATTTTGGATGTCAGCGAAGAACCACTGGTCAGCAGTGATTACATTGGTAATAGTCACTCCGGCATCGTTGACTTGTTATTGACCAAAGTAGTCGGCGGCAATTTGGCTAAAGTTATGGTTTGGTACGATAACGAATGGGGCTACTCCAACCGCTTAGTCGAAGTTGTGGCTGATACTGGCAATTTAATAAACGGTGAAGCCGACACTAGCGTATCTGCTCCAGCCGAAGAATCTGTTTCTGAACCTGTAGAAGTTGACGCGCCGGCAAGTATTGACCCCAGCAATGAACTACCTGCCCAGGGCACGCCTGATCCGCAACCCGAAATACAACCACAAGGTTAGCTATGAAAATCTTTATTGGCGCAGACCACCGCGGTTACTATCTTCGCGAAAAGCTAATAAAGCACCTAAAAGACACCGGCTACGATTTAATAGATGAAGGCGATAAAGAACTAAAGCCCGAAGATGATTACCCGCAATTTGCCGGCCGGGTGGTTAGTGCACTACTGGCTGATGATGATCCGGAAGCGCGCGGCATTTTGATTTGCGGCAGTGGCCAGGGCATGTGCATGGCGGCAAACCGATTTAAAGGCATTAGAGCTGCCCTTGGCTATGATGATAAAGCCGCCGAGAGCTCTCGAAATGATGACGACAGCAATGTGTTATGCTTGCCGGCAGATATATTGCACAAAGATTCTGCTTTTACGATAGTTGATACCTGGCTAAAAACTCCTTTTGCCGGCGCCACACGCTTTAAGCGGCGTAACCAAGAAATGGATGAATTAGGCTAATGGCTGTTATTTGCCCAACCGTTACCGCTTACAACGAACACACCTACCGGACTCAAATTGAGCGGATTGCTAAATATGCCCACAGAATCCATTTAGACTTAATGGATGGACAATTCACACCTAAAGCTTCACCCGGCATGGCTAAGACCTGGTGGCCAATTGGCGTAACAGCTGATTTACACATTATGTATAAGGAACCGTCAAAATACTTACACCAAATCGTTGAGCTGAAGCCAGACTTAGTAATTATTCATGCTGAAGCCGAGGGCGATTTTCATGATTTTCATGCTGCTATGAAGCAAGCCGGTATCAAAGTCGGATTGGCAGTTTTGAAAGATACTCCAGTTAAGAATATAGAACCGGTTTTAAACTTGCTGGACCACGTCTTAATTTTTAGTGGTGATTTGGGTAGTTTTGGCGGCCGGGCCGACTTTAATCTATTAAATAAAGTCCGCGAAGTAAAAGGCTACGGCCATAATATCGAAGTTGGCTGGGACGGCGGCATTAATCAGCACAACGTTAAAGAATTAGCCCAAGGCGGCGTTGATGTATTAAACGTCGGCGGCTTCATCCAGCGATCAGAGCATCCAGATGAAGCTTATGCTACACTGGAATCACTAATAGGCAAAAGACAAATCCATGTCAAACAAGAAACTGACAATTGAGGAGCTAGAGCTAAAAGCTAATGATATCCGCGAGGATATTATTAAGATGCTGGAACACGCCGGCAGCGGCCATTCGGCCGGTCCTTTGGGTTTGGCAGATATTTTCGCCGCCCTTTACTTTGATATCCTCAAACAAGATCCTAAAAAACCGGATTGGGATGAACGCGACATACTTTTATTAAGTAATGGCCACTGTGTACCAGTTCGATATGCCGCTATGGCGCACGCCGGATACTTTGATCGCAAAGAATTAATGACTTTACGCCAGTTAGGCTCAAGACTGCAGGGCCATCCCGAAAGGCAGCGCTTACCAGGACTGGAAACTACCAGCGGGCCGCTTGGCAGCGGTTTAAGCCAGGCCTGCGGTATGGCATTAGCCATGCGCATGAATAAGCAACAGCACCGCTGGATTTATGTAGTAATGGGTGATGGTGAGCAGGATGAAGGCAATGTTTGGGAGGCCGCTATGCTGGCCAGTAAGTACAAGCTCAATAACATTATTGCCATTACAGATCGCAACAATATTCAAATTGACGGCCCGACTGAAACTGTTATGCCCCTAGAAGATTTAAAAGCTAAGTGGATCAGCTTTGGCTGGCATGTCATCGAAATTGACGGTAATAATGTTGAAGCAGTGATTGACGCCTGTGCAATGGGCCGGGCAGTTGTAGAAAAGCCGGTGATGATTTTGGCTCACACGGTTCCGGGCAAAGGCGTTGATTTTATGGAATACGATTTCCATTGGCACGGCGCGCCGCCCAATGCCCAGCAAGCCAAAGAAGCCCTACATGAACTGCGTACCCTTGGCGGCAAAATTAAATCGGAGCACCAATAATGGAAGCTCATTTATCTGATGATTTGCACGCCAAGGATTTGGCCAAAGAGCCGATTCGCAAAGGGTTTGGTCGCGGCTTACTCAAAGCCGGTCAAATGAACGAGAATGTTGTGGCCGCCTGCGCCGATTTAACCGATTCGACCCAGATGAGTTTATTTAAAGAAGCATTTCCTGATCGCTTTGTCGAAATTGGCGTGGCCGAGCAGAACTTAGTGACAGTTGGTGCCGGCTTGGCAGCTATGGGTAAAATACCCTTTGTTAGTAGTTACGCAGCCTTTAGCCCCGGCCGCAACTGGGAACAAATTCGCACTACCATTGCCCTGAACAACCAGCCGGTAAAAATTATTGGTTCGCACGCTGGCGTATCAGTTGGCCCTGATGGCGCCACTCATCAAATGCTGGAAGACATTGCCTTGATGCGCACCTTGCCAAACATGGTGGTGATTGCACCGGGCGACAGCTTAGAAGCTGAACGTGCCACTTTAGCTATGGCTGGCGATTTAGAGCGGCCTATGTATATGCGCCTAGCTCGTGAAGCTACCCCGATTATCAGTACCCAACGAACGCCATTCGCGATTGGTAAGGCTTACGTTTATGCCGTCGGTGGCGACATCACTCTAGTTACGACCGGTACGATGACTTATCACGCTTTGGTGGCAGCCGAAAAGTTATTTAAACAAGGCATAGACCTAGAAGTTATTCATTGCCCAACCATTAAGCCACTCGATGCTGTTACTATTTTGCAAAGCGTTCGAAAAACCGGTGCTGTTATGACGGCTGAAGAAGCCCAAATTAATGGCGGCTTAGGCAGTGCTGTGGCCGAGCTGATTGGCGAAGAACACCCAGCTCATCTAAAAAGAATTGGAATCCGCGATCACTTTGGAGAAAGCGGTGAGCCAGAGGAACTAATGGACCATTTTGGCCTAACTTCCAAACACATTATGCTGGCCGCTCATGAGATGATGACTAAAAAGGAAAAGAAATAATGCCGCTGACATTAAGACAAATCAGACAAAATTGCCAAAAAGCTCGGGCCACTATGCAGCGGGCTCGGGATGAACATTTCGCTCTCGGCGCCTTTAACCTTGATAATCAGGAAACATTAATTGCTGTGGCCAAAGCCGCCAAGAACAAAAACGCTCCAGTCTTAGTAGAAGTTAGCAAAGGCGAAGTCGATGCTTTGGGCCTGGATAATGTCCGTGATATGGTCGAGAACTACAAAGCCAATTTCGGCATCGAAATGTACATAAACCTCGACCACTCACCATCTTACGAAGACGCCGTGGCCGGTATCGAAGCCGGCTTCGAATTTATTCATATTGATATCTCACAAGCCAACCACAATGCCACCGAAGAAGAGATTATAGCTGTCACCAAAAAAGTAGTTGAAGCCGCTAAATTAACCGGCGCCTTGGTCGAGAGTGAACCACACTATTTTGGTGGCAGTTCTAACTTGCACACCGAACAAATTAATTACGAAGAAATTAAAAAGACTTTCAGCACACCCGAAAGCGCACAAAATTTTGTTTCTCAAACTGGCATAGATACCTATGCGGCAGCCATTGGAAACTTACACGGCAAATACCCCGTTCCAAAAATGCTGGATCTGGAATTACTACAAAGAGTGCGCCAGGCCATAAATTGCAACATTAGCTTGCATGGCGGCAGCGGCACTCCCGACCATTACTTTATTGATTCCGTAAAAATTGGCGTCAGCAAAATAAATATAAATTCCGATATGCGGGTGGCCTACCGCCAAACTTTAGAGAAAGTTTTAAAAGACAACCCGACTGAATTTGCCGTTGTTAAATTGATGAATGAAGTTATTGATGCTGTTAGAATTGTTGTAGAATCAAAAATCGACTCATTTAATACGGCAGGCAAAGCCCAGCCATAAAAGTTTGCCTTTGGCATTAAACCTATGTCAAAATAAACATAATAAATAAACAGAAAGCGGTGGGATGGCTTATCCAAAACCAGATGTGATTTCAGTCGGCGATATCGTAACAGACGCCTTTATTAAGTTATTTGATGACAAGGGCCATACCTATACCAATGAAAATGGCGACTGGCTGGCCATACCTTTCGCAACCAAAGTACCGTTTGATTATGTAGAAGTAATTGAGGCAGTCGGAAATGCCGCCAACGCCGCTGTCAGCTTTGCCCGCTTGGGACTCAAAAGCTCTTTTATTACTAATGTCGGCGAAGACCAGCATGGCCGCGACATGATTAAAGCTTTGCACAAGAATAAAGTCGATAGCCGCTTTGTGCACATTAACCCCGATAAAATCAGTAATTATCATTATGTGCTGTGGTACAAGGATGAACGGACCATCCTGATTAAGCACGAAGAATATGAATATTTCTGGCCGCATTTACGCAAAGACGAAGTGCCGCAGTGGCTTTACTTCAGCTCAATAAGTAAAAACGCCATAGATTTTCATGATGACGTAGCTGATTGGCTGGAAAAAAATGAGGATGTAAAACTGGCTTTTCAACCTGGCACCTTTCAAATGGAAGCCGGCGTGCATCGATTGCAGAAACTTTATAAACGCACAGAAGTATTAATTTTAAACCGGGAAGAAGCCGCCCTAGTGGGCGGTGGTGATCATCGCGACGTGCACGACCTTATTAACAAACTGCATGCGCTGGGGCCAAAAATTGTAGTTGTGACTGACGGTCCTGATGGTGCTTATGCCAGTGACGGCCAAAATCGTTTTAAGATGCCGCTGTATCCTGACCCCAAAGCACCATTTGAGCGAACTGGTGCTGGTGATGCCTTTGCATCAACTTTTGTGGCCGCATTGATCAAGGGCAATACTATTGAAGGTGCTTTGCAGTGGGCGCCAATTAACTCCATGAGCGTTGTCCAGCAAGTCGGCGCCCAAAAAGGCTTACTCAAAGAAGACGAGCTCGAACAACTGCTAAAAAAAGCTCCGGAATGGTATAAGCCTACCCGTTTTTAACCTGTTCAGCCTGTCGTGCTTATGCTAATCTTAGAGGAACTATGAGTAGACTTTTATCCGACCTTTTGGGGGCGCGTGAACCTGCTTTTTCACAGCATATTGCTAGCCTCGAACAAGCCAGTGGCTCACCCGGTGTGGACTTACGATTAGCCTCAGACATTTCGGCCAAAGTACGCCAAAAATTACGAGAATTAGGCTTAGATCCGGCCGATACCACTGGCGAAGAGCTTTACCAGGGATTACAAAACTTAGTAGATAAACACGACGAATTCTTAGCAAAAAAACTTGGCATCAAAGCTGAGGCCAGCGCCCAAGCAGTGATTGCTGGCGTTATTAAAGCTGTAAAAAAGCTACCGATTCCGCAAACAGTTTGGGTGCTTAAGCACAGTTCGGTAAAAAAACTACTGAGCCAAAATCCGCCCAAGCATGTCATGAAACTGCTGCACTACCGGTCAATTGATTCCTTGTTAAAAAGGGCCGACTTGGACGAAACTTTTGCGGCTATTTATGCCATTGAATCCGCTAGCTGGCGCAACCGCTTTGTCGCAAGTTATAAAAAATTAACACCCAGCGACTTTGAAAACCGTAAGATTAGTGTCCTTGAACTTAGCCAGAGCAAATGGGGCGAAATTTCTAAAAAATTCATAAAAGCAAATCACCATAACGTTATTGAAGTAAATGAACTTGGTGTTATTGCAGTCTTGCCTATATCGGGAGGCGCCGCACCGGGCTTGACAATAACTTTATTGCCGCAAATTATTTATCGAATCAACAAACTACGCAGCATCAGCAGCTACTTAAAGCTAAACCAGGTAAAACCCGATTTTACTTCTTATTTTATTAAAGCAATCGCCGGCCAACTGGAACAAACAGTTGAACTACACGGTGAAAATATTAGTTGGGATACTTTGCACAAATTTTACGGCCGCGATAACGCCGCTCACCCGGAAGTCTTTATGCCGCACATTCAACCGGAAGATTTACGCTGGAAGCGAGCCGAGGATGTTCTATATAAACTAGAGCCGGCACTTAAATTTTGGGAAAATTTAGACTATGTTGCCGCTCCTTTCAAAAACAACTCCGTGCCTCTCGGCTTACTGGATAACTCCATCAGTTACACAAATCAGTTAGACTATGGCGAGCATTCAACCGGGTATTTTAAAGAAGCCTTAATACGAGAAATTTATACTCGTTATTTAGACCAGCCCAGCCTGGAAGATACAGTTATGAAGCAGTTTGACGAAGGCTTTGTAGAAGTCGACATGTTCGCGGTAATCGAAAGAGGTATGCGTTAATGTATCAAATTTGTGTATCCGGAGCCCATAATGGCGATAGTGCCGAAGAAGGCAAAAAATTGGCCAAAGAAATGGGCGAAGCCATTGCTAAAGCCGGCCATTCATTATTAACTGGCGCCACCATCGGCATTCCGAACATAGCTGCTGAAGCTTACAAAAAGGCTGGTGGCAAAATGAGCTTAGGCATCAGCCCGGCAGCTACCAAGATTGAGCACGTTATGAAGTATCGTTTGCCAACTAAAGCTTACGATGCAATTCTCTACACCGGGCTGCATTATGTCGGTAGAGATTTACTTTTAATAAATTCCAGCGATGCAGTGGTCAGCATTGGCGGCCGCATGGGCACGTTTCATGAGTTTTCGATTGCCGTCGAAACCGAAACTCCAATCGGCTTTTTATTAGGCGCCGGTGGGGTAGGCAGCAAGATCTCAGACGTTTTGCACGCTGCCGGTGAAGACAAAAACAAGTATGTTATTTTTGGCGAAACTCCCGAGGAAGTCCTGGCCCGCCTAACTGCCATATTAGAAATTGAACACGAAGATTATAAACATTTGTATTAAAAATTATCTATACGCCATTTTTGTTACAATATAATGATGGCTAAGTTCAAGTTAAAGAGTGATTATCAGCCTCAAGGTGACCAGCCGGAAGCGATAAAAAAGCTGACGGAGGGTATACTAAATGGCGCCAAAGACCAGACCCTGCTTGGTGTTACTGGTAGCGGCAAGACATTTACCATGGCCAACATTATTCAGAACGTCCAAAAACCAACTTTAGTCTTGAGCCATAACAAAACATTAGCGGCCCAACTTTACGAAGAATTTAAACGCTTCTTTCCAGATAATGAAGTCCATTATTTTGTAAGCTACTTTGATTATTATCAGCCAGAAGCTTACATTCCACGCAGTGATACTTATATAGAAAAAGATAGCGATATAAATGAAGAAATTGACCGGTTGCGACACGCTGCTACTGACGCTCTTTTAACTAAAAAAGATGTCATTATCGTGGCAAGTGTTAGCTGTATTTATGGCATTGGCTCAGTCGAGGATTACTCTGACTTAGCCGTAAAAGTTAAGAAGGGTGAGCGCCGCGTGCGCGACAAGTTATTAAGACAATTAACCGATATCCAATACCAGCGCAATGATATCGATTTTCACCGCAGCACCTTCAGGGTTCGAGGAGATGTGATTGACGTTTATCCAGCCAGCGAAGAAATGGCTTACCGGATTGAATTATTCGGCGAAGAAGTCGATAGAATAACCAAAATCGATCCGCTAACCGGCGAAATTGTTACCAAACTGGACTCACTAACTGTATTCCCAGGCAGTCACTATGTCACACCATTTGATAAATTAAAGGTCGCCCTAGGTAAGATCCAGAAAGAATTAGAAGAGCGCCTGGCATTCTTCAAGCAAAATGGACAGTTGCTGGAAGCTCAACGCCTGGAGCAACGCACAAAATTTGATCTGGAAATGCTGGAAGAAACCGGCTTTGTAAAAGGCATCGAGAACTACTCGCGTTACCTAACTAATCGCGCGCCTGGCGAACAGCCGGCTACTCTGCTCGATTATTATCCTGATGACTTTTTAATGTTCATTGATGAATCCCATATGACCATTCCGCAGGTTCGTGGCATGTACAACGGCGACCGAGCTCGCAAAGAGGTTTTAGTTGATTACGGCTTTCGTTTGCCGAGCGCCCTAGACAACCGGCCACTGACGTTCACAGAATTCGAAAAGCATATGAATCAAACCGTTTATGTCAGTGCTACACCGGCTGATTTTGAATTAACTCGTAGTCCCGAGCCAGTCCAACAAGTCATTCGTCCCACCGGTTTACTTGATCCAAAGATAGAAGTCCGACCGATTAAGGGCCAGATTGATGATTTAATCGCCGAAATCAAAGACACGATTAATAAACGCCAGCGTGTATTGGTTACAACACTCACTAAACGAATGTCTGAAGATTTAACTGAGTACCTGCAAGACTTAAATATAAAAGTTGCTTATCTACACAGCGATGTCGAAACTCTGGAGCGAACTGATATTTTACGCGATCTACGTTTAGGCACTTATGATGTCTTGGTCGGTATTAACCTACTGCGGGAAGGCTTGGACTTGCCAGAAGTTAGCCTCGTGGCCATTCTGGATGCCGATAAAGAAGGTTTTTTACGCTCCGAAACTGCTTTAGTCCAAACAATTGGCCGAGCCGCTCGACACGAAAAGGGCAGGGTAATTATGTATGCCGATCACGAAACCGGCAGTATGCAGCGGGCTATCAAAGAAACCAACCGCCGCCGTAAGATTCAAGAAGATTACAACACCAAGCACGGTATAACACCAACCAGCGTTAGCAAAGCCATCGAAAAAGGCTTACGACCAGATTTGCCGGAAGAAGCCAAGAAAGCCAAGCTGGACCTTAAAAAGATTCCAAAAGATGAATACGGCCATCTAATAAAAGACTTAACCGGCCAGATGGAACTAGCCTCTGCCAACCTCGAGTTCGAAAAAGCCGCTGAACTGCGCGACATAATCACCGACATCAAATCAAAATTATAGAACTTTACTAAAAATAAAAAGATTGTAGAATAATCTTATGTCGGAATTAGTTGATAGATTATTCCCCGAAGAATTTAATGAAGATGAAGTTCTGGGAGGATACAAAGATTACGTCGATGGACAAGCTAAAGAGTTTTTTAAAGCTTTAAGTGAAAAAGACCGTGAGCTAGTACAATGGTTTATTATTTCGGGATGGAACCCAGTCACAATTGAACAATACGCCTATGGATTGGCAGTTGGGCTTCATAAGGTCGACCCTGATCGTTCCAGTGAAGAAGCTATCAAAGGCGCACATGAAGAAATTGCCAGGGTCAAAAGATTTATAGATTTATTTGTGCAAGGCTATAATTATTTTCCTCAGCTATCTCATTTTAGTTTTACTCAACCAGATGAAGACGGAAAAGGATATCATAAATTTTTTGATGTAGGTTGGGGCAACATTATGTACAATCCACTGGCTAGGAATGCGCGACAAGATTTTGAAGAACACGGCTACTTAGAAATAGATTTAATAGACAGATTTATAGATGATCCTTCGGTTGCGCCGGGAGTATTTAGCGAAAACGAAGATAGTGACGAATTTTATTATTAATGAACCATTCTCATAATTTTGAAGCAAGTATCGAGACTCATCGCGGATTAGAACCATTAAATTTGGACGATGGTAATACAGGATTATTTTTAATGTCTGCTTTAAGGCGCGATCTAGCTTATAGAAGACCTTTTCCGCCAAAAGATGTTTATTATCAATTCATTCCGCATTGTTTACCCAACGGCATGCTGTTTTTAGATGGTATAGAGTTTAATGTTGAGGATGATAGCCCGGGAATAAGCGTTACTGTTATAATTGATGATCACAATCCTTTATTCCCCTCAATGCATCCACTCGACGCCTATCAAAGGTCGTATCAAACGGAAGAATTTGATTATTTTGACCTGCAAGCCTTAAGATTTGTCGCCATTCAAAGGTTAGCTCAGACAAATTAAATTAGCTGAAATCTTGTATAATATTTCTGAAAGGCATTTCTCAAGCTGGCCTCGGAATATACCATACGTGCCGACGGAATAACCAGTGAAGCCTAGATTAAGACAATTCGTATGGCCGGAATGCTCAGGTCGAGAGTGGCCGGTACATATAATTTGGAGGCTAGTATGGCTGACAAAAGAGATTACACAGAAGAAGAAAAGAAATGGACCGACTGGCACATGAAAAACTGGCGGGCCTGGGGCTCATGGTTTTCGTGGGGATCACCAGTAGGTCTAAGTATTTTTCTGTGGACTTTAGCAGGAATAGTCTGGATCTTCATCCACAAATAATCCAGGCACAAAATAAAAAACAGCTCATTAAGGGCTGTTTTTTATTTAGAAATATCAAGCAGTCTCATCGGGTATGGAGTTTGGGTCGTTAAATGGCATATCCATAAACGACTTCATGGCAAAACCCGCCATATAATCCATGACATCAGCCCTAATTTGCGGATGTGTCATCTGTCCATTCCAACCAAACTTAAATCTGTCTTTTTCGGGCAATCCCATTGAAATAAACAATGCCCGGCTAATCAATCGCACATCCCTGTTGCCAATGACACTGGCCTTCCAGATTCTCTCATTTTTTTCAAAAAGATCATTCTCAACTAAATTACTAACTTGATTGTTTATTGCGTTAACACCGCTTCCTAGACCAAATAAAATCATTGGGCTGGAATATGCATAATTAAGGCCTTTAAAGCTGACATCAATTAAGTCTGTTTGTCTGGCGGTTTCTGCATAGCTATATTCAATTAAGCAGTCTGCAGCCGATTGTACCGGAATGACAAATGCTCCCATATCATCGTCATAAATTGGCTCAGTTGTTGATATATACCCGAATGTAGATTTAGCAAGAAATTTATTGCCGTCTTCGTCGCCCTCAAAAATAAGCCGTAAAGCTGGGTCACCAGGCCGTGCTGTTTTTATACCGCCAACCACATCTAATTGTTCAGAATTTACTGACATGAACTATATATTGTAATGAACTAACTAAAATAGCAAGAGTTAATTAATGTATTTCACGAACTTCTTTTAATACACTGGCTCTGAGATTCGCGGTTTCTTCACTTTTAATACCGTCTACATGGCCATAATGATCCAGAACTATTGTTTTGGCATTGGGGAAGCGTTGCTGCAAATCGGCTTGAACATGGTAAGGGTGGCTATTGCCATCACGGCCGAAACTAAGATTGGTAAACTTTTGATCTTTGGGGATGAAAGGTAAAAAGTCTCCAGTTTCGCCGCTGGTTAAAACCGGTATAACCGTAATGTGGTGATGCAAATCCTTAAAGTTAATCGTACCTTTTAAACGTTCACGAATTTCTGGCGTAGTATGCAGTACAAAAGATGCCACGCCCAACCCCATTCTAATTAACCTTTCTGGTTGGCGGTGAATATGTTGCAAATTGAGTCGCTTAAAAAAGCAGGCTGCTACCACTAAACCGTCAATTACCTGGCGGTTATAGTCACCGGCAATTGCCATAGCGCCGACAGCTTTCATGGCGGCTTGCGACTCACCGTAAATGAAGACTTCGTCGGTATTGCCTAAGTCTAGCTTTTGCTCAACGGCCTGTAGTACGCCAAACATTTCGTTAGCATCTTCGGCCAAGGAGATGGCTTTTGGTCGTGGTCGGTGATAGCGTGGCACACCTTTGCTTATAACCACAAAACCCTCACGCATCATTTCTTCAGCCACCGATTGGTTATGGCCGGCAGCCGCCGTGCCAAGAGGCCCCGACTTCAGAACAGTTGGTCTGGCTTTTGCCGTTTTTAAATCATCCGGCATATAAACACCGACTCTATGCGAAGCCCTAACTGATCTGTAAGCGCCAATAAATAATTTACCGCCTTCAATTTCTCGTATAGAATCTGAAGATAATTCTCCAGCAGCCGGTTGATAAAAGGGATTTTCTGTCGGCTCAAAAGCCAGCTCGTCTATTGTTGTAGGCGGGCAAACATCCTGCGAGTTGTGCATGATAGATGCCATTGGCTTTTTTCTTTAAATACTTAAGTTAATAGTAGGCCTGAAAGGCCAGAATGTAAATATAAATATTGTAAAAAGATTCATAGATAACAGGGATAGTTTGCTATACTGTTAGCTAGCAATGACAAAACTGAACCGGGATGATGTATTAAAATTGGCTGCTCTAGCTCGACTAGAGCTAACTGATGATGAAGTCAACAAATTCCAAAAGGAAATCAGCGAAGTTTTGAACTATGTAGATATGCTGCAAACTGCAGACGTTGATGGCTTGGATCCAACTTATCAGGTAACCGGTTTAAAAAATGTAGATCGTGCCGATGAAGTGATTGATTATGGTGAGAGCCAAACAGAGTTATTAAAAAATTTACCAGATCGCGAAGGTAACTTAATCAAGGTTAAGAAAGTCTTATGATCGGTTGGCCATCGATTGCTGAAATTGCCAAAGCCACCAATGCTGGCCAGCGGTCTGCCCTGGATAATGTGGAGCAGGCTTTAGCCAATATCGAAGTAAAGTCAGATTACAAAGCCATTATTGCCACTCTGCCAGCAGCAGCCAAAGAACGAGCCAAAGAAATCGATTCTAAAGTTAAGCAAGGCCAAGCGGCTGGCCGTTTAGCTGGTGTACCATTTATTGCCAAGGATAATTTTTTAGTTTTTGGAGCAGAGACTACTGCTGCCAGCAATATTTTGAAAGGTTTTGATGCACCTTATCAAGCAACTGCTATTGAAAAACTAGAAGCTGAAGGCGCCATTTGCGTCGCCAAAGCTAATCTGGATGCCTTTGCTCATGGTTCTTCGACCGAAAATAGCGATTTCTTTACGACCCTTAACCCGCATGATAAAACGCGGGTACCGGGTGGAAGCAGCGGCGGCTCTGCCGCAGCTGTCATGCTCGATTTGGCTCCATTCGCACTAGGCACCGATACCGGTGGATCAATTCGGCTACCAGCTAGCTTTACAGGCGCGGTCGGTTACAAACCAACCTATGGTTTGGTTTCACGTAGCGGTGTAATTGCTATGGCCAGCAGCACAGATGTAATTGGACCAATCACCAAGTCCGTAGACGATGCTGCCCTGGTGCTAGATGTTATGGCTGGCAAAGATTCACTAGACAGCACAACTATTGATAAAGACCCAACCGGATACTTGAATTTGGGCGCCGAAATAAAAGGGAAAAAAATCGGTTTGGTTAAAGAATATTTTGAGGAGGGATTGGACCCGGCGGTCAAAAAAGAAATCGACCAGGCAGTAGATCAGCTCAAGCAAGCTGGAGCCGAAATCACTGAAGTTAGCCTGCCTTCTTTACCCCTGGCCTTAGCAGTTTATTACATTGTTTGCCCGGCCGAAGTCAGCAGTAATTTGAGCCGTTATGATGGCCAACGCTATGGCTACAGCTATGACAAAGCCAGGAACTTGGATGAAAGTTATAACCGTACCCGCTCGTTAGGTTTTGGCAAAGAAGCCAAACGCCGAATTATGATCGGCACCTACGTATTAAGCAGCGGTTATTACGATGCATATTATAAGAAAGCTCAAATTGTCCGCACCAAACTTATTAACGAGTTTAACGATGTCTTTAAAAAAGTCGATTTTTTGTTAGGCCCAACTTCACCTGGTACTGCTTTTAAAATTGGCGAAAATACTGACGATCCACTCAAGATGTATTTAGTCGACATCATGACCGTTGCTGCCAACTTAACCGGCGTGCCAGCCATTAGTATTCCTGCTGGCAAAGTAAATGGTTTACCAGTTGGCCTACAGTTGATGGCGGCCCAAAACCGAGACCGAGAATTATTAGAATTGTCAAAAGCGGCTGAAGGAGTAATAGCATGAGTTTAGCAATTATTATTTTGGCGGCTATTGGCGTAGTTATGATTGCCGGCATCTCGACATTATATTTGCGTAAACGTAAAAAACGTAAAAACTATCCATTTAAAGTGCAGGACAGGTGGCTAGAAATCCAACGCTTATGCGCCAATAAAGAAACCTGGCCGCAAGCCGTGGCTGATGCCGATGAGCTATTAGGCCAAGCTCTCAAACGTACAAAGTCAAAGGGCAAAACTATCGGCGAGCGCTTAGTTGCTGCTCAGAAAAAGCTAACTGACAATGATGGCGTGTGGTATGCCCATAATTTAGCGAAAAAGCTCAAGACAGCACCAAAATCACGCCTCAAAGAGTCTGAGGTCAAAAAGGCTCTGGTAGGATTTCGCCAGGCTTTACGAGATTTAGGAGTTTTGAATGC
>CAZBLI010000002.1:20143-23710 GCA_964492785.1 uncultured Candidatus Saccharibacteria bacterium
CCTGATTTGCCCAAAGGCTACCAAATAACCCAGTTTGAACAACCGATTATTGCCGGCGGCTATGTTGATATTGAAGTTGAAGGTAAAAACAAACGAATCAATATTACCCGAGCACATTTAGAAGAAGATGCCGGTAAAAGCAGCCACCCGGCTGGTGCTAATTACTCCTTAGTCGATCTTAACCGGGCCGGTACGCCGCTACTGGAAATTGTTAGTGAGCCGGAAATGCACACGGCGGCTGAAGTCAAAGCCTATGCCAAAGAACTTTATTTGTTAGCTAAATATGCCGATGTGTCAGACGTTGATCTCTACCACGGTAACATGCGCTTTGACGTTAATGTCAGCGTCAGCAAAGATCCTAAAAAACTAGGTACACGCAGCGAAACTAAAAATTTAAACTCTTTCCGCAGCGTCGAAAAAGCCGTTGAGTTTGAGATTAACCGCCAAATTGAATTGCTTGAAAAAGGTGAACGAATTGTCCAGGAAACGCGCGGCTGGGATGATGCTAAGCAAAAAACTTTCAGCCAACGCAGCAAAGAAGATGCCCACGACTATCGCTATATGCCTGAGCCGGATGTACCGCCAGTTGAGCTTGATGACAAGTACATCAACGAAATAGAAAAGTCTATGCCAGTACTGCCCGATGATTTAAGAAAATCACTAAAAAGCTTAGACCTTGATGCCTCGTCTATTGATATTTTATTGGCCGACCGTGCCAACGCGCTTTTAGTCAACAAAATCGAAGACAAAGATCATGCCCGTCGAATTGCTAACTGGATAATAAATACTTATGATCCTGAAGCCGAGACATCAGTAAATGAAGCTGGCATTGATGTTGACCAGGCCATAAAACTTTCGACAATGGTAGCCGATAACCAGGTTAGCTCTACGGCTGCCAAAGAAGTCTGGTTACAATTAACCAAATCCGGTGGCGATCCGCATGAAATCGCTAAAGAACGCAACTTAATCCAGGTTTCTGATGAAGCTGAAATCGCCAAAATAGTTGAGGCCGTGCTAAATGCTAACCCACAAGCGGCCGAAGATGTTAAAAAGGGTGAAATGAAAGCCATCGGCTTCTTAGTTGGTCAAGTTATGAAACAATCTCAAGGCAAAGCTAACCCGCAGCTAGCTCAAAAGTTGATTAAGCAACAGCTGAATATTTAGTTAAAATTTTGTTAACATTGTCGTCTGCGGCGACTTTAAAGCTATCAGGAATTTTTGGGTCATCATAAAAACCGCGCAAGTAGTCCATAGCTGACGGCAACCAAACCTCAAACGAACAATCACATTTGCCATATCTTATGGATTCGGCATGCATGGCTCTAGCCCGGTCTTCAAATATCTCGAATGGTTGGTTGGTGTTATAAATGTCGGCCATTCTCAGGATTACCGCTTCGGTTGATTTTAGCTGCTGGCCCCTCTTAGTCGAAATAATAAGATCGTAAACCGGTTTTGCCACCGTATCTTTGTCATAACCCGCCCCAAGTAAATAATGATATGTAATGGCCGCCGAGCGATCTTCTACACTTGTAAAATGCATTTTATCGATGTCGGCTGCAGTTAGTGGCACGACAGTATATATATCATGCAGCATTGCGGCAAAAGCTAAACTCCGCCTGTCAACTGTGTCGCCTTTAGCTTCAAAAACATCAGCTAATTCCATAGCAGTTTCATAAACATCCCATGGATGGCTAAAGTTATGGTATTCCGACTCTTCAAAATGAAAGAAGTGAGCGAAATAAGCGATTTCATTTACTTGTGAATCGAGGTTTACCGGTAGCTCTGGGCCAGATAAGATTACGCGTTCGGTCATAGTGAAAATTATTGTACTCCGAATTTTACTAAAAGCAATGAGAAAATAAAAAGGTAGAAAACGCAAATATATACTAGACAACTGTGGTCATTATCGTATAATTAAGTTACATGAATAACGCATCAGAGGTGCTCTTAATCGTCGTCTCAACTACGCTAACAATCTTTTTGATTGTTGGAATCATTGCAATTTCTTATCTAATAAAAATCCTCAAAAATATTAGAAATATAACCGAAAAAGCCGATCATATTGCTGACCAGGCGGAATCTGTCACGGCTTTCTTTCAGAAGTCAGCTGGTACGGCTGCTCTTGGGAAATTAGTCGCTAATATTGTGAATACTTTTAAATCAGGCAATGATAAGGACGACAAATGAAAGATGGCGCTAAAAAAATAGCTGTTGGAGCCGCCATTGCCGGTTTTGCCGGTTATGTTGCTGGCATCTTGACCGCACCTAAAAGCGGCAAAGAAACCCGCAAAGACATTGCCAATAAAGCTGTCAAACTAAAGCAAGATGCCGAGAAGAAGCTCAAAACGCTATTATCTGAACTTGGCGATTTATTAGAAGAAGCTAAAAAAATCGGTAAAGACCTCAAGGACAAATCAGCGACTGAATTTGCCGATGTGGTGGCTAAAGCGCAGTTTGCCAAAGACAAAGCTCGCGAGCTTTTATCAGCCATACACGAAGGTGATACCGACGACAAAGACTTAAAAAAAGCTGTCCAAGAAGTTGAAAAAGCCACCGAACACTTAAAAGCATTTATAAAAAAGCATCCTGCTTAATAGCTGTTGTAATTATAAACAGGCAAAGCCTCGAAGCATTTATTACAATATATGTAATGGGGAAGACTGAATTAAAGGCCAGTGATTATGTTCATCTGCATAATCACACACAATACAGCTTGCTGGATGGTTTGACTAAAGTTCCAGCTCTAATTAATAGCGTAAAAGAAATGGATATGGCTTCGGTGGCTATTACCGACCACGGCACATTATCGGGCGCCATCGAATTTTACAAGCAAGCCAAGTCGAATGGCGTTAAGCCAATAATTGGCATCGAAACTTATGTCGCCGCCCGTGGGCATCAGGATAAAGACCCTAGCCTAGATAAAAATTCTTATCACTTGATAGTACTGGCTATGAATAACCAGGGGTACAGAAATTTAATGCGGCTTAGTACAATTGCTAATTTGCAGGGCTTCTATTACAAGCCGCGCATCGACAGAGAATTATTAGAAAAATATAATGAAGGCCTAATAGTATTAAGTGGTTGTATAGGCGGGGAAGTCGGTGACGCTTTGCGCCAAGGCCAATATGCCAAAGCTAAAAAAGCCGCCGAATGGTACAAAAAAGTATTTGGCGATCGCTATTATATGGAAATCCAGGATCATGGCCATCCGCAGCATGATAAATTCTGGGATGAACAAGTCGAAGTCACCAAGAAGACATTTAAGATTGCCAAAGAGCTCGACATTGAATGTGTATTAACCTGTGATGCCCACTATTTAAAGCAAGAAGACCAAGAGGCTCACGAAATTTTATTATGCGTCCAAACAGGCTCATTCTTGAACGATGATAGCCGCATGTCTTTGCGCGATTTTGATTTACACGTGACTGATCCGATGGAAATCATCGGGCGCTGGGGCAAAGAACACCCAGAAGTTATTCAGAATACAGCCAAGATAGCTGAACGCTGTAATGTCCAACTTGATTTAGGCAAAATTTTAATTCCTAAATTTGATGTACCGGAAGGTGA
>CAZBLI010000002.1:23810-31620 GCA_964492785.1 uncultured Candidatus Saccharibacteria bacterium
TCGATCATTAGTTATGCTTTAAAAATTACAGAGCTGGATCCGCTCAAATATGATTTGCTGTTCGAAAGATTTTTGAACCCCGATCGTATTAGCATGCCTGATGTTGACATTGATATTCAGGATTCCCGGCGTGATGAAGTTATAAAATATTGTGTTGATAAATATGGTGAAGACCGGGTGGCAAATATTGTCACTTTCGGCCGAATGGCGGCTCGTAACGCCGTGCGCGATGTTGCCAGGGTATTGCAAGTACCTTATGCCGATGCGGATCGCTTGGCTAAAATGATTCCGCCGCCCGTCCAGGGGCGGCACATACCGTTAATTGTATCTTTGTCGGAAAACGCCGAGTTAAAGCAAGAATATGACAGTAATGAACAATCGGCCAGAGTTTTTGATTTAGCCATGCAGCTGGAAGGTACGATCCGTTCGCATGGCGTACATGCCGCCGGCGTGGTGATTGCACCGGAAGACATTGTTACATATACACCGCTGGAAATGGCCCAAAAGGGCGTCGTGGCGACCCAGTATTCCATGGGCCCAATCGAAGAAATTGGCTTGTTAAAAATGGACTTTCTAGGCTTATCAAACCTAACAATAATTAAGAACGCCCTTAGAATTGTCAAAAGAGTCCACGATGTCGACATTGATATTAATAAAATCCCACTGGATGATGCCAAAACTTTAGATTTATTTAAAAAAGGCGATACTACTGGCGTGTTTCAATTTGAATCGGCGGGCATGAAGCGCTACCTTAAACAACTCCAACCTACTGAATTTGAAGATTTAGTAGCTATGAACGCGCTGTATCGTCCCGGACCGATGCAATGGATTGAAGACTTCATAGCCCGCAAACATGGCGAGAAACAAATAAGCTATCTACACGACGCCATGAGGCCGGCGCTTGAAAACACTTATGGAGTGATAGTTTACCAAGAACAAGTTATGCAGATCAGTAAGGAAATGTGCGGGTTTAGCGGCGGCCAAGCTGATACTTTGCGAAAAGCCATTGGCAAAAAAGACCCTGAAGTTCTGGCCAAACTTAAGAATGACTTTATCGAAGGTGCCATTCGAACTGTTGGTGCCGAACGCGATTTAATGGAAAGTTTTTGGAAGCAATTAGAAGATTTTGCCGCCTACTGCTTTAACAAATCTCACTCGGCTTGCTATGGATTGATTGCTTATTGGACAGCTTATCTCAAGGCCCATTATCCAGCCGCCTTCATGGCCGCTTTGATGACCAGCGACTTTGACAATACTGACCGCTTGGCGATTGAAATTAGTGAATGTAAAGCTATGGGGATTGAAGTTTTACCGCCCGATGTTAACGAATCTTTCGTAGAATTCGCGGTTGTGCCAGGCAAGAAGCAAATTCGCTTTGGGTTGGCAGCAATCAAGAATGTCGGGACCGGCGCGGTTGAAGAATTATTACGGGCCCGTGAAGAACACGGCCAATTTAAGAAAATTGAAGAATTTTTCAGCCAGGTTAATGTGCGGATTGCTAACCGCAAAACCATGGAAGCTTTAATAAAATCTGGTGCCCTGGACGCTTTTGGCGAAAGAGGTATGCTTTTAAATAACCTGGACACTTTATTATCTTTTGCTCAGCGCGAACAAAAAGGCCGGGCTAGTGGTCAAACTGACTTATTTGGCAATGTCGTAGATAAAGACAACAATCATGTTTCGCATTTAGCCCTCAGTACTACCGGCCCGGAAATTCCTCCAGCTCAACAACTACAATGGGAAAGGGAATTGCTTGGGGTATATTTATCGCATCACCCGCTGGATGATTACCAGGATGTATTAGCTGTCAAAGCGATCCCGATCAGCAGTTTAAAAAATATGCCAGAAAACCAGCCAGTCACAATTGGTGGCCATGTAACGGATATTCGTGAAATTACCACTAAAAATGGCCAAAAGATGGCTTTTGTAAAAATCGCCGACTTAACAAGCGACACAGAATTGGTATTATTCCCGGCGATTTATCAAAAATCACCAGAATTATGGCAGCGTGATAATGTACTGCTTATAAAAGGTAAAGTTAGCCGCCGTGGCCAGGGCCTGAATGGTGACGAAGCTAAGATGCTGGTAAATGAAGCCAGATTAATGACTGAGCGCGATAAAAAGTCGGCCGCCAAGAAAGCTGCTGCAATTAAAAAACAACCATCAGTCAAAAAAGAATTGCCCAACCGGGTTTACATTCGTTTACAGGATAGCTCTGACCAGTCAAAGTTAATTCAGTTAAAAGCAGTCATTGATGAATATGAAGGCCATAATGAAGTTGTCCTGGTATTAGGGCCAGATGAGTCAAAACAAGTTTTAAAATTACCTATGAAAATGAGTTCAGAAGCGCAGGCCGTCAGCCGGGTAGAAGAAATTGTCGGTAGCAAAAACGTTAAAGTGGCTTAGTGCACAAACAAGTTCGGGCTTTGATTTAGTAACACGCACAGGCCAATTAAACTAACAATCGTAATATCAAATAATGCATGATGCAGCACATACTTCTCACCGTTTTTTATCCATTTTCGAATCGCTACGATATGCCTTAAGGCCAATGCTGCCAGACTGGCTACTAGAACAACTGTAATCATCGTTGCCAGCCAGGGGAAATTACCATTGGTCAGGTAAGATAGCCTAGATACCTTGACACTAGGCGTTGCGGCAACCGTTTCCAGGCTGGGCGTATCAGTTGACGTAGATGGCGTCGATTTAGCTGGAGTTTTGGTTGGCGTTTTAGAAGCTTTAGGAGTTGCTGATGATTGGCTGCTAACCGGCGCCGTAATGTTAGAAGCTTTGGTTGAACCGCCGGAAGAACTAGTACTAAGTGGCGCTGGCGCAAGATTGGCGGGTTGAGCGTATTCAGCCACTACCACCGTTTCAGGACCGCTGTGATTAAAATTGCTGCCATTGGCATAGCCAAAACCGACTTCGGTGTAGACTTTATTAAGCATATTAGCTCGGTGTTCCGGGCTGGCCATCCAACCACTGACAGTAGCGGCGCTTGATTCAAACCCATAGGCCAGATTTTCGCCCAGCGCACGGTAAGCATAGCCAGAACTGTTAACAAATTCATACCAACAGGTACCGGCTTTGGGGCAGCCGGGCGGATCATGCGACCAATAATCTTTGGCGATCATGTCATTGGCTTTCTGTTGGGCGGCGCTAGCAAGTTTAGAATTTATTTTTAATGCTGCAGCACCGTACTTGGCTCGCTCGGTATTGGTAGATGATAATAAACCGCTGGAGCTCATGCTTGTGGCGTAAGCTAAAACATCTTTGTTGGGTTGTTTGGCGACAGAATGATTGATTTTGGGCGGCATCAAAGAGCCTATATATAAACCAATCATGATGATCATCATCAGTGGTAAATACGGCGAATACACCTTCAAAAAATGTCTAGTGTGTTTTTGATGTTTGCCGTGACGTTTTTGTTGATGCCTATTAGCGTAGGCTGCCATGCCTTAAATTATAACTTAAGCGGTATTTCTAAGCAAAGCGCAAATGGTAAAGGCCCATGGCGCCTGCTTGACAGACATTGAACGATTCTTTGTCGCCAAACATGGGTATTTGCAGTATTTTGTCAGTTTTTGCCAAAACTTCGGGCTCAATGCCTTCAACTTCACGGCCTACCAGTAAAGCCACTTTATCGGATGCCTCGTAATCAGGTAATTTAATAGATTTATCTGATTGTTCCAGGGCACAAACTTCAAAAGCTTGATCTTTTAGATTCTCGATAACAGCTACTACGTCTTCAGAGTGCTTAACGAAACTTTTATTTTCAGCACCCAAGGCAGTTTTGGCAATTTTGTTGTGGGCCGAATTGGCCTGATGTGCTAGCCGTAGGTCGCCGGCCAGTTTGGGATAGGGAGTATAACCTGTCAAATACACGGTCTCGACACCTAAACCATCAGCCGTTCTTAACAAGGAACCAACATTGTGGGCGCTGCGGACATTGTGGACAATCAAAACAATTTGTTTCACTAACATAACTATAAACATAAATCTAATTGGCAGCGAGTGCTTATGCTTTATACTTATTTATATGAGTCAGGATGCCCGACTGGACGAAGAGCTGGCCACTGCCAGGCGTGCCCAAATTTTGGGTTTGCAGTATATCGACACATCCCAAATCCAGGACAAACAACTTTATAAAGATTTATTATCCAATCAAGAACTAACTACTTACAAAGTGGTACCAATTACCGCTGAAAGCCATAATATAACTTTTGGTGTGACAAATACCACTTCACAACAAACCATGACTCAATTGCGCCAACGTTTTGGCGACCAACAAGTTAGTTATGGCTTGATATCTGATGCTGGCTTTCGAGAATACATGCATCTTTATAATCCGCCTAAAAAAGTTGAGTACACCGATATTGAACTGTCAAAAGCCGGCGATAAAGCAGTTATTGAGCAAGTGTCATCGACATTGCAGCAAGTTCGGGCTGATGACATGCTGGCATATCTTGTTCAACAGGCTTACCAACTGAACGCGTCGGACATCCACTTAGAGACTGGTAAAAATTCAGACCGGATCAGATTCCGAATAGACGGTGTTTTACACCCGATTGCCACTCTGGATCGCCAGCGCACCCACATGCTTATATCGGCCATTGCCAGTGCCGGCAATGTTTCAACTTCAAGCGCCGATGCTCAGCAAGGCCACATTGCCCAAACCGTCAACATGGCCAATGGCGAACAGGTTGATGTGAATTTAAGGGTCGAAACCGTACCGGCTATAAATGGCATGGATATTGTGATGCGGCTGTTTAATTTCGACAGTTCTATGTTTACGCTTGACCGGCTGGGTTTATCGCCCAAAGAAAGGGCAATCCTAGAAGATATTATTAAAAAGCCGACTGGTTTAGTAATGGTGGTTGGACCAACTGGTTCTGGAAAAACCACCACACTGTATTCGATTTTAAACAGCTTAAAGAGCGATGAGCGTAAAATTATTACTATTGAAGATCCGGTAGAGTATCAATTTGACGGCATTACTCAGATCTCTGTCACATCCAAAAGCAGCGCCGAAAATAATTTTGCCGAAAGATTACGAGCCGTCCTGCGATTAGACCCAGACGTAGTTATGGTTGGTGAGATTAGAGACTTGGATACAGCCAAGACGGCACTTCAAGCTTCTTTGACGGGGCATTTAGTGCTAGCCACATTCCATGCCGGCTCGGCCGCTGCCGCGATTACTCGACTCATGAATGTAATCGGCGAAAACCCATTATTCGTATCAGCAATTAGATTGATCATGGCCCAAAGGCTAGTCCGCAAATTAGACGATAAAACTAAACAAGCTTATCCAGCAGACGAAGCCTCATTAAACAAGATCAGACAAGTTATTGATACTCTGCCTGAGGGCATTGAGCGCCCCAATCTTGATAACTTGCAGCTTTATAAGCCTGGCAGTTCAGCCGAGAATCCATATGGCTATCAGGGGCAGGTAGCATTGCGCGAGCAATTTACTATGACTGGTGAGGTCAATAATCTTTTGCGTAAAGGTGATAAAGCCATTTCAACTGATGATATCGATGCGGCAGCTGCTAAAAGTGGCATGATAACCATGCTGCAGGACGGTATTTTAAAAGTAGTTGCTGGCGAAACTACGCTTGACGAAATCTACCGCGTCGTCGGTTAAACAATAACTTTGGCAATAGTTGGGACAAGTTTGGGCTCGAGTACTGTTGGAATTATTTTATTCGCGGTAGGTTTATCAACTAATCCGGCAATGGCTTCGGCGGCGGCGATTTTATGCTGTTCGGTAATTTTGTGAACGCCATTGTCTAAGGCGCCCCGAAAAATGCCGGGAAAGGCCAAAGCATTATTAACTTGATTAGGAAAGTCACTTCGGCCGGTGGCAACTACGGCTGCTCCGGCTTTTTTTGCCTCATCGGGCAAAATTTCCGGGTTTGGATTGGCCATGGCAAAAATAATCGGGTCTTTGGCCATTGATTTGACCATAGCTGGAGTTAATAAGTCAGCTTTTGAGACACCAATAAATATGTCGGCGTCTTTTAAAGCATGTTCTAAGGTTTCACCTTCAATTTCCGTCACAAATTCCAGTAGCTTCTGCTTTTCTTGGTTTAAGTCCTGGCGCTGGCTGCTGACGATTCCTTTACTGTCAACAACCACAATTTTTGGCTTTGCATATTCATATAATAGTTTCATGATGGCCGTACCAGCTGCGCCAGCTCCAATCACGACAACTTTACAGTCAGAAAGTTTACGACCGGTAACTTTGCAGGCATTAATTAAGCCCGCCAGAACGACAACGGCAGTACCGTGTTGGTCATCATGCATGACAGGAATGCTCAAAGCTTCCTTAACCCTATCTTCCACCTCAAAACACAACGGTGCGGCAATATCTTCCAGGTTTATACCGCCAAAACTAGGCGCAATGGCGGTAGCAGCGGCTACGATTTCATCAGCCGTGTGTACATTTAAAACTATTGGGACAGCGTCGATATTGGCAAAGTGTTTGAACAACATGGCTTTACCTTCCATAACCGGTAAAGCGCCTTCCGGACCAATATTACCCAGTCCCAGTACGGCCGAGCCATCGCTTATCACAGCCACGCTGTTATTGGTCCAGGTATAATCCCTGGTTTCTTGGGGATGCTCTGCCACATAACTGGAAACTGCCGCCACGCCAGGTGTGTAGTAAGTACTTAGCTTATCCTGGCTATCTAGATTATCTTTTAATTTAACTTCTATTTTGCCCTTTAATTTTTTGTGTTCCTCCAAAGCTTTTTGTGAAAAATCCATAAAGTAATTGTAAACCAGCCTAACTCTTGATTAAAGGGGTTAAATGATGTAGAATCTATTGGTTATGGAATCTGTGGTGCAAAAAATCGAAGCTCAGTACAAAAAGCGGCAGGTCGTAGATGTTATGCCTGGCGATACTGTTCGAGTGCACCAGAAAATTAAAGAAGGCAATAAAGAACGAGTCCAGATCTTTGAAGGTTTGGTAATTCGTGTCGGCCGCAAAGGCAGCCATACCTCAACAATTACAGTCCGCCGTATTGCCAGTGGCGTCGGCGTCGAAAAAATGTACTTATTGCATTCCCCTCTTGTGTTAAAAATCGAAGTTACTAAGCGAAGTAAAGTTCGCCGTAATTATCTAACTTATATGCGCCAACGAACCGGTAAATCAGCCCGTATGGCTGGCGTGGCTTTTGATAAAGAAGCTGTCAACGCAATTCACGACGAACAAGCTGAAGCTGAAGAAGAAAAGCTAAAAGAAGAAACCGCTAAGAAAGCCGAAGCCGAAGCCGCCAAAAAAGCTGAGGCCGATGCCAAGGAAGAGGCGAAAGCTGAAGCCGCTCTAGCTGCCCGTGGCGAAGCTAAGACCGAAGAAGAAAAAACTACTTTTTCTTAAAGAAAACTAATTTATAGCCGTCTGGATCTCTCAAGATGAACTCGCGTCGGCCGGTGGGTCGATCTTCTGGTTCGGCTTCTGGTTTGTAACCAGCCTCGATTACTTCTTTATAAAATTCATCGACATTCAAAACACTAATCATGAACCAGACGCCAGCGCCACGGTCCTTAAGGCTAGCTTCTTTTTGAACGGCCGGCCGGTCAGTTTTATCAACAGTTACAAAGTCGACTGAAAACCAGTTTACATAAACAACAAGCCTATAAGCTTCTCGCTTACCAAAACGAAAACCCAATTCTTCATAAAATTTGGCTGTTTTGTCTAAATCATCGACGATTAAGACGTAACCGGAGACAGAACTTACTTTCATAATCATAGCTTACACCATTTAGTATTTTTGTCATATCTGTTGACTTATCTGTTATTATA
>CAZBLI010000002.1:31720-33781 GCA_964492785.1 uncultured Candidatus Saccharibacteria bacterium
ATAGCTTACACCATTTAGTATTTTTGTCATATCTGTTGACTTATCTGTTATTATAGCTGCATGACAGATGTAATAGGTGTTGACGAAGTTGGCCGTGGTTGCTGGGCAGGACCACTGCTAGTTGTGGCTGCCAAGCAAACTAGCGAATTACCAAGCGGCGTCAAAGATTCTAAACTTTTATCTAAGAAACAAAGAAATGAATTGATTGAAGCTTTAAAATTGGCCTGTGTATTTGGCGAAGGCTGGGTGCAGCCAGAAGAAATCGATCAAATGGGTCTAACTAAAGCTATGAATCTGGGCGTTAGCCGTGCCCTGATTATGTTAGGTGCCAACGAAAATGATGAAATAGTTATCGATGGCAATATTAATTATTGTCCGCCGCAATTTATTAACGCTACGGCAGTTATTAATGCTGATGACACGCACCCGATTGTCAGCGCCGCCAGTATTTATGCCAAAGTTATCCGCGATAATTACATGATACGATTGGCTCAGATGTATCCAAAATATGGATTTGAAAAGCATGTTGGCTACGGCACCGAATTACACAAGCTGATGCTCCGAGTTCATGGCCCGACATCAATTCACCGGAAGTCGTACAAACCAGTTGCCAATTTAGCAGCTTAATCATGACAAACTATGCCACCGGCCACCTGGCAGAAAAGTTGGCGGCCCAATACTTAACTTCTATTGGCTTTGAAATTGTGGCTATAAATTGGAAAAACAAAGCTTGTGAGATAGATATAATCGCAAAAAAGAATCGTGTCATACATTTCATTGAAGTAAAGTATCGCCAAACCAGTTCACAGGGAACTGGTTTTGATTATATTACTCCCAAAAAGTTGCAGCGAATGGCTTTTGCGGCAGAATTATGGGTGCAGCAATACAATTGGCCAGATGACTATTGTTTAAGTGCAATAGAAATGGCCGGACCTGATTTTGAAATAACAAATTTTATAGAGGCTATTTAGTAACAGCTTTGAGCCAGGCCAAAATATTGTCGCGTTCGCGCTGGCGCCAGGCAATCCTTGCTTCGATTTCTGCAAAAGAGATTAAAATATTACGCTTCATCGAGGCGTCATTAAGCATTGGTTCAAAGAATTTTCGATACTTCTTATACCATTCTGGCGAAGAAATAGATCTAGAAGCATACCAAATGAAATATTCCATCTTTTTGCCGTCGCCGAATAACTTTAATAAATGCGGCCAGCGATCAACAAGCCAATCCCAGGCTACCTGGCGAGTGTGGCGGTTACGCATTAAATAAGCGAACCAGTGATCAATATCTTGTGGCCGAATAATTTCATCGTTATTCATACCCCATTCCACAATTTGACGAGCGACTTTTGGATCTCGCGTGGCACACAGGGCGGCTGTAATTGATGATCGCACTTCCGGGTTTTGCGACGACAAATATTCATCCATAAACTTTTGGATGTATTTTTTCTCACCAAAGTGCACAACTGTAGCGGCAATCAGAGATCGCTGCTCGGCTGGCAAAGCTTCAATAGTTTTAGCTCGCTTCATTTTGTCTAAAGCGATGTCGACAATATCTCTTTGTTCGCTGGCTAAACTTGCTGCTAAAATAGTTGTTCGTAATTGTTTAGTATTGGGATCATCATTAGGTCTATCGTCCCAGCCTAGTTTTTTATACCAATCTTTCGACACCTGGCCTTTAATAATTTTAAACAAATCCTCGGAATCTTCATCGTCATCGGTCAACAGCTGGCCAAAACCCAAGGCTCTAAACATAGGCGCCCAAACAGCATCGCGATCTTCACCTGAACATTGCAGCACTAAATTTAAAATATCGGTTAGGCTGTGCTCGGCTTTTTGGGCACGCAAAAGCATATCATTAAGGCTAATAATTCGGCCACTGGAATTTAGGCTGCGGTCGATAATTTTCGCTTCAATTAATTTTTGAGTGTCTTGGTCGTCATAATTAACAATGTAATGTCCATTGCCATGTGGATTAAAAATTGGCACATGCTTGTAATTTCCATTTAATTCGACGGACTGTTTATTTAGTATCTTTGGCTCAACTGGTTCCTCAGACAAAAG
>CAZBLI010000002.1:33881-36886 GCA_964492785.1 uncultured Candidatus Saccharibacteria bacterium
GCAAAACTTTCGTTGAGCCACAAATCATCCCACCACTTCATTGTCACCAAATTACCAAACCATTGGTGTGATAACTCATGGGCTACCACCATAGATATTAATCTTTCGCCAGAAATAGATCGATTTTTGGGATCGGCCAGCAAGCCAACTTCCCGGAAAGTTATTAGGCCCCAGTTTTCCATGGCCAGGCTATCAAAATCAGGCAAAGCCACCTGGTCGAGCTTTTTTAATGGAAAGGGCACGCCAAAGTAGTCCTCGAATAAATCCAGTAAGGCGACGGCTTCGTTATTGGCATATTGCAAATGCTCCAGCGGCTGGGCCACTGTTGCCCAGGATCTTACAGTTACACCGTTTTTAGATTTAGCCGACACCGAATGCATCGGACCATAAACAAAGGCTAACAGATAAGTGCTCATGATTGGTGTTTGCTCAAATGTAGTGATTAACATTTTATTTTTGGTCTGTTGAGATTTTATCGGCGTGTTAGCCAGCACGGCTTCACCAACTGGTGTTGTAAGCGTTAAATCAAAAGTGGCTTTGGCTTCTGGTTCGTCAACGCAAGGGAAAACTTCACGGGCGTGGTGGCTTTCAAATTGTGTAGCAATTAGTTTTTTCTCTTTGCCACCATGCTGGAAAAAGCAAGGGTACATGCCGTTCATAGGGCGAGTAATTTTGCCCGAGAAATTTATTTTGACAGTGTAACTACCTGGCAATAGTTTTTCTTTGCTATGGATGCGAACTTCGGAGTAGCTTTTGTGAGTGTTAATTCTGTCAACAGTTATATTTTTATCGGCTTTTTTGTCGTGAAAAATAACTTCTGCATCAGAAACCTTGAGATCAACCTGGTGAAAAGTTAGTCGCTGGCTGGGCCGGCTGGTTTTTTGGCCGCTAATTGTGACCGTTCCTGAAAATGTCATTTTGTCGCGGTCGGGCCGGAGATCTAGTATGTAGTTAGTTGGCCGGAACTCCTCAAACAGTCGTTTAACTTTTTTCATGACTTTAATTTTAGCACGCCATAAGGTGTAAAATTGACAATTAGAAGCATTAAAGTTACAATTATCATCAGTTAGTCGGCCGGCAGGTCGACTTTTTTAATATCTGACAGCCCAAAAGGAGAAATATATGGAACTCGATATGAAACAGCTAGCTTTGGCTGTAAAAACCATTGCCGAAGAGAAAAATTTACCGGAAGAAACCGTTCAGGAAGTCGTTGAGCAAGCTTTAGCAGCCGCCTACCGGCGTGATTATGGCGACCGCGAACAAGAAGTTCGTGTAACCATGAATTTAAATAACGGCGATGTCGATGCCTACGTCAGTAAAGAAATTGTTGAGAACGTTGAAGATGAACGCTACGAAATTGCTTTACCACAAGCTCAAGCCGTTCGTAAGAATGCCAAATTGGGTGAAACCGTTGAGATCCACGAAAAGGTTGAGAATTTTGGCCGTGTGGCTGCCCAAACTGCTAAGCAAGTAATTTTGCAGCGTTTACGCGAAGCCGAAAGAGAAGTTGTACTAGTTGAATACGAAGACAAAATCGGAACAGTTATTAATGGAATCGTAAGCCGGGTGGAAGGTAATATCGTTCGAGTCGACCTGGGCAAAGCCCAAGGCATAATGCCTAAGAGCGAGCAAATCCAGGGTGAACGCTATTATCCTGGCCAGCGCCTTAAAGTATTTTTGAAAGACGTCGAACGCGGCTTCCGCGGCCCGCAGTTAGTGGTTAGCCGTGGCAGCAAAGAATTTATTGAATGGTTATTCCGCGGCGAAGTTCCAGAAATGGAAAATAATGCTGTCGAAATCAAAGCAATTGCCCGCGAAGCCGGCGTGCGCAGCAAAATTGCTGTTAACAGTACTGTGCCTGGCGTTGATCCTGTCGGCACCTTTGTCGGCGGCCATGGGACTCGAGTTAATGCCGTCATGGGTGAAATTGGCGAACAGGAAAAAATTGATATTGTTGTTTGGGACGACAACGTAGTTACCTATATAACCAATGCCTTGAGCCCCACCAAAGTATCGAATGTAAAAGTTGATGAAAATAATAAGAAAGCTGTCGTGACCGTTCCGGAAGATCAGTTAAGCATTGCTATTGGCAAAAGCGGCCAAAATGTTCGCTTGGCTAGTAAACTAACTGGCTATGATATCGATATCGTTTCTGACGGTGCCGGTGAAAACGACGCTAAGCCTGAAGCAGAAAAACCTGCTAAGCCTGAACCAAAAGCCGTACCAAAACTAAAGAAAAAAGAACAATTAGAAAGCTCTTTGCTGGAAGCCATTGAAGAGCACGGTACCGAAGAAGAATAAACCTTTTCGTAATTAGCAATTAGCACTCTTGACCCATGAGTGCCAAATGCTATAATTGGTATAGTTACTGCTACAAGACAAACAAAATAGTCTCAGGCGGGTAACAGGAAAGGGTGTGAGAATACAATTATGATGCCAAATAATCCTGACTTTCAGGACTTTTTGAACCACTTAACCGATAATGCTCACCAAAGTTTGAAGCATGCCGAAGCGATTGCGAGAGGTTTTGGCAGTGCTTACATCGGCACCGAGCATTTATTACTGGGCGTCTTAGCCCAAGAGACTTCTATGGGGGCAAAGATTTTAGCTGATGCCGGCGTGACTATTGACCGCGCCCGCCTGGCGATGAATTTAACACCCAAAACTTTAGTTATTAATATGGGGGCCAAAGGTTTGAGCGAGGCTGCCAAGCTTACGCTCAAAATGGCCTACGAAATCGCCCAGGACTTTAATCAAGACCATTGTGGCACCGAGCATATTCTTTACAGCATTCTTAGCCAAAAAAATACCCAGGCCACAAAATTAATGCGCGATATGAATGTCGGCGTCGACCAACTACTTGTTGAGCTTGAGCAGATACTTAACCATCAATCTTATGAAGATAGTGGAGATGCCACTGGCACGCGCCGACGTGGCAAGCGTGGCCGTAAAACGGCATTAGACTTTTATGGCACTGATCTCACCGAACAGGCTAAAGACGGTAA
>CAZBLI010000003.1:0-35315 GCA_964492785.1 uncultured Candidatus Saccharibacteria bacterium
CATAAATTCTTTGTGGTTGGTAGCCAGCAAGATGGCCTGAGCATCTTTAACAGCTTCATCCAAACTTTTTGCTGTCGATTTTTCTACAAAATAGGGGTCAAAAGTAGTTACCTCGGCACCTTTGTCCTCCAAGTGCTTAATAACTTTATAGCTGGGGCTTTCACGATCATCGGCCACGTTGGGTTTGTATGACAAGCCCAAAACAGTTACTTTTGTGCCCTTCAATGGCAAACCCGCTTCACTCAATCCTTCAGCTAATTGCTCAACGCTGAATTCCGGCATGTGGTTGTTGATGGAGCGGGCCAGCGACAAGAATTCATGTTCAAAACCGTAGCCGCGGGCATATTCAATTAGGTAGTAAGGATCAACCGGAATGCAATGCCCGCCGACGCCTACGCTGGGGTAGTGGGGCATAAAAGAGAATGGCTTAGTAGCCGCGCCATCAATCACGTTTTTAACATTAATTCCCAGTCTGGAGAACGACATTGCCAATTCGTTAACGAAAGCGATGTTAACATCTCTAAAAGAATTCTCGACAACTTTTACCGCTTCGGCTTCTTTAATTGTAGACATCGCTTTAATTGGAGCGTCGATAATTGACTGATAAAACTCAACCGTCTTTTTAAGGCCATCTGAGTTACTGCTGCCGGCTACGCGGGGAATATTTTCGACATTCCATTTTGTATCGCCAGGATTGATTCTTTCCGGACAGTGCGACACATAAAAATCCTGGTTAACTTTTAGCCCGGATTCTTTTTCGATCAAAGGAATTACAATTTCATCACAGACGCCAGGATTAATTGTCGATTCAATAATTATCAAGGCCGACTTTTTTAAGTGCTTTGATATGGCCTGGACGGCAGATTTTAAGGGCTCAAGATCGGGCTGGTAATCATCTTTAACGGGTGTAGGCACACAAACTATCACAATGTCTGACTGCTCAATCGCTTTGAAGTCCGAAGCTGCTACCAGTTTAGAGTTGGGCAGGTTTTGCCGCACATACTCATCATTCAAAGGATCTTCGTGCTGATTTATTTTGTCTACTTTGGCCTGGCTTAAGTCTATGCCAGTCACGGCATATCCCTTTTTACTTGCCAACAGGGCCAGCGGCAAGCCAACATAGCCTAAACCGACGATCGATACTTTTAACTCAAGTTGTTCACTCATTAAATTCAGATCCGTTTCTGCCCACTGTAATTCGTAATCTAAGACTCAATATTATAAATGTTAAACCAAAAATTAACTAACTAACTTTGACAAATACTGGCCATAACCGCTTTTTTGCAAAGGTTCGGCTAGAGCTAACAATTGGTCGCGATTTATAAAGCCCTGGCGGTAAGCGGCTTCTTCGATACAACCGATTTTAATACCTTGCCGTTCTTCAATCACCTGAACAAATTGTGAAGCTTGAGTCATCGAGGCAAAGGTACCGGTGTCCAGCCAGGCGGTGCCACGGTCTAGCAAGCAAACCTTTAATTTGCCTTGTTTTAAATAAGCGTCCAGCACAGAAGTAATTTCGACTTCGCCGCGCGGGCTGGGCTGGACATTGCGGGCAATCTCGACTACCTGATTGTCGCAAAAATATAGCCCGGCGTTGGCATAATTTGATTTTGGCTGGGCCGGCTTTTCTTCAATCGACAAAACATTCATGTCCTGGTCAAATTCATAAACGCCGTAACGTTCCGGATCGGACACTTGGGCGGCAAAGCCAACCGCGCCGTCAACGTCAATGTATTGTTTGAGTTGCTGGTCCATTTGGCTGCCGTAAAAAATATTATCGCCTAAAATCATGGCGACTTTATCGCTGCCGATAAAGTCTGCACCAACTACGAAAGCGTCAGCCAGGCCGCGTGGTTGGTCTTGGCTTTTGTAGCTAAATTGGCAACCAATTTGCGAACCGTCGCCCAGCAGTTGCTGGAATCGAGGTAGCTCGGCTGGAGTGGCAATAATTAAAATTTCTCGAATGCCAGCGCTTATCAAGGTGCTTAACGGATAATAAATCATTGGTTTGTCGTAAACCGCCATTAACTGCTTGCTAACTGCTAAAGTCAAAGGGTAAAGTCGGGTACCTGAGCCGCCGGCTAAAATTATGCCTTTCATTTTGCCAACTCCTTATTTATATAAATTTCTAAATCTTCTAGCCAGTTGCGGGGTTGAAATCCGACTGACTTAATTTTGGTTAAATCCAGATCGCTGTTCAGCGGCCGCGGGGCAGCCTCTGGCTTGTCCTTATAATAGGCTTCGGTAGTAATATCTGTCACGGTATTTTGCAAACCGGCCAGCTTAAAAATTTGCCGGGTGATGTCAGCCCAACTGGCCACCGGGCCGTCGTTAGTCACATTATAAGTGCCAAAAGCACAATCATGGGCAAATAAATAGTCGATGGCATTAACAAGTTCGCTGGTAAAAGTTAAACGGCCAACTTGATCAGAAACGACTGCGGGATCGACACCTTTTTTACCGACATCTAACATGGTGCGAACGAAGTTTTGCCCCTCGCCGATCACCCACGAAGTTCTCAAAATATAATGCTTGGGTATAGTTGCCACAATTTTGTCACCCTCGGCTTTGGTTTGGCCATAGACGTTAATAGGGTTGAAAGTTTCGTCTTCGGTGTGAGACTTTTTAGTTCCGTCAAAAACGTAATCAGTCGAAATATGCACAAAAGTTATATCATTAGCTTTGGCAATGTCGGCTAAATATCCAACAGCTTCGACATTAACCTTTTGTGCGGCTAATTTACCTTCGTTGGTTTCGGCGCCGTCGACATTTGTGTAGGCCGCCGCGTTGAGAATAATTTTTATTCCCGACCAGTCAAAACCTTCAACCGAGACTTTATCGGTAATATCGAGTTGGTCGATGTCGGCAGATTTAGCTTCTGGATATTTTTGTCGCAGTGCCGTCCCCAGCTGGCCGTTGGCGCCAACTATAAAAATATCGGCTTGGTTCACGCTAAAACTTCTTTCAAGCTTGGGTTGGCCCGGTCCTTGTCAGAAATTATCATGCCCTGGCCATCTGCAATTGGCCAATTGATAGCCAAATCTTTATCCAAAGGATTACAGGAAACGCCCGGCATATTTGGGTACCATTCTTTTTCGAAAAAATATAAATAGATCGACGGCTCATCACTAACAGATTGAAATGAGTTGCCCAGGCCCTTTGAAACAAATAAACCTTGGCCGCGGCTAAGTTCAAACCCCTGCCATTGGCCAGCTGTTGGCGAATCTTTGCGCAGGTCAACGATCACGGCGTAAATTTTGCCGCTGGCCACCGATACTAATTTGTGAGCTGATTCAGCATGAATTCCCCGGACTGTGCCTTTGAGTGACATTGGTGCGTTAACCTGGCCTCTTTCTTCTAGCGAGGGCAGTCCCAACGCATCAAATTCGGACTGGCGGTAAAATTCCATGACTGAGCCGCGCTCGTCCTCGATAATTTTAAAATCTATTTGCCACAAACCTTCAAATTTTGTTGGTTTGGCTTGCATCGGTTTTATCTCGCTCATCGGCCTATCTCCTGATATTTAGCTTCGGTGGCTTGTTTTTGTGGTTTCCACCAGGCTTGATTATCCTGATACCACTTTATGGTGTCAGCCAAGCCAGTTTTAAAATCGGTATATTTTGGCTGCCAGCCTATTTCGTTACGCAATTTGGAAGCGTCAATCGCGTAACGCATATCATGACCGGGCCGATCGTTCACATGGTCGTAATCATTACGATCTTTGCCCATAATTTCCAGAATAAGCTCGACAACTTCTTTATTATTTTTTTCGCCATTGGCACCAATCATATATGTCTCGCCAATTTTGCCTTTTTCTAAAATTGCCAGCACACCCGACGAATGGTCTTCGGTATGGATCCAGTCGCGCACATTTTCACCGGTCCCATAAAGTTTGGGCTTGCGGCCTTCAAGAATTTCGGTAATTTGACGCGGTATGAATTTCTCAACGTGTTGGTAGGGGCCGTAGTTATTGGAGCAATTACTAATGGTGGCTTGGACGCCAAAACTGCGTACCCAGGCCCGCACCAGCATATCCGATCCGGCCTTGGTGCTGGAGTAGGGGCTGGAGGGATTGTAAGCGGTTTTTTCACTAAACTTGTTGGGATCTTCAAGCTCTAAATCGCCATAAACTTCGTCGGTTGAAATATGGTGCAAGCGTTTGTTATGCTTACGAACCGCTTCTAAAATTCTAAATGTCCCAACCACATTTGTTTCTACGAAAGGCCAGGGCGTATGCAATGAATTATCATTGTGAGATTCAGCCGCGAAATGTATTACAGCATCATTTTCACTAACTAATTTATCAACAACCGCTTCGTCGCAGATGTTGCCTTTAACAAAGTTTACCCGGTTTTTATCTAAGTCATCTAAATTATGTTCATTGCCGGCATAGGTCAAGGCATCTAAGACTGTGATTTGCCAGTCCGGCCGTTCGCGGTAAACATAGTGCACGAAGTTGCTGCCAATAAATCCCGCGCCACCGGTAACAAGAATTTTCATACCTAATTAGTATATCAAACACCTGAGTATTAAATGATCAATGTCTAATCTGCTGATTCATATTTTCTAATAATTTCTGACGCCCAGTATTGTTGTAAACCCAGGTGCTTGATAAAAGTTTTGTTGCTAAAAAACTTTCTTCTTTGCTAGGAGTCTTAATGATATTATCTTTGCCGGCATAATCTAAAGATAAAATATATTTTGCAGTAGGTGTTTTTATTGCTGTAATATTTTTTATTGGATAGGCTGATTTCTTAATATTTATACCCAACACTGGCGCTATCATCAAAAGCCCAAATATTAACAGTAGGTTAAATGCTGGTTGCTTATAATTTAAAGTCACCAACTTTTTATAAACTAAAGGTATAAGAATAGATAAGGCAATAATAGTCGTTAAATAAGCCAATTTAATAATGTAGTAGCGTAGGTTGCCAAATTTAATTTGCTGGTATACACCACCAATTAAAAATTCAGCCGACACAATTGCTATTAGTGGAATTAGCCAAGACCGCTTATTTTTAACAAAAGAACTCAAAGAAATTATTGCAGCAAACACAATTACCAGCACGCTAATACCACTTATTGGAGGCGCTAGCCCCGTTGAGGTTAAAATATTGCCGCTAGATGCGCCACCACCAAAATTAAATATTATATAAAGCTGGAGTATTGTAAAAATTCCACAAAAAGTTAAACCGCCCCACAACCACCACGGCCACGAGGATAGATACGATTTATCTATATAGATTTCTTTTAAAACTATAAATAACAAAATGGCCACCACAGTAATTCCAGATATAATCCACATATAGGTTGTGCCAATTGTTAAAAGGCCCAAAAGTATTAAAATTAAATTTTTGTTTAATGGTTCTTTAGATTTTATATAGTCTATGGCAACTATCACAGATGCGCAGACTAAAGCAATTTCTGCAATAAAAGACTGGAAGCCATAACCGTACAGTGGGACCAGCAATATCAACGAAAATGACAAACTACAAAAACCAATTAAATAATTATTCTTAAGTTTAATTACTGAGCAGATCACTGCAATTAAATCGCTTACAAAGTAAACACATATTGATAGCCATACTGTTTTAAAAATTAAATAGCTTGAAAGTCGAATAGCAATATTATCTATTCCTAAAAATTTAATTATTAATGACTCTAATAGTGCACCATTAATGTGCCATCCCTGCGGGTATCTTGTCATCGATGACTCAACCAAGCTATCATATTTATGTATATTATTTGTATATAAGTAGCCTTCAACTTTGCGGTTGGCTTCGATGATTGCTAAATGATTTATATCGTCGCCAGTATGAGCTGAATAGCGCAAGACTGTGGCTGATGACAGGCTTGTTAGCAAGGGTAAGCAAACAAATACAGCTACTGCCACTGCTGCTCCTATTGATGACCAGTTTGATGATATAGCCGGTTCTGAAGACTTAAATGCCCAGCCACGCCAGACAACTAACCAGCTTGCTAGAGCGAGTATTAATAAAATACCTGTAGCTGAAAGTTTCAGCCCAATCGTCAAGGCCAACATATAAATAACGGCTAGGCCGATTGATATAAAGGTATAAGACCAGATTGTTAACTGTAATTTTGTACGGCTAACCAATGGCACCAGCCTAGACAAAATATATATAAAAGTAAAAAAACTAATAATAGTAAGCCGGGTAAACACTAAAATAGTGGCCAGCGATAACCCTAAATACGATAGTCTTTGTTTCCCCATTGACTATTTCAGTATAGCTTATGCTTAAAGGCAAATCTATTATGTGACCACTGATTAATATGTAGTAAACTAAGTGAGAATGAAGAAAGTTATAGCCTTTGACCTCGACGAAACTTTAACTGAAACTCGTACTTTGATGAGTGATGAAATGTCCGAGTTGCTCGGTGAATTATTAAAAAAATTTCAAGTTTGTGTTATTTCGGGCGGTAGCTTTGAGCAATATAAACGACAATTTATAAGCAATCTTAATTTAGACAAAGAGCAAATGAAGTTTCTGCACCTGATGCCAACCTGTGGTACCAGGTATTACAATTTTAATGAAAGTAAAAATGACTGGCACCAGGTTTATGCCGAAGACTTCGACGAAAGCGAAAGAAAACAAATAGTCAAAGCCCTTGAAGAGGGTATCGATGAATCAGGCTTCCGAATTGAAAATCCCAAAGGCCCGCTGATTGAAGACAGAGGCAGCCAGATTACTTACTCTGCCCTTGGCCAGGATGCCATGCCGGCAGAAAAGAAGGCTTGGGATGCTGAGGGCAACAAAAAGCGTAAGATCCGCGACATTGTCGCTCAAAAGTTGCCAAACTTTGAAGTCAGAGCCGGCGGTACTACCTCAATTGACGTAACCAAGCAGGGCATCGACAAAGCATACGGAATGCGTAAATTAATAGAACTTTTGAAAGTAGACAAAGAAGAAATTTTATTTATTGGCGACCGATTGTGGGAAGGCGGCAATGACTACCCGGTTAAGTTGATGGGCATTGATTGCATTCCGGTTGGTGGCTATGAGCACACACCGTGGGTAGTTCGCGGCATTCTAGCCGTTAAATAGTTGCCAGTAAATCTTGTATTTTTTTATCGAATTCGGCTGGTGCAAATTTTTCGGCCTCGCTGGCAATTGTGCTGGCGGAAAATTTACTAACTTTTAAGTCGTTAATAGCTGTTACTAAGCTAGCAACGTTTTGCTCGACAAACATTAAGCCGGTTTTAGCATTCACATAATCTTTTGAACCGCCGCCGGCATAAGCAATCACTGGCGTGCCAGCCGCCATGGCTTCGACGCCGACAATGCCAAAGTCTTCCTGGCCTGGCAGTATAAAAGCTTCGGCAGATTGAAAATACTTGGTAATTTCTTCGTCGGTAACATTGGTTTTGAAGCTAATTGTTGGCCCGGCCAGTTTGACTAGTTTGTCGTGGTCTGGGCCTTTGCCAATCACAGTTAAGGGTAGTTGTAATTGGTTGCAGGCTTCAATAGCTAAATCTTTGCGCATGTATGGCGTTTGCCGGCCAACTGTCAGCAAGCCGTTACGTTCTGTTTTGGCCGACGTTTTAAATCTTGCAACATCAACCGGCGGGTGAATTACGACTGCATCACGGCCGTAGTATTTTTTTATATTGTCTTTGGTGTAGGATGAATTTGCGATCATGACATCGGGTCTTTGGGCAGCTTTATAATCCCAGCGCCGCATCGGGCCGACTAAAAGTTTGAGGCCTATCCTAGCCAGCCAATCAAAGGCACCAAAGCCGGGGTTTTTCATGTATTCGTCATACCTGATCCAGTAATAATGAGTAGGCGAGTGGCAGTAATTAACGTGTTTAGTGCCTGCCGGCACCCGAACAGCCTTGGCTTCGGCTCCTGAACTACTAATTACTAAATCGTAACCCTCGAGTTTTAAACCGGAAAACCATCTGGCCCGCAAAAACGGAATAAATTTGCGCAGTTTTGAAAAGGGCCATTTTTGCAAATACCCGGTAACAACTTTGCCATCTAATTTTTGACGCCATTCATCGGTGGCATACGATGTATAAATCAGGGCTTCAGGAAATAATTTGTGAAGCTCCAGGACGACGCGCTCGGCCCCACCGCCCAGCAGCCAGTCGTGAACGATCGCAACTTTTAGCTTGCTGATATCTTTCATTATTAGCCTTGGAAGATAACCCGGACAGTTTTAATCAAAATGACAATGTCCATCCAAAAACTCCAATTCTGGACATAGTACATATCCAGTTGGCGGCGCTCATCAAAAGTTGTTTGCCGCCGGCCAGACACTTGGGCCAAACCAGTCAAACCGGATTTGACACTCAAAATGGTGTGCTTCCGGGCGTACTCATCCAGTTCCTGCGGGATAAGTGATCGCGGTCCCACCAAACTTATGTCGCCCTTGATTACATTTAAAAGCTGGGGCAATTCGTCCAGGCTGGTTTTGCTAAGCAATCGGCCAAATCGGCCGTAGCGCGGATCATTTTCCAGCCTGTCGCCATTGGCGCGGTAAGTTTTTATGAGTTCCGGTTTGCCCATTTTAGTAAAAGCTTCCTCTGGCGTTAAACCGTTGTAAGCTTTTTTGATGGTGCGGAATTTGTAAGTTTTAAATTTCTGGTCAAATCTGGTCAGGCGGGTTTGTTTGTACAAAACTGAACCACCGCCAAAAATTAATTCGCACAAAGCAATTAGCAGCATGAATGGCGAGACCAGCACAAGCAACAAGCCGCCAAATCCTAAATCGAATAAGCGTTTTACAATCCGGCCCCAGCCCAACAATGCAGTCTGGTGAACGGCGATAACCGGGATGGAATTACGAAACAAATCGACGGCAATGTTCCCGACGAACAATTCGGCGTTGCCCGGCGTAAAGCGATAACTAATGTGGTTGGTCTGGGCAAAGGTCAGAATCTCGTTATTTTTATCGGGGTTAGAATAAAGTTCGGTTTGAATAATGCCGTTCAACTCGGCAAAATTTAACTGCTCTTTGGCTTCATGAAAGTCGGCAAAAACTTTTAATTTTCCATGCCCATCAAGTTTACTTTTATTACCAACGATGCCCAGTATACGATATCCCGAAGCAGGATTTTTATAAATCGAATCAATTAATTCATTTGTAATTTGAGTGTCGCCAACAATTAAAATATTGGCTAGGCCGGTGCCATGTATGAACAGGCGGGTGCGAATAAAACGGGCTACATTCCTAAAAATTACCAAGAACACAAAAGCCAAAACAAAGCCATAGAAAGGTACTAATTTGGCGGGCAAAATTGGTTTGGTTGATAAAAAGTCCCAAAATATTACAAACAACATGCCAATGAATGAGCCAATAAATAAACGGCCGATTTCGGCGAAACGTTTTTCGTAAATGTTGGAGCTATAAAGGCCGAGCAAGCCGAAAATTAAAATCCAAAAGGGCAATAGAACCAGGAAAACGCCTAAATAAGTTTTGGCATGGACAGGGTAGGCGACTTCTTTGTGGCTAACTGATACGCGCAGAATATAAGCGCCCACGAAGGCGGCTACCAGAGCCAGAAAATCACCGACAACTAAAAAGAAGTTATATATCAGCGAAGCGTTGTTTTTCATCTATACTTAAATTGTAGCATTATGAATACAACAAAGTTGCCCCGTTATTTATCTTATATTGCCGCTTTTATTATTATTTTAGTACCTTTCCAGGGATTAATTACGGCTTGGGCCGGTTCCAACTTCGGCCATGTCGACCTTATTCGGATTTGGAAAGAGCTGCTGATGGTGCCTTTAACCCTCGGCACGGTTTATCTAGTTTACAGGGATAAAAAGCTTTTAAAATGGTTTTTTAATAGCCCGCTGGTGCTGTTAATTTTAATTTATACGTTATTACAGGTGGGCCTAGGCATATGGGCTTGGCAAACCGGCCGGGTTAATAGTTCGGCCTATATTTACGCCTTGTTAATAAATGTCCGCTTTTTTGTCTTTTTCTTAATTTGCTTAATACTAGCCAGCCGGTCGGACTGGTTAAAGCTAAATTGGGAAAAAATAATTTTATGGCCGGCCGCAATTGTTGTGAGTTTTGGCTTATTGCAGCATTTTGTATTAAAGCCGGATTTTTTGCGCCATTTTGGCTATGGCCCCCGCACCATTCCGACTTACCAGGCGGTCGATAAAAAACCAGATTTTATTCGAGCTCAATCAACCTTGCGTGGGGCTAATCCACTGGGCGCCTACCTTGTTGTGATCCTGACAATTTTAAGCGCCTTTTGGCTGCGCCAAAAAAATAAACTCAAGTTAAGCGTGGCCATTCTTGCCAGTTTAATAGTGCTGTATTTTAGTTATTCGCGCAGCGCTTATTTGGGATTAATTGTCAGTGGTCTTTTGCTGGGTTTCTGGTCAATTCAAAACCGGCGCGCCCGTCAAGGGCTGATAATAGGCTCTATAATTGGCCTAACTTTATTGGTTACAGTAATTGGCCTATGGAGTAAAAACAGCGTTGTTTCCAACACTTTATTCCATACCAGCAGCAGCTCCCAGTCTTTAGAAAGCTCTAATGCAGTCCGTTCCGAAGCTATGCTGGACGGCGCCAAATCCATCTTAAAACAACCGTTTGGCGGTGGCCCCGGCACAGCCGGCCCGGCGTCTACCCGCAATAACCGCCCGGCCCGTATTGCCGAAAATTATTTCATTCAAGTCGGCCAAGAAGTCGGCATCATTGGATTGCTATTATTTATAGCCATCAATATTTATGTGGCCAAAATGCTGTGGGATGACCGCCGGTCAGATCTGGCCTTAATTGCCTTAGCGGCCTTGGTCGGTTTGACGTTAGTTAACTGCTTGTCGCACGCCTGGGCCGATGACACGCTGGCCTATCTATATTGGGGCCTGGCCGGCATAGCATTAGCACCTTCTGTTATACTCAAAACAGGAACAAAACCTAAACATGCCAAAGTTAAAGAAAAGCCAGCAAAAAGAACTAACCAGGATCGGTGAATATTTAGTTGGCGGTGGCGTTTGGTTTTGGAGCGGCTACATTCTAATCGTCGTTCTGAACGGCCATATGCCACTCTTTTGGGTTAACTTTATCGGTAACGCCGTTGGTATTACTTTAAATTTTATGATCGAACGTTACTGGGCATTTCGCAGCAGCCGGCCGACAACTTTATTTATTGCCACTCAAAGATACATAATTTACACGGCACTCAATGCCTTCCTTTTGAACTATTTAATTTTGGCTGTGCTCGAGAAACAATTTAATGTGCCGGTTTATATCGGCCAGTTTATTGCTGCCGGCTTCTTTACAGTTTGGAATTATTTTTGGTACAAAGCCTGGGTTTTTAAGGGCCGTGAAAGGGTAAGGAGGACACGCGCACATGCCTAAAACTGAATCAGTTCGACCGACAAAAAAACAAAAAGAACTACTAACATTCATTGAAAATTTCATCCAGGAAAACGGCTACAGCCCGAGCTACCGTGAGATCATGGCCGGCTTAAATTATAATTCTGTCGCAACGGTAGCCTTGCACGTCAATAGCCTTATCAAACGCGGCCATTTAATTAAGCGCGACAAATCCGCTCGTTCGCTGGAAGTTACCAACGCCACGCCACAAGAACTGGCCACAAACCAAGTCAAGGAATCAGAAGCCAAGTGGCTGGTCAATAAAGTCTCACAGTTTTTTAAATTAGCTGAATCAGAGGGCAAAATTGCCCAAGCTAAACTAGACGAACTGTACGTATTAATCGGCGCCCTAAAAGTTTTAGGCTTAGACGGCGCTGCCCAATCTTTCATTCCGCGCCTGACCGAACTCAAGAAAAAAGTTAAGTAGTTGTATCTAATGACAAAGCTGTTTTGCCGACTTGGCTGGCATGATGATGGCGGCTATATCTAACTTCTGAACCGACTCTGGATAATTGATTAGCAATTCCGTCCATCATGTCGTGAGCTTCATCTTCTGATTCCAGTGCACGCAAGCCGCCGGCAGATTCAAAAATTAAATTGTCTTTTTCTAGTGACACAGCCAATGGCATTACAAAGCTTTTCTTGTGAGCCAGGATTGCCGATGTGCCACGGCTTATTGCCGCCATGATGCCTTTTTTATCAGTAGTTCCACTTGGTGCTACGGCCAATAACATGCCGCCTTCGTCCAATCGTTCGGTAATAGATTTAACTACTCGAGAATTGTAGTTATCTATTCGTAGCCTTCCTAAAACTCTTTGTAATCTTGATTTTTTGACCGACTCTGTTCGAGGAAAGCTCAAGAAAATTTGATTGCACATTAGCTCAAGGGTTTCGACAGCAGGAGCAACGTTACCCTCGATTTTATAGCCCAAAATAGAAATCATTTTACTAATTACAATGCTGGATTTGAACTTAAACCCAAAATGTTCAAGAGCGCAAAATACCGCCGCTTGCGCCACAGCAATGTCGATCAAATCACTGTGATTAGTGGCAACAATAACATTGTTGCCGCGCTTAAGCATTTCGCCGGTAGTCATCATCATTTCTGATTTGTCTTCAATTAGATACTGGACCATTTTTGGGAATCTGGAGTCTACAGCAGTTGCAATACTTTCTACAATGGCGGCACTTTGAGGATGTCCCTCTACAAAAGGCTGATTCATATCTTGGCCCGGATGATTCAAATGATCAATATCGATCTGGACTATTAATCCATTGGAACTTTTTATGTGGGGGTCTGCCAAAGCGACCAATGCATGACTTGCCGCAATTTGTTCTTCATCGTCAAATCGATGTCTCATTATTTCCATTTAACGAAATTATACGATAGACGGGGATTTACCCAAGGCAAAGCGTTAAAAAATACTACATATAGCGTAGCGTAAACGTGATAGACTACTATTACTTAACAATCAAAATGCTGGAATCCCGTGTAATTCGGGAACTGTGCCGCAACGGTTCCAAAGAATTGGACCGGTGAGCCTGCTATCATGCGAAGCATGATACTCTGCTCACCTCTTGGCACGACATCTAATTTTCTCTTGCGAGGTTCGCTTCACCGTATTATTTATACGGCTGGCTCCACTTCTCAGAGAGAAATTAAATGTCGTACTCAAGTCCAATCCTTTGGTTAAAGTCCGATACAGCTACTTAAGTCTCCCGAGCAGGAGCGGTATTTAAGAATCATACCCTCTGCCCGGAAGGGGTCCCCAGAAAATGCCAGCGCAGTCCATTTTTAGGGTTCAAAAAGAGGGTTTTTAATTTGGAAACATACACACCGCCAAAATATGAGCAAGATCTGGGCTACCAGGTTTTTGTTGATGGCGAAGTATTGATCAACCGACAGCTCATTGAAGCAGAAGCTTGGCAGTTATTGGAGGGCAGGGATACTCAGTTACAACCGGTACCGGTGCAAGAAAATCTAGACAATGCCCGCACCGCGCTGATGGAAGCGCTAACCGCCTCCGGCCATTTATCGCGCGTCGAAATTAGTGGTAGTTTAGAAGAAATCAATTCCCAGGTGCTAAACCGTTTATTAAATGGTTGGGATTCCAATTTGCCAGCCCACGAACAAAAGCGCCGTTTTGCCGAACTCTGCAACGAACTTTTTATTCAAGTAGTTTTAAAAGCTGTAGCCGAAGGCCATTTGCCAGCCGATACTGAAATTTTAGAAATTTCTGACTACCCGGAAGCTTTGATAGGCACATCAATTGGTTATCGCCACGCCAACAAAAAGGGTATGGTCCGGTCGACTGGGCTAATGTTCCATCCAGACGGCAGCTATACCCGTGTAATTGAACAAACCAGTCGCAGCAATGGTACCTGGCACAGTACATTTGGGTTTTTTGATGCCTGCAATATTCAAACTACTAATAAAGCAACCGATCTGGCAGCATTAGAAAAACCAGTCATTTATAGCGCCAGTAATTTAGTCGATAAAGTGGTAGACGTTATGCGTTTGCTGGATGAACATACGGGCCAAGGGGTCAAATATGGCGACTCTGGCGAACGAGCCGCCAACAGCATCCCCTACGAAGATTTAAGGCAGGAATCTGCCCGGCGAGAAGCCGAAATTGCAACTTACTATGAGGATTTGGCAAAATTGGAAATTCAATTAGATAGTTGGTTGAGCGAAGGCTTAATAACTCAAAAAGAAAAAACAGATTTATATAACGGCGAAGTTGTTCGTATCCTCAATGCCGTCTGCACCTTAGCTCCGGAATACGCTGCAGATACGTTTGGAAGCAACTCGGCGCCGGTATTCCATAAAGCCGCTGAACTAACGGCAATGGGCCGGGTCCAGGAAGCCGCCGTATTATTAAATTCGTCCCAATACTTAATGGAAAAGGTAGTTTTTTGCGGCGCCACAATTGAGATAGAAGATGCTAAAAAAATCGGCCTGGAAGTTAATAGTTTTGGCAGTTTAGTCGAAAAAGGCAAAAACTCCTGGAAGTGGAAAGACGGCGTTTGTGTGGTCAAAGCCTGCCCCAGCAGGCCGACTAAAACCAAAGTCGGGCCTTGCAGCGTTTGTAAATCTTGCCAGGCCAAATTTGACGCCGGCCAGGATCCGACTAAAAATAAAGCAGCATGAAGCGAGTTGGAATTTTTAGCGGCGTGTTTGACCCGATCCATAACGGACATATTCAGTTTGCCCTAAAAGCGGCTGACCAAGCCGGCCTGGATGAAGTTTATTTTTTGCTAGAAGTCCAACCGCGCCGCAAAAGTGGCGTGACCCATTTAGCCCACCGCTTGGCTATGATCAGACTGGCAATTGCCGACCATCCAAAATTAAAACTCTTGGATTTACCGGACCGCCAATTATCGGTCGCCAAAACCATGCCGCGCCTCAAGCAAAAATTTAAAAATGCCGAATTATTTTATTTAACCGGCGCCGACATGCTAGTGCATATGCCATCGTGGCAGTTGATTGATAAATTGCTCGAATCCATGACCTTAATCATTGGCTTGAGAGACGGCGACAGCCGAGATGCAGCCCAAAAAGTTTTAAAGCAATTAAAAGCTAAAGGCCCAATTGTTTTTAATAGTCCCAGCCCAAAAACCAGTTCGGCGTTAGTTCGCAAAGCTGTCTTGGCCGGCAAGGAGCCAACAAATTTAGACCCAGCCGTAATGGAATATATCAAAGCCAACTGGCTTTATGCATCGGTTTGAGTTTGATCGAATAATTCGTAATGCGATTCCAAATATGCCAAATGTTTTTCGCGGAATTTTTTAAATTCGCTCTTTTTGAGACCACTCTTTTTAATAAAGGCGCTGATTTTTTCACTGCCGATATAATGCGGCAACATCACATACGAAACGCCTTCGGCATATAGTTCGGCGGCTTGTTCGGCAGTGTCGGCTGAGCAGACACAAACAGCGTGCGGGTTAGATTTTTCTAACCACATGGCAATTGATTTATTAACTTGTAAGTCAGTCACAGTCGAGACAAATAATTTAGCTTTTTCGATATCCAGCTCGTCTAGTAATTCAAAATCCGTCACGTCGCCATAAATATAATTAGCGCCAATCGTCTCCAGCGTGTCAATAACTTTAGGATCGTAATCAACTACAATGTAGGGCCGGGCCAGTTGCTGGAAAACTTTTAAGAATTCATGGCCGCCTTTTAAATAGCCAAACAAAACCAATTCGTAATGGTGCTGGCGCTCAACTTTTGGTTTGACCTTTCGGCGCTCGAACAAGCGTAAAGAATCGCCAAAGATTCCATATAACTTTTCGGAGTAAGTAATAGTGTAGGTAGAGATCGCAATTGTCAGTAAGCCAATTATTGTAATCAGCGAAACAGTTTCGTCATTTATTTGGCCCATGCGATTAGCCAGGAAAATTAAAATCAAAGAAAATTCACTAATTTGCGCACCGGTCAGGCCGGCGTTAAAACTGGTTTTCTTGGTATAGCCGCCCATACCCATAACTGTCATAACCACCAACGGGTTGATAATCAGCACAACTAAAGAGAATAAAAGGGCAGTCGGCAAAACGTTAATGGCATGGGTTAACTCTAAGTGCGAACCCAACAATACAAAGAACAAAACTATAAAGAAATCGCGCAGCGGCTTCAACCGGGCCGAAGCTTCCTGGGCAAAGGGCAGCGGTGCCAATGTTACGCCGGCGATTAAGGCGCCAATTTCCAACGAAAAGCCGGCGGCTTTAAACAAGCTGGCGATGCCAATGCCCCAGCCAATCGCAAACAAAAACAAGAATTCTTGCGAAGAAGATATAAGTTTTTGGATTTTTGATAAGAAGAATAGCCGGACAGATGTTAGCGCTAATACCAACAAAATAATTTTGTAGAACAACGGCATGACGTCGCTGGCCGTAAAGTTGCCGTTGCCCGACGCCGACACGCCTACCATTACCAGAGTGGCAATAAAGTCTTCGATTAATAGGTAACCAATTGAAATCTTGCCATACAAACGGCTTTGTTCTTTTTTGTCGCTCAGTAACTTCAAAATAATAATTGTGCTGGAGAAAGATAAAGCCATACCAATGTAAATGGCGGTCGTATCGCTGTAGCCCAGCAGTCTGGCTAAGCCGTAACCAATGGCCGTGGCAATAATAACTTTAAAGAACGCGATAAAGGCGGCGATTTTACCTACTTCTTTAATAACGCGCGGGTTTAAACCCAGGCCAACAATAAACAAAAGCAGGGCCACGCCAAAGTCGGCAAAAACTTGCAATGTTTCCGGCGAATGGACGATGTTTAAAAACGCCGGGCCAACCACCAGGCCGGTAATTATGTAGCCAATTATCAGCGGCTGCTTGATCAAGCGCATAATAAAACTTACGCCGACAGCCACGGTAATTACTAAACTAAGCTCGGTAAAAGCACTTTGCATTAATCAGTGTGTTCCTCTTAAGCTATTCTATCTAAGCTGCCTATAATTGGCAAAAAACTGTTGTTGACAGCCATAAGCGTGATATGCCAAAATTAACTGGTCAAGTAGTTCGCAGCGGCGGACGTTAAAAGACAAAAACAAAATTAAAAAATCTAATGCCTTGGAGACGGGTATTAGGGGTGTAAAACGGGAGGCTGGCGCTATGCCAATCAAAATAAAAACAATATCAAAGAGGTTTAACGTGGAAGTTAAAGTCAAACGGCCGAGCTGGCAAAAGTTTATTAGTTACTAGTTGTGTTACAGATGCGTTACAAAAACAGGACCTGATGCGGTCCTGTTCTTTTATTTATTTTTGGCGGCGATAGCGGCGTCTAATTGTTTACTAAACATCGTGACGTTAGGGCCTTTATCGTCAGCTAATTTTTCATTAGCCACATACACTCCGTCGATAAAGAATGTTGGAGTGGCTTCTTGCTGGCCGGTTTTGCCAAACTCGGCAATATCAGCCTGGATTAAATCATTGACGGCTGAGCTGCTGTAATCAGTTTTGAATTTATTTAAATCAAGGCTAAGTTGCTGGGCGTAACCCTCGAATAACGGCATTGGATTAGATGATTGCGACCACAACTGCTGGTTTTCGTAGAGCAAATCGTGCATTTCAAAGTATTTGCCTTGCTTGCCGGCAGCTTCGGCGGCGCGGGCACCAGCAAAAGCATTGGGGTGGATTTGGACTAGCGGCAAGTTACGGAACTGGAAATAAATATCTTTATTGTATTTAGCGACAACTTCTTTAACTGTTTGGTAATAAGCGCCACAAACCGGACACTGGTAATCGCCGTACTCCATTAAAGTCACGCCCTTTTTACCCTGGCCGGTAATGTGTTGGGTAGGCTGAACCCCAGATGAATTACCATTATTAGACTTCCTGCCACTGCCCAGCCAAAAAATTAAGCCCAGCCCAACAATTACGGCTGCTAAAATTCCTAAAAACTGTTTACTCATATTTTGTCTCCTTGGTCGACATTGTACATAGTACCGAGTCGGCCGGCCTTAGTCCATAGTGCCATAAGACTCCGGACTAAATGCTAAAATATGCATATGCTTACGCTAATTACGATTCTAGCTCTGGCTTTCGTGGCTTTGCTATCAATCTCACTACTTAAAATTTACACCCATGTTCCTAAGATTGAGCTTAAACGCCGGGCCCGCAACGGTGATGATTTTGCCAATTTACTGTATACGGCGGCGGCCTACGGCCCTAGCGCCCAGCTGCTGTTATGGATTTTTATTGGTTTATCGGCAGCTGGCTTTTTTGTAATTTTGTCACATTCGGCTGCCACTTGGCTGGCTCTACTGATATCAGTCGGTTTGGTCTGGTTTGGTTTTGCCTGGCTGCCAAATACCAAAACTGGCCAAATCGGTAAAACTGCCGCCCGCAATTTAACGCCGTCATTTACCTGGCTACTAGGTCACCTGTATCCGATACTCGACCGCTTGTCGCGCTGGTTGATGAACCACGCCCGCATCAGCGTTCACACCGGAATTTATGAAAAAGAAGACATTGTTAATTTAATAAACCGCCAGAAAAACCAACATGATAACCGCATCTCCGACCACGAATTACATACTGTCCAAGGCGCCCTGACTTATGGCGACAAATTAGTCCGTGACGTCATGACGCCCGAGCGCGTCGTTAAGTCGATTGCCGTGACTGAATCGGTTGGCCCGCATTTGCTCGATGAGTTGCACAAAAGTGGCCATTCACGCTTCCCGGTTTATCAGGACAAACCCGACAACATCATTGGCATGCTTTATATTCGCGATATGGTCAACGCCCATGATGGCCGCCAAGTCAAAGATTATATGAAGAAAGATGTTTTCTATATTCACGAAGACCAAACTCTAAGCCAGGCTCTGCAAGCTTTCTTAAAAACCCGGCACCATTTGTTTATTGTCGTTAATAGCTTTGAAGAAAAGGTTGGCATTGTCAGCCTAGAAGATGTCGTGGAGCAAATTTTGGGCAAGCCCGTGGTTGATGAATTTGATAAATACGATGACCTGCGCGCCGTTGCCGCCTTGCACGCCCGCACTGAGCACCAAAAACACGATGAGCCTGCTCCGGAAACTAAAAAACAGCCGGCTGAGCCTAAAACCGATTAGAAATTAAACTTTCTCTCTGTTAGAATAGCTTTTATGCAAAGGATTTTAACAGCCGACGTCCACCAACACGCCGGCAAATCAGTCTATGTTGAAGGCTGGCTACACAAAAAGCGCTTGATGGGCGGCCTGACATTTATTTTAGTGCGCGACCGCAGCGGTGTGGTGCAGGTGGTGGTTAAGGACAAAGCCGAAGTCGAAAAGTTGCGTGGCCTGCAAATTGGTACGGTCCTTAGCGTCGAAGGTTCGGCCAAAGCCGAGGACCGCGCGCCCGGCGGCGCCGAAATCCATGATCCAAAACTGGAAGTCCAAGTGCCGGTTAAAGATGAGCCGCCAATTGAAATTGATAAGCCGCTCGACCACAAACCCGATAATCTTGATACCTTATTTGAATATCGCCCAATTGGCCTGCGCAATCTGCAGGAAACCGCCATCTTCAAAGTTCGCTCGACCATGACCAAAGCCTTGCGCGAATACTTTTATCAGAACGAATTTACCGAAGTCCAAACTCCTAAATTACTAGCCGCTGCCACCGAAGGCGGCGCCGAAGTTTTTAAAATTGATTATTTTGGCCAGGAAGCTACGCTGGCCCAAAGCCCGCAATTTTATAAGCAAATGTTAGTGGGTGTATTTGAGCGAGTTTTTGAAATCGCGCCGGTTTACCGGGCCGAGCCCAGCGCCACCAGCCGCCACATGACCGAATACATTTCGATTGACGGCGAAATGGGTTTTATTGAGCTCAAAGATTTGCAGGAATTTTTGAGCGGCTTACTGAACTTTGTGATGGACTATGTTTGGGAAAACTGCGCCGATGAGCTAAAGAAGCTAAATGCTACCAAGCCAGTTTTGCCAAAAGAAATCCCCAGCATGTCGATGGCCGATATCCACGAAAAATACAGCAAAGCCACCGGTGAGAATACCATTGGTGAAAAAGATTTACGCCCCGATGAAGAACGTTGGGTATGCGACTACGCTAAAAAGAATCTTAAATCCGAAGCAATTTTTGTGACCGATTGGCCAGCTGACGAAATGAAGTTTTACCACAAGGCCCAGGAGGGCAATCCCAAACTGGCTGACCGCGTCGACTTGCTTTTCCGTGGTTTGGAAATCGTGACTGGTTCAACTCGCGAGCACCGCTACGACCGACTATTGAAGCAGTTGCAGGAAATGGCTAAAGGTGACCCCAATAACCCGGGCTTTAAGTATTTCTTAATGGCCATGAAAGCCGGCATGCCACCACACGGCGGCTTTGGTATGGGCCTCGACCGCCTAGTCGAGAAAACCATTGGCCTCAACAACGTCAAAGAAGCTGCTTTATTCCCACGCGACATCAACCGCCTAGCCCCCTAAATTTTATACTTTACATGTTAAGTATGTCGGTGTAGCATAGAAATATGAGCAATGAGCCGGCCTTTGAAGTTAAAGATGTTGCCAAGTACTTTGGCGATGTCAAAGCTCTCGATGGCGTCAGCCTAAAGGCTGAACAAGGTAAAATCTATGGTTTGCTGGGCCCGAATGGCGCCGGTAAAACTACTCTCGTCAACATGCTGGCGACTTTATCCGAACCGACTCGTGGCAAACTTAAAGTGTTAGGCATTGACGTTGTTGAACATCCGCAAAAAGTGCGCCAGACAATTGGATTGGCCGGCCAATTTGCCGCCATTGATGAATATTTAACCGGCGAGGAAAACCTCTACATGGTTGGCCGCTTGTATCACTTAAGCCAGCGCCAGGCCAAAGCCCGGGCCAAAAAAATCCTGGAAGATTTGAAACTGACGGAGGCCGCCAATCGCTTGGCCAAGACTTACTCTGGCGGCATGCGCCGGCGGTTAGATTTAGGCGCCAGCTTGGTTGGCCAGCCTAAGATACTTTTCTTAGATGAACCAACTACCGGCCTGGACCCGCGCACCAGAATTGATTTATGGAACACCATCCGCGAACTGGTCAAACAAGGCACCAGTATTTTGCTAACTACCCAGTACCTCGAAGAAGCCGATGAATTAGCCGACAAAATTGCCGTGATTGACCGCGGCAAATTAATTGCCGAAGGGACCAGTGCCCAGCTCAAAGCCAAATTAGGTGGCGATGTGATTGAGTTTGGCCTGGATGGTCCGCGCGACAAAGACAAGGCCCTCAAAGCCGTCGATGGTATTTCTAAAAAGAAGCCGACCTTTGACGAAGTCACCAATGTTATTACCGTGCCGGTTGGCAGTGACGGCTCACGTAAATTAGCCCAAGTGGTACGCCAGCTAGACGAAGCCAAAGTTGAACCAATTACATTATCGTTGCATCAGCCATCATTGGACGACGTATTCTTAACGCTAACCGGCAGCAAAGCCTCAGAAGTTGAAAAAGCGCCTAAGGACAAGAAAAAGAGGCCAGCTAATGTTTAAGTCAATGTATTATTTAGCGACCGATACTTGGGCTGTAACCCGCCGTAATTTGCTGCGCTACATTCGTTTGCCGCAGTTAATATTCTTTAGCTTAATCCAGCCAATTATCTTTATTACTTTATTTAACTTTGTTTTCGGCGGTGCGTTGAGTAATGCCGGGGCGGCTTTCCACGGCAAGTACATTAATTATTTATTACCAGGCATCATGGTTCAGGTAACATTGTTTGGCGGATTACAAACCGGTATTGGCTTGGCCCGTGATATCAACAGCGGTATTATTGACCGATTCCGCTCTTTGCCAATGAGCCGGGCGGCTGTCCTGACCGGCCGGACCTTAGCCGACTTGATCCGTAACGTAGTAGTTGTCTTAATCATGTTACTTGTTGGATTTTTGTATGGTTTCCGTTTTTACAACGGCTTTGGCAACGCCTTGGCTATGATTGCCGTCTTGCTATTATTCGGCTTTGCATTCTCGTGGTTTTCAGCCTTTTTGGGCATGGCGCTGAAAGATGAAGAAACAGCCCAGTTAGCCGGTTTTGTGTTTGTCTTCCCATTGGTTTTTGCTAGCGCCGCCTTTGTGCCGGTGGCCAGCATGGCCAGCTGGCTGCAGCATTTTGCTAATAACCAGCCAATTACTTTCGCGGCCACGGCGGCCCGCAGTTTTGCCTTTGGTGCGCCTATGCACGGCGCAGTTTGGAAATTGTCACTTTGGGTAATCGGCATTTTGGCCGTATTTATTCCGCTTTCAATTGCAGCCTACCGCCGCCGTACCTAATCACTAGGGCTGGTATACTGTAGAACATGGATCAATCTTCGAGTTCATTGGGTGGTTCAACCGGCGGTACTGTGCCAACCGGCAATCCGCAAAATATTGGTAGTCAAAGTTTGGGGGCACCGACTGGTAATTTGCAGTCACAAACTCAAAATCTAAACACCAACTCCAATGCCACACTACTTGGTCTTGATGGCAAACCAGTCAAAACTACAACCAGCTCTACCACTCAGCCAATCACCTCTACTAATAATCACAAAGCTACTTACATCGGCTTATATATTTTAGTTTTCTTAGTAGTTTTCGTTATTAGTTGGCGCCGCATAAAGTCAAATAGCCAGCCCTAGTGATAGCCGTTCTAATCTGTTATGCTTATATAATAAAAGCTTAATATGAACAAAAACCCAGACGACACTAAAAATTCCGAAGCCGCCCAGCCGGTTGAAGAGCAAATCCAAGCCATGATGGGCCCGCCACCCGAAGAAGCCTCTCCTACTCCAATAGTTGCAAAACCGGAATCTAAAGCTGCATCAGAAAATAAGCCATCACTAAAGGCCGGTGATACGATTGTGCCGACTAGCCCAGACAAAACTGTCATGGAGACCCTTGGCAATCAGCCGGCAGATAATAAAGCCAATAAATCTGGCGGCAAAATTAAACGCTTTTTTAGAAAGTGGTGGCGTGATCCGAAGTATCGAAAACTAACCATAATTGGGGCTTGTGCCTTATTAATTGGCTTGGTTCTGCTGCCCAACAGCCGTTATTTTATGCTTAACAGCGTTGGAGTGCGAAGTTCGGCTTCATTAACGGTCATCGACAATTCAACTCAATTGCCGCTTAAAAATGTCGAAGTTAGTTTGGGTGGACAAGCTTCAAAAACCGATGAAAATGGCTATGCCAAAATTGAACATGTTAAGCTAGGCAACAATCTATTACAGGTCCAAAAGCGAGCCTTCGCAACTATTAGCCAAAAAGTTGTGATTGGTTGGGGCAGTAACCCGCTGGGCAAATTCCAGGTCCAGCCAACCGGCAGCCAGTATACATTCTTACTAACCGACTGGCTGACCGGCAAAACCGTTACCGATGCCAGTGCCAGTGGCGGCGGTGCTGATGCTCAAGCTGATGATAAAGGAAAAATTGTGCTAACAGTTGATACTTCGACTGCCCAGCTGGACAGCCTTGACGTAACTTTTATCGCCGATAATTATCGGGACGAAGTTGTTAAATTAGATTTAGGCAGCAAAGACGACCATGCCGTTAAAATGGTTAGTAACCGCAAAGACGTATTTATTTCTAACCGATCCGGCAAGTACGATGTTTATTCAACTTACATTGATGGCAAAGCTGATAAATTGGTTTTGGCCGCTAGCGGATTAGAGCGTGATGACATTATAGTTGTCCAACATCCTACCGATAATGTGGCCGCCCTAACTTCTAGCCGCGTTAATGCCCGCAACAACGATGGTTACTTATTAAATACCTTGACTTTAATCAATTTGGATGACAACAGTACCCGGGCAATTGCTCAATCAGAGCAAATAAAAATAATTGGTTGGATTGGCCGCCGTTTAATATATATGCAAATTCAAGCCGGCGCCAGTGCCTCCGATCCTAAACGTTTCCAATTAATTTCATACGACTATAAATCAAGCGATAAAAAAGTATTAGCTTCGGCCAATGACTTTAATGATGTTTTGTTGGATGGTGACCAAATTTATTATGCCCCAGCCAATTTGGGCAAGAAAACCAGCAATGGCCTAATCCAATCAAATGCCGATGGATCGACTACTAAAACTATCTTATCGGTACCGGTTTGGAATATATTCCGGGTTAGTTTTGACAGCTTGAACTTAGCAACCGAAAATGATTTTTATAGTTACAACCTCAATAATCAATCTGATGCCACGAAACTCAAACAGTCACCGGCCAATTCAAAAAACAAACTTTATATCAACAGTCCGGATAACAAAAATAGCCTCTGGGTAGATCAGCGGGATGGCAAAGGCCTGTTAATTAATCATGACATCGAAAAAAATATCGACAAAACCCTGGTTACGAAAGAGGGTTTAATTTATCCGGTCAAATGGTTGTCTAACGATATAATTATTTACCGGGTGCGTAATCAGAACGAGACAGCCGATTATGTAGTAAGTTTGACGACCGGAAAATCTTACAAAGTTACTGATCTTTACAATTCCGCCGGCATCGACAGGTGGTATTATTATTAATTATGGCTAAGAGAAATAAAAAATTACCAAAACTATCTAAGGGGGCCTGGTTCTACAAAGTTCGCGGCAGTTATTTGCCGGCTACTTGGCAGGGCTGGTTAACTTATATCCCATTCGTGGCTTTTTTGATCTGGGTGCTGATTTGGGCCGTAAATAACGAAAATAGTTTCGCCCAAACGGTCTTAATTGTGTTTCCGTCCTGGATTGCGGCCGGCGTGGTAATGACCTGGCTAGCGGCCCGCAAATCCTAGCAACTCACAACACTTTAATTACGCTTATGGTAGAATAACTATTGTAAATAAAGGATCTCAATGAAACGCAAGTTAAGTTACCTAATTAGTGCATTTTTAATTACCGGTTCTTTAGTCTTTGCGCCAACAATAGTTGCAGCCCATGGTGCAGACGACACGACTACAAGCGGTTCGACATCAAATTCAACTTCAGCTTCAGATACAACCGATGACTCAACCAAAACTGCCCAGGTAGAAAAAGAAACCCACGACATCAAGGAACGAATTGCTAAATTTAAAGCCAATTTTAAGGTAAAGCTAACAGCCTTCCAGGCCGCTGCCTTAAAGCAGAAATGTGTCGGTGCCCAAGGTTTTGTAGGTAAGTTACATACCAAATTTGGTAATAGTGTCACGGTCCGCACCCAGGCTTATGATTCTTTAACTAAAAATCTCGATAAACTTGTTACCAAGTTAAAGGCCAAAAACATTGATACGGCTACCCTAGAAACCCAAATTAAAGAGTTAAACACATTAATTTCAACTTACAATACCGATTTAACAGCCTACAAACAGTCATTGAGCGACCTAAAAGACGTTGATTGTAAGACTGATCCAGATGGATTCCAGGCGGCATTATTGGCGGCTCGAACTGCCCACGACACTCTTGTCAAAGACGTTGTAGCCATTCGCCACTATTTAATAAGCACTATCAAACCCACACTTCAATCAATCAAGATGCAATTAGATGGTGGACAGTCAGACACTTCTACGGTTGAAGATAATTCAAAAAATACTAGCGGGGGAAGCCAATAATGGACGATTCTAACAACCCTACACCAACTCAGCCAAACGGACCAGTTATGGACATCAAGCCATCTACCGACACGCCAGCACCTGCTGCTCCAAGCGTAATGCCCTCGGCCGCAGATGCACCTTCAATGGCACCCGAACCAGTCGATAGCCCAGCCCCAGTCGCGCCAGCTGCGCCAAGTTCAACAATTGCACCCGATCCGGTGGCACCTTCATCAGCAGATTCACCTGTTACGGGTACGCCTGCCGACGCGCCTTCATCCGCCCAGCCAACCGTAACCAACGTTAAAAAGGGTTCCGGCAAAGCTATGAAGATTATTCTAATTATCTTGTTAGCAGTCATTTTAGCCGGCGCGGCAGTTTACTTTTACATGAAGAACAATAAGAAAACTGCCTCGCCCAGCACCACCACTACAACTACTTCTAGTACACCAACTACCACGCCAGCCACAACTTCGGACGTCAGTGACACTATTAACCAAGTCGACAACACTGTCAAAACCAGTGACAACAATAAAGATTTGAACAGCTCCGACCTGCAAAACTCTTCGATTGGTTTGTAATATAATGGCTCTATGCCGGAGTTATTAAAGTCGCTTAGCGATGCCAAATTAGTTAGTGCTATAAAAGCTGGTCAGGTTGGAGTTATACCAACCGATACAGTCTATGGTTTGGTTTGTTTAGCTAGTGATCAAACAACCGTCGAACGGCTTTATAAATTAAAGAGCAGGGAAAATAAACCCGGCACCATCATTGCCGCCAACATTGATCAACTCACAGAGCTGGGAATCAAACGGGCATATTTAAAAGCCGTCGAACAATTTTGGCCGGGTGCTATAACTGTAGTGGTACCATTCAGCGCGCCGGAAGGGAATTATTTGCGCCAGGGCAAGTTTGATATCGCGGTGCGAATTCCCGCCGACAAAGCCGTTCATGATTTACTTACCAAAACCGGGGCCTTACTGACCTCCAGCGCCAATCTGCCGGGCAAACCGCCGGCCAAAAATCTGGCGGAAGCTAAAAATTATTTCAATGACGAGGTAGATTTTTATGACGATGGTGGTGACCTGTCTGGTCGCGAACCGTCTACTATAATTCGAATGATCGATGACGCTATCGAAGTGTTGCGTGAGGGGGCTGTTAAAATTGATGAAGAAACCGGGAGGATAAGCCAGTGAAATTTGATGAATACCAAACCAAAGCCATTACAACCGACCAGTTTAAAAAAACCGATAACGCCAGCTCTGTTGATTTGGTCAACAAAGTCCTAGGCTTAATGGGGGAGTCCGGCGAAGTAGCCGAGAAAATTAAAAAAATCCAACGCAACAAAAACGGCGTAATGGATGATCTGGACAAAAAAGAAATCTCTAAAGAACTGGGTGATGTGCTGTGGTACTTAAGCGCCATAGCCTATTATTTAGATATTCCGCTTAGCAAAGTGGCGCAAAACAATTTAAATAAATTGTTTGACCGCAAAGACCGCGGAGTAATCAAAAGCCAGGGCGACAACCGCTAATTCTTAAATCGGTTGCGGAGCCATTCGTCCAGGCTGCCACCACCGCCACCAGCCATGCAAACTACCATATCATTCTTTGATAAATGGTAGCGAATAATGTCTTCTAGTTCCTGGTTACGTTCTTTGGCGCTAGCGATTTTTGGGTCAGACAAGTGGCTGATCATTTCTTCTGGCGTGATGACTGTTTGGTTAGGATCCTCGCGAGCTAAATAACTTGGGACCCAGTAAACGTGTTCGGCGCCGTCAAAACAATCTTTGTAGTCATCAATCATGTAGTGCTGGCGGCGATCAGTCAGCGGTTCATAAACCACCACCACTCGCTGATTTTTCTTGGCGGCCATTTCTAGGGCCACGCTCATGGCGCCACGAATTTTTTCTGGCGTATGGGCATAATCACTGTAAAGGTTATAGACGATTTCTTCCATGCGCCGCTGCGAGCCAGGGAACTTACTCATTAGTTCTATCAATTTATCGATCGGTTTATTGGTAACTTCATGGACGGCTTGAATTGCCAGCCAGGCATCCAGCCGGTTATAAAGCCCATTTAGTTTGATATCGTCAATTTTTTCGTTAACGGAGCTTTGGACCGAAACGCTCGGGGATTCTTCCAAGCCCAGGTACTCTAAATCTTCTCGCCAAATGTAAGTTAATTCGGTTTGCGAAATAAATTCCTTAAAAGCTTGTTGGTAGTCTTCGCGGGTAGGGAAGATCTCGTGGTGGTCCCAACTAACCCCTGTTATTAAGCTGACATATGGCTCAAAGGCTAAGAAATTGCGGTCGAACTCATCAGCCTCATAAACAAAATATTCGCTTTTTGGATCAAATTCACCCATGTCGCCAAAGCTGATTTTGGCACCAACCGAATAGCTAACCGGTTCCTTGAGCTGCTTAAAAAGCCACACTACCATGGCGGTAGTGGTGGTTTTGCCATGAGTTCCAGCCACCGCGATTAGCTTAAGATGCTTTTCTTGCAGGACTAAATTAATAAATTCATCGCGTTTGCTGGATTTAATGTTTTGCTCTTTGACGAACTTCAGCTCTTCGTGGTCGCCCTTGACGGCTGAGCTGTGCACGAACCAATCAATTGGTTTTTTAGAGTGTACGGCTGAGATGTTAGCGCGACTTTGGCCAATCTGAATATCTTTGAGGCCATTTTTGCGCAAGTATTCAATATACTGCGAATCCTGGCTGTCGCTGCCGGAAACCTCAAAGCCGGCTTGCTTAGCAATCAGGGCCAGCGGTCCAATACCAGTGCCGCCAATGCCTGAGAAAAAGATATGCATACCAACAGTATACTTTAATTCTTGTGGTTAGAGTTTTCTGAAAAAAGTGTGCAAAAAGATAGAGGATTAGCTCCCGCGAGTCTAATTTTAACTGCCGCTACAGCAAATACTGGCGCCAAGCTTCAGTTCGCTCAACCGGCTGTGTGCGACGGAACAACTTTTTCAATAGTTTGAACACCTCTATCTCCTTTCCTGATTAAATAATAGTTCTACTACTAATAAATCACAGTTACATTTGATACAGCTGAATTGTGCATTTCGTCACAGCAGTCAAACAGAGTGTATAATCTTAAGCAAGATGGCAAAACAGCATGTCCATTCCGTATGGTCAAAAACAAAACACTTTAGCCCTTGGTACTTTTTGGGGCTGAGTTTAATTAGCGGTGTGATTTGCGTCTCGGCTTTACGCCAAAACAATTTGAATATGGTTAAACTACGCAACCAGGTTTTTGCCGCCGATAAAGCCAATGGCGATGTCGAAACCGCCCTGCGAAACTTACGTGAATACGTTTATTCGCATATGAATACCAACTTAAGCAGCGGCAATAGTATCAAGCCGCCCATCCAGCTTAAATACCGCTACGACCGCTTAGTGGCAGCCGAAAAAAAGCGCGTGGGCGAAGATGCTACCTCGGTTTATAACAAAGCCCAAAAATATTGTGAATCTTTTATTTCGCACTCAGTTTTTGGCGGCGCTAACATTCAGTGCGTCCAGAATTATGTCAAAAGCCATGGCGCTCAGGAAATAAATATTCCTGACTCACTGTACAAGTTTGACTTTGTCTCACCAACTTGGACGCCTGATCTGGCTGGCATTAGCTTGGTTGCAACAGTCGTGTTCTTCTTATTATTTGTCGTAAGGTTTGGCCTGGAGAAATGGGTCAAGCACGACCTGGAATAAAAAGAGCGCCGATTGTGGCGCGCTTTTTACTTTAACCAACCCAGTATTTATTGGTTTGTTTTGGTGGAGTTACTACCGTTACTGGAACTGTTGGATGAACTAGTTGTACAGGTTTGACCATTTGGATTTGCCTTGACGTAGTCAGCCACTGCTTTGGCAACTTGGCCGTCAGTCTTCAGGTTTTCCCAGAAGGTTACTTGGTCACGATTAATTAACATTTGGTCAACTGGGCCATGTAATTCACAGCCAAGTTTTACCAACGAAACGTCATTGTTCTTAGAACTTGTTTGATTTGGCTGAACTGCCTGGTTAACGCGCAAGTAGTAAATGCTTTGTAGTTCAAGATATCTGTTATTAAGGGTTTTAATCCTGCCAAAGTAAACTTGGCCATTGTTCAAGAAAACAGCTTGCATCTTGGTATCATCGACAAAGCTTTGTTCGCTCTTTGGTTTAGCAATCGAAATGTTAACAATGATTAAGACGACCAAAATCGTCATTGCAAAAAGCAAAGCCACCGTGATCCACTTTAGGAATCCGCCGTCTTTTTTGCCTTTTTTGCCAGCGTGATGTTCGCTAACAGTTGCAGTCTGTGCTGTTTGGTTTGGTTGAGAGCCTCGCAAGAAATCCATAGAATTGTCCGACCACCTTTTTATCTAAAAAGTTTAAAGATTTACTCAAATTAGTGTAATACATAAGCGCCTTAAGATGCAAATAATTGACCCCAAGTGCGAGTCAATAATTACACCTACGCTGTAAAAACTACTTCGAGAAGTGTACTTATAATAGCCGCAATAACAGATAAGAAACTGGCATCCATCCCTGTTAAACTTATTTACTTTAGGGGTTATTTTTGGCTGACAGGGTTGACAAGCTAATTTGGAACAGAGTATGTTAGGGGTACCATTAGTAAAGTTAAGAGGGAGTACTGTAGCAATGGGATACAAGCACACAAATTCTAAAGGGGTGACATACTACTTAAACTCAAAAGCAGTCACACTACGTGGTGGCAAACAGCAAACAATCTACTATTTCAGCAAGGACGAGCGTCCAGAAGCAACTGACCTACCTGACGGTATGGAAGTTAACGAAAACCCACGCAACGGTTTCTTGACTGTAAAGCGCAAATAGTTTTCATAACATAGAAAATTAACTGCCCGAGAAATTCGGGCAGTTTTTATATTAACTTTGGTATAATTTATAATCGTGGCAAAAGATACAATTCTAAAAGTCGAAGGTCTGACCAAAAAATACGGCGATAAAACCGTCGTTAAGGCGATTGATTTTGAAGTCAAAAAAGGTGAAGTCTTTGGTATTTTGGGCCCAAACGGTGCCGGTAAATCGACTACCTTGGAAATGATCGAAAGTTTGCGCGAAATTGATGGCGGCAAAGTAACACTGGCCGGCCTGGACGTCGCCTCTCGCCCCCAGGATGTAAAGCAAATCATTGGCGTACAGCTGCAGTCGACAGCCTTTATGGACAAAACCAAGTTGACTGAATTGCTTGAGCAACAGGCCTCTGCCTACGGCGCCAAAGCCAATGCCATGGCTTTATTAGATGAAGTTGAATTAAAAGAGAAGGCCAGCAGCTATATTGACCAGCTGTCCGGCGGCCAACGCCAGCGTTTTAGCATTGCCTCGGCTTTGGTGCATGACCCGAAAATATTTTTCATGGATGAGCCGACTACCGGCTTAGACCCGCAAGCTCGACGCAACCTCTGGGATTTAGTCCAAAAAATTAACAAAAAGGGTACCACTGTAGTTTTAACCACTCATTACATGGAAGAAGCTGAATTGCTATGTGACCGCGTGGCGATTATGGATAACGGCAAAATTATTGCCCTGGACAGCCCGGAAAACTTAATCAAACAGTTACTAAAGAAAGGCTTCAAGAAAAAACGCAAAGTCGAACAAGCCGACCTGGAAGACGTCTTTATTGATTTAACTGGTAAGGAATTAAGAGACTGATATGAAACTGCCAAGATCACTTTCAACCGTTCAGGTTTTCGCCAAAATCAGCATCAAACGCTATTTCCGCGACCGCGTGGCTATATTCTTTACGGTTTTATTCCCGCTAATTTTCTTGTTTGTGTTCGGCAGCTTTAGCCGCAACAGTGACGTGTCATTCAAGATCGCCTTGGTTAACCAAAGTAGTAGCCAGTTCTCACAACAGTTCACCGAACAAATAAAATCTAGCAAAGTTTTTAAAGTTGATAATTCAATCAATAGCCTGGACCAAGCCAAAGAAAAGATGAGCCGCAGCGAAGTCGATGCCACCTTGGTATTGCCGGCTGACTTCGGCGCAGTTAAGAATAATCAAACATATCCCTCCGGCAACGCCGTAATTTATTACGACGAGAACAACTTGCAAGGCGCCCAGACAATAAATTCTATAATCGACGCCCAGTTCCAATCTGTAAACACTAAATTGACCAAAGTTGACCCGCCGTTTACGGTTTCTTCCCAATCGACCAACACCAAGGGCTTAACACGAATTGACTACACGGTAGCCGGTTTGATCGGCTTCTCGATAGTTGGCTTGGGTATTTTTGGCCCGGTGCAATACTTCCCAGAGATGAAAAAGCAGGGGGTTTTGCGCCGCCTGCACACCACGCCGCTGAAAGTCTGGCAGTTCTTCACCTCGAGCGTTATATCCAACGCCGTCATCGGCTTATTCTCAATAGCCATCATGATTGCCGTCGCGATGTTAGTTTTCGACTTCAACATTATCGGCAATTACATCGAGCTAGCAATTTTCATAATCTTTGGCATATTGGCAATTTTCGGCATAGGTCTAGCGATTGGCGGTTGGGCCAAGAACGAAAACCAGGCCGCGCCGCTAGCCAATATTATAGTTTTCCCAATGCTATTTTTGAGCGGAACTTTCTTCCCGCGCTTTGGCATGCCGGAATGGCTGCAAAAAGTATCATCATTGTTACCGCTAACTCCTATTATTGATGGTATTCGCATGATTGCTACCGAAGGCCGCCACCTCTGGCAAATCGGCCCGCAAATCGGCCTCATCGCCATTTGGGCTGTAATTATTTATGCCATCGCCTTCCGCGTCTTCCGCTGGGAGTAAAAAAGGATTACCTAATTTGGCGCATTACGGCGTCATAAACTGCGCTACTCATTCACCGTACCATTAAGTACGGCTCATTCCGTTGCTCATTTCTTCCTTGTACTGCATCCAAATTAAGCAATCCTAAAACCACTTTCACCCTTGTAAAATTAGCGTAAGTGTGATATAGTATAACTATGACACATATTGTCGAACGCGAAGGCGAAATTATGCCGGCTTACACAGGCGTAAATCAGCCAATTTACAGAAAGCACGAGGGTGATCTTATACCTGATCATGACTTTAGTGGTTTGGAAGTAGCTTCAACCAGTTCGACTGAACCTAGTTTGTTAACTAAAGAAAATAACCCATCATGGCCAAGTGCAGAGCAAAGACATATCGGGCAAATTGCTACAGCAGCCATATTAAAAGGTTTAAGAAACCGCACAAGCTCTCCTGCCGGAATACACTATAAGCCTAGGTAATTATGAATCCTGGGAAAACAGATACTAATCCTGAAGTTCTATTACCTGGCCAATTTGTGGAACTAGCCATTCCTGGGTTAGAGCCACCGGCTACCGAAGCTAAGACTACTCCTGACAGAGCCGCATTCGGCAGATTTCTCAAGCCAGAACAGTATGATGTTTTTGGCGACTATGATATAAGCACGCTTACAGAAGCAGAAAAAGCCTGGTTGACGCCGGCAAATCTAGCCAGTAATTTATTTGGCCGGCCCAGTGAGGCAAAATCAGTTGTAAACCGGATTGCCCTCAATGGTTATGAATATAAATTAGTTTCGCGGTCACCTAAAAAATTAGCTGAAACTGCAGTAACCAATACATTAGCTAGCGATGATGTTAACCAAGATTTATTAGATCGTAGTGAGCGGTCTGGACGACATGCTCTAGAAGGTAAATTAGTAAGAATGAATGAACACGCCGAAGCTATGCGGGCTCGGCGAGATAGTGTGCGCGAACTTAAAAGGCGGGCTGAAATGCCGGGCAGGGCACATAAATCAGATGCCTATATGCGGCAGTTATTTAACGATGCCTTCACAGAATTTAAGACAATTTTGGAAGCCGTTCACATCCAACGCCGCTGGAGCGATGAGCAAAGACACAAAGTCGAAGCGTCACTATTAAATTATTTAACTCAAGGCGACCAGCGTACAAGAACCCAACACTGGAAGAAAATGCTGGATCTTGCTGTAAATTATTTAGATATTAGAATTGGGTTATTTACTAGAAAATCACAAGAAAGCCAAGTTTTGATTGATAAGATGTTAGAGGATGAAACTAAGCAGTCTTCCTAAGCCGTTCTTAATTTTGGCGCCGATGGACGATGTGACCGATACCGTCTTTCGGCAAATTGTGGCTGATTGCGCGCCGCCGGATCTGTATTTTACGGAGTTTGTTAACGTCGATGCTCTAAATAGCCCGGGCCGCCAAGCTGCCTTGCGCAAACTTAAGTTTACCAAGAAAGAAAAACCTCTATTCGCCCAGCTATGGGGCAAAAATCCGGAAAATTTTTATAAAGCCGCCAAAATGGTCAAACAAATGGGCTTTGACGGGGTAGATCTTAACTTCGGTTGCCCAGAGAAGAATGTGATCAAAAATGGGCTGTGTATTGCGATGATCAATAACAGAGAGCTAACAGGGGAGATTATCCGGCAGGTTAGGGCAGGGGTGGGCGATGACTTCCCTGTCAGCGTTAAAACTCGGCTAGGCTTAAACACAGTCGATTATACATGGCACGAATTCTTGTTAAATCAGAAACTTAACATGTTAACTATTCACGGACGGACCGCCAAACAACTATCCAAAGTCCCGGCTGATTGGGAGGCTATAAATCACATCCGGAAAATGCGCGACCGTCTCTTCCCTTCTATATTAATCGTCGGTAACGGCGACGTCCGCGACCGCAAACATGGCGAAGAATTAGCAGAGAAATACCACCTGGATGGCGCCATGTTGGGCCGTGGTATCTTTGATGATCCCTATGCCTTTGCCAAAGACAGCCCGTGGGGCAAGATGACAGTCGCACAGAAAATTGATTTGTATACTAAACACGTCAAGCTTTTTGCCAAAACCTGGCCAAATGATGAGCGCCGCGTCCATACCTTAAATAAATTCTGCAAGATCTACATCAACGGCTTCGACGGCGCCAAGGACTTCCGCGACCGTTTAATGCATGCCAAAACTACAGATGAATTACTGCAAGAATTAGCTGGTGCTAAGCAGCACGTAACTGATATAGTTAATGGGTGATTGAAGTCAAAAGCTTAGTTAAGCGCTACAACAAAAAAACCGCTGTTGATAATTTGTCTTTCACCGTTGAAACCGGTAAGGTGACTGGCTTTTTAGGCCCTAATGGAGCTGGTAAATCTACAACTATGCGTTTGATGCTGGGCCTGGATAACGGCACCGGCAGTACAACTTTTGACGGTAAAAAACTGCATGAATTTTCCCAGCCATCCAAAGTTATTGGCATTTTGCTGGAGGCTAAAGCTTTTCATCCAACTCGCTCGGCCAGGAATCATTTAAGAGTCCTGGCGGCGGCCGGCAACATTCCATATTCCAGAGTTGATGAAGTGCTGGATGTAGTCGGGCTGAAGGATGTTGCTAAAAAAGGACCGGGGAAATTTAGTTTGGGTATGAGTCAGCGATTAGGCATTGCCGCTGCCCTGCTCGGCCAGCCAAAATATTTAATGCTCGACGAACCGGCCAACGGTTTAGACCCGGAAGGCATTGCCTGGCTTAGGCAATTTATTAAAGATTATGCTGATGCTGGTAATGGCGTGTTGGTATCCAGCCATTTATTAAGCGAAATGTCGCAAATGGCCGACAATATAATTGTGATCGGCAAGGGCAAACTTATCGCCGACACTTCAATGAAGCAATTAATTGATAATAGCGGCCACACCGGCGTCTTTGTAAGGGCAGACGGCTTAGCAAAGTTAGAAAAGTCGCTCAAAGCTAAGGGTTTGAGCTACAAAGCCGGCAAGGGCGGTTTGCATTTACGCGGTGTTAAAACCGATGAAGTCGGCAAGCTGGCATTTGCCGCAAAAGTCCCGCTGCTTGAATTATCAAATGAATCCAGTTCGCTAGAAGATGTCTTCCTGGAATTAACTGCCGGTGCCGAAGAGTACAAAGGTAACGAAGGCAAGAAGGGCAAAAAATGATT
>CAZBLI010000004.1:0-4608 GCA_964492785.1 uncultured Candidatus Saccharibacteria bacterium
AACCAAATTGGTATGGGCCATGATAACGGCGATACAACTTTTAAGATATATTATGGCGGTTCAGCGGCTCAAACTCCGATTGATTTAGGCAGCAATTTTCCCTGCAATACGCGTAGCACCGATTTATACGACCTAGCCTTATTCGCGCCGCCAAATAGCAACAATACTGTTTATTACGAAGTTACTAGATTAAATACTGGGGATGTTGCGACAGGTACACTGACTGGCACAGCCGGAACGGCTCTGCCGGCTTCAACTACGCTGCTTTCATACCAAAGAATGTGGCGGACTAATAATGCCACTGCATTAGCTGTAGCTTATGATATCGTTAGCGATTACATTGAAACGGACAACTAATGCCAATCCTACTCAAGTGGCGTCATGATACGGCCTCAAATTGGACAAGTAATAATCCGGTTTTAGGCGATGGTGAACCAGGTTTTGAAACGAATACAGGTAAGTATAAAATTGGTGATGGTTCATCGGCTTGGAACAGTTTAAGTTATTGGCCTGATTATAGTAACGCAATTAGTAATATTGCGGCACTGTTTACAAATTCGAGCAATGATCCTAGCACCCCAAGCAGTAATAAATTAAATGTCTATGCAAAACAAATTGCTGGCCGAATGATGGTCAAGCAACAAGGCCCAAGCGGTATCTCGACTGTTTTGCAACCATTTTTAGGACGAAACAAAATCGGTTACTGGAATCCTCCAGGCAATGCCACAACCCTGCCTGGTGTATTTGGATTTACTGGTTATACAGTTGTAGGCACAGCTACTGCCAGAAACATTACTGCAGCCGATACCTTTAACAGGATGCGCCGTCTAGGCATTGTATCCGCTACTACAGCGGGAAGCTTAGCTAGTTTTAGGGTCGCTGCAGCCCAAATACAATTAGGCGACGGTTATGGTAATAACGGTTTTCACAAAATTATTCGATTTGGCTGCAGTGATGCGGCAACAGTAGCCGGAGCCCGTCAATTTTGCGGAGTTAGTTCTACAACTGCGGCACCGACCAATGTTGAACCAAGTACACTATTAAATTGTATTGGCGTAGGTCATGGCGCTTCAGATACTAACTTAAAAATTTTTTATGGCGGTTCGGTGGCTCAATCGCCAATAGACCTGGGCGTTAATTTCCCAGCCAACAGCTTAAGTGCCGATGCCTACGAATTAGCTTTGTTTTCTCCGCCCAATTCATTTTCGACTGTATTTTATGAAGTTACCAGAATAAATACCGGTGATGTTGCAACAGGAGCAATAGTCGGTGATGGGGCAGCCATAATTCTGCCTTCCCCTTATTTACAATTGACGTATAGCTGGAATTTTCGGACCAACAATGCTACAGCCTTAGCTGTTGGCATAGATATAATGAGTGACTATATAGAGACTGACAACTAAGCTTTTTAAGGATTAGGCGTTGAAGTTGTGGTTGTCAAAACTGGAGTTGTAGTGGTCGAAGTTGTGGTAGTGGTAGTAGTTGTGGTTGTTGGAGTAGTGGCATTACATTGATCTAAGCCATTTTTAATTAGTAAGCGATATACAGCCATGCCATTGCCCTGGTTAGGCTTGGACGGGTGGATACCGTCAGGAGCAAGTAATTGAGGATACTTTTTGACAGTACTTGCCCAGTCAATATAAATGCCATTGTAGATGGCTGCTTCGTTTTTGAGGAACTGGTTAAATTGTGGACCATACACATCCATATGCCAGTCTGGAGCTGGTGTTTCTACTACCCCAACAAGAACGTTACAACGTGCGCCGGTATTGCGAAGATACAAATCATAATCGTCTTCGGCATTTGCTATTGGAGTGATAGGTTGTGTGGCACCATCGCGCAATCGAACATCATTAGTCCCTAATCCGGTAACAGCTTTATCGGGGATTGACGGCCAACCATTAAAGTGTCCATCCGTTGGATGGGCAACGTCGGTGATTTGTGCACCTACTCTGGCAACAGCACTTACATGGTCACCATGCGATCTCAAAACATTAGAAAGTAACTGATGTTGATCGTCAAGAATTAAATCAGAGCTAGATGTGTCACCATTTTCAGCCATCACTAATTGGCTGTCCCCAAGCAAGGCAACATTATAACCATCCCAATCAACACCTGGCTTTCCAGTGAAGTCGGGTGCTTTAGGTTCACAGGCAGTTAAAACGGCTACGCCTAAAGCGATTCGCAACCAGCGTGAATGTAAAATCTTTGATCCTGTTTCACGAGCATAATTAATCCAGTTCGACTGGCTTTGCTCATTATATATATATGGTTCAGCGCTAGTTAAAGCTTCAACATCAATCTCTGACATAATTATTGTTCTCTATAAATTTATTCAATAAACGAAATATTACTATAGTATGTTTTTGTTACATTTTCAATAGTAAAAAATACACTGAAACCGCTTATGTATTTAAACATTTATTTTTCTACTTGTCATATTCATTGTATGAAATATAATAAGTGTGTATTACTTAAGGGGGATTTATGAAAAAAATAATTATTAGCGTGATTGCCAGTCTCGCGACTGCTGTCGCTATGACTGCCAGTGCTTCGGCCGCAACTATAACTTGTAGCGGTAGTATTACCGGTCCGACTGGGCCTAATAGTAATAACAGCGTAAGCTGCATTGACGAACAGGAAAACAGTGTTACTTGTGAGAATAATGTAATTGTCAGTAACACCAACGAACAAAATGCTCACACCGGTGATGCCTTTACTACTAATAATTCCAGCGTTGGTGATAGCTCGACTGGCAACGCCAACAATGAAAATAGTGTTGTTGTAAAAGTCGGTGCTAGCTGTGCGCCGGTTACAACCGCCAGCACCACACCAACGCCAACCACACAAACTGGTGGTAAAGGTGCCGCGGAAAAAGAACAAGTCAAAGCTCCAGCTGGTCCGGTTAATGCTGGTAGCGGCGTCCAAGCAAATTTGACCGCACCAATCTTAGGCCTTGCCATTTCAGCTGCTTTGGTAAGCGCCGGCGTAGGTCTTCGCTTACACAGCCTAAAAGCTCGCCGATAGTTTAGCCACTTCGAATCGTCATTAAAATGTCTACTTGGCGAACGAAAACTTATAGCTTGCAGCTGGCTCATAGAGGCCAGCTGCGCTTTAAGTTGCGAAAGTTTAAAACTTTAAAATCGCGCCGGTCAACTAAAATTAAACAAATTGTTATACCGGTCTACGACGCGCCAATCAGAGAAATTGCTGTCCAATGGTTGCCAAGGACAGCGAAGCCTAACTCAACAGTACAATTATTACTTCCATCAACCATGGTTGTGATCGGTTTATTAGGTATTGGGCTGTTCACGCTTAAACTTACAGCCGCTCAGGCACTTAGTCCTTCTCCGGTTAAAACTTTTACGGCCACAAAAAATATTGCTCCTAAAACACAATATTTTTCTTTACCTTATTCACAACCGACACATCTTAGCATTTCAAGCGTAAATATTGATGCCGATTTAATTGCCGTAGGCTTAGACATTAATAAAAGCATTGAAATGCCTCCGCTATTTAGCTGGAAAGCAGGCTGGTACAACCAAAGTCCTGCTCCCGGACAGATCGGACCGGCTATAATTGTCGGTCATTTGGATACTTACAAAAATATCTCTGTATTTTGGCGGTTGGGTCAAGTCAAGCCTGGTGATTTAATTAAAATCCAGCGTCAAGATGATAAAACTGCGAGCTTTAAAGTTACCGGCTTAGCTCAATATGACCAAAATAATTTTCCTACAAATAAAGTTTACGGAAATATAAACTATGCTGGCTTAAGGCTAATAACTTGTGGCGGCCCGTTTGATAGGTCAACTGGTCATTACACTAAAAATACTGTAGTATTTGCAGCTTTATTAAATTAAAAAAATTTAATCCGGCAGAATCGCTTAAGCTATACTTAAATAAGAATGCAAAAAAATTACAAATCTATTGCCATGTCCTTTGCTGTTGTATTCGCGGTAATCGGCGCTTTATTTTTAATCCACAGCCATGCTGAAACTACCACCGGAATATATACGGGAGTTTTTGCTGGAGGAGCCTCTGACTTATCTGATGTCAAACAATTTGAATCAAAAACTAGCAAAAATGTTTCTATCATAAATAGCTTTTTAAGTTGGGGCTCAACCGATAACAGCTTAAAAGTTAATTTTTTAAATAATGTCCGAAACCACGGCTCGATCCCGATGATTACTTGGGAACCATGGAATACTTCAGGTGGCATTAACCAATCAGTTTATAGCTTGAAATCAATTATAAATGGCAGTCACGATGCTTATATTAAGAACTGGGCAACTAGTGTAAAAAACTGGGATCATCCACTATTTTTACGTTTTGCCCATGAAATGAATGGTAATTGGTACCCTTGGAGTGAGCAAGTTAATGGCAACAGCGCCGGTGAGTATGTCCAAGCCTGGCGCCATGTCTATGATATTTTTGAACAAGTTGGTGCAAATAAAAAAGTTACTTGGGTCTGGTGCACAAATAAAATATATTCTGGATCAGCCAGTATCAATAACCTTTATCCTGGTGATAGGTACGTTGATTGGACGGCTTTTGATGCTTATAACCGTGGCACCGCTAGCGGCCTTACTGGCAACCAATATAGTTCCG
>CAZBLI010000004.1:4708-25104 GCA_964492785.1 uncultured Candidatus Saccharibacteria bacterium
GATGCTTATAACCGTGGCACCGCTAGCGGCCTTACTGGCAACCAATATAGTTCCGTGGCGTCAGCTACTGCTTATTCCGGCGGAGTGGGATTATCTTACTATGCAACCAGCAGTTACGGTGCCGCCAATACAAAAAGTGATGTCATCCCAGGCAAAATATTGCCCCTGTTATATGATGCCCAATCAACCGATACTACCGGTCCGTATATATATTTAAGCGGTATGCCGACAACTATTCCAATCAACACTAATCAAACAGTTGAAATTAAGGCGCTAGATAAATCCGGCGTATCTAAAATTGAATTATCTGTTAATGACTCGGTTATTTGTTCTGGCTATGGTGCCAATCTTAGCTGTAACTGGAGGGCGCCCACTACTCAAATGCCAACTAATTTTATGATTACAGCAACTGATACCCTAGGCAATGAAACAAATAGTATTTATCGCTACCAAAGCCAATAAATTCTTCATCTATTCTAAATATAGGTGCTAAAGTTACTTAATTTTGCTAATCTTTATGTAAAGTAATTATGCTTAATTTATGCAACCACGCGGTGACCGAAAAGTTTTACTGACCATATTGCCCGAACACTGGGTTGGCTGGTTAGTTACCATCATACTTTGTGTCATACCGGTTGTAATGTGGGTCCAGCTGCACCCGTTAGCTTCTATAACTGGTTTTACCGGCATAATGTTGGCTATTGGCCGGGTTACAGGTTTAGTTGGCATGGTTATGTATGCCTTAAATCTAATTTATTCGACCAGGCTTAAATTTTTAGAACGCTGGTTTGGCGGTCTCAACAGAGTTTATATTGCCCATCATTTGTTGGGTGGTTTGGCTTTAATCATGTTATCGCTTCATCCTTTTAGTTTGGCACTAAGATATGTCCAGGTATCAATGAAACAAGCCGCCTTGCTGCTATTACCAAATGGCTTAGCACCAATCTCGGCGCTTTTTAAATCTGGTACTGTCGAGCATTTAATAGTTCTGGAGCAATGGGCAGTCTTTATGGGTATAGTTGCCTTTTGGGGCATGGTTGGTCTGCTGCTTATAACTTTCTTTATAAAAATACCCTACAGGATTTGGTTATTTACGCATAAATTTTTAGGAGCCTTCTTTTTTATTGCCGGGCTGCATGTTTTATTCGTTACCAGCGATACTTCAAAAAACGGCGCCTTAAAATATTACATTTTATTTATTTCGCTACTTGGGATTTTAGCTTTTGTATATAGGACTTTAATGGGCAATATTCTAATTCGTAAGTATAAATACCGCGTCGAAAAAATTGAGGTTGTTGGTGGTAATGTCGCTAACATGTACTTACTGCCGGAAGCAAAATTGCTGTCATTTAAACCCGGTCAGTTTGTATTTGTGCGTTTTTTAAATGGTAAAACTGATAAAGTCAGCCGCGAGTGGCACCCCTTCTCAATATCCTCAGCGCCGACTGATGGCAGTTTGCGTTTGAGTGTAAAAGGTTTGGGCGATTACACCAATAATTTAATAAAAATGCATCCTGGAACGGTGGCAGAAGTCGAAGGTGCGTACGGTCGTTTTACTTATACCAACTTTAATAATATGAACCAGATTTGGATAGCAGGCGGCATCGGCATAACACCATTTCTGTCTATGGCTGCAAGTTTGCCAGACAGTGGCTACAAAATTGATCTTTATTATTCGGTGAAAACCGAAAGCGAAATAATTGATTGGACTAAATTATACAATTTAGCAATGTCAAAAAATGGTAATTTTAGAGTCATACCTTACGTTGGCGATAAACAAAAAGCATTTTTGGATGCTAATTATATAGAAAAGACCAGTGGCAGCTTACAAGGCAAAGAATTCTTTATTTGCGGGCCGCCAATTATGATGAAATCTTTAAGAGACCAGTTAAAAAAGAAATCCGTCCCCAACCATACAATTCATAGCGAAGAGTTTGCAATGTCATGATTAAATTAAAGTGGAAAAAAATTCTATGTGGTTAAGACGAACTGTTGGCGTGGTCATGATAATTACTCTGATAGGCATGAATATTATTGCCATAATTGGGCTGTTTGAACCGGCTAAAAAACCGGCAGCTGATCTGCAGTCTGTCAGCCAGCCAACCACTGTTAACCTTACAATAACTCCCGGCAAAATCAGCACCGGCAATACTGCCACGCTGAGTTGGACTACAACCGGTAACCCCGACAGCTGTACAGCCTCTGGCTCCTGGAGCGGCGTAAAAACACCTTTTGGTTCCGAAAGCTCTGGCCGCCAAAAAGTAGTCGGCAAGCACACTTTCACACTTACTTGCAACGGCAAAGGCGGATCATCAGGCGCTAAAGTCTCATTAAATGTAATTAAGGGCGTTGTGACTAGCCAACAATCTGCTTCTTCTACGTCTGCAAATACTGGTGGCGGTGCCACTTACTGTGGAGGACGAATTCCATGTTACAACGCTAAAGACGTAGCCGCACATGGGTCAAAGGGTAATTGCTGGGGGTGGTTGGGCGATCGCGTAATCAACGTGTCCGGTTTTGACGTTAGTTTTCACGCTGCTCGCAGCGGTGTCTCTACCATAGAACTGTCTTCGATTTGCGGTAAAGATTTAACGCCGGCAGTTAGCGGCAGAGTCCCTGGTGACGGCTATGCCGGCGGCCACAATCACGAACTCGGTGCCAAAAGTAATTCTGACAAAAATTACTTATCATATTTTGTCGGCTATTTTGATGCCAATAAAAAGTAACAAAAGGACTATCGATGGTTAAAAAATCACCCGGGATAAATATCAAAAACGCAGAATCATTATTTAAAATAAGTATCGTATTTTTTTTAATATCCGTAACTTTATTAATAGTTACTTTGTCGTATTACCACAATCATCCCGGCAACACATTAAGCGCTACACCCCAAAAACCAATTTCTATTAACCAAGCCATATCTATGGGATTGGTTGAAATGAAAGTGTCGAGCGTCAGAACCAGTGATGGCAGCCAACCCTTTATTGCTCCAAAAGACAAACAATATATAATTGTTGACCTATCAATAAAGAACAAATCAGATAAACCAATTCAAGTCCTACCCTCAACAGATACATATGTCAAAGACTCCCAAGGTAACATCGTTTATTTAACGCCCTACAGTTTGGCAAACCCAATGCGCGCCGGACAATTACTGCCAGGTGAAACCATTAAGGGCGAAACCAGTTACCTAGTTTCAAAAAACGGAACTAATAAATTGTACATCGATGCCAGTTGGAGCGGCGGAGTCATTCCCTTTGCGCTTAATTAATGCATGATCACATTAAATATGAGTTACAATATATGCAAACGAGGGTAATTTAAATGAAAATTCGGCTACCTAAAAAACAGTCTGCTCGAGAGGGTTTGGTGTTTGTGGCAATGTTTGTAGTTACTGCTGGCGGTATTGGTTTATATCAATTCATCCATGCTAATCCGCTAGATAACCCGACTACTCAGAATTTGCCTGCAACCTCTAGTGAGCAACTCAAGCCATTTTATTCAATTTATGTAACTTCTGCGCGAGCTGTATCTTTTGACCAAACTAATCAAACCAAACAAGTAACAGTTAATGTAAATATAATTAATCCGTCCGATAAGCCGATGCAAATTTCGCCCGGCTTACAAATGTTATTGGTTGATACTAATGGCGTAAGCTACCCGATGACGGCTAAATATTTACCGGTCGGAAAAGTGGTCGGCGGCCAATTAAATGCTAAATCAAACAAAGCCTACAGTATTGATTTTGAATTACCAGCCAATGCAACAGCGAAAACCTTTAGCTTTCAGCTTGATGCTTCATACAACCCAATTCAGGTGGACATTTAATGGAGCCTGATAAGAAGCCTGTCGTTGTCGAGGTTAATACGCCAACTCCAGAACCGCCTCCCGGCAGGTTTAAATTTAAGCTTCCTAAATTACCAAAGACAACTTTTGCCCAAGATAATAATAAATTAAGCCGTTATTTAACTATCGGTGCTGCTGGTGTAATTGTGGCCAGTATTATGACTTTTGGTGTATTTGCACTGCTCACCAACAACAGCAAATTTAAACAAAAGCATGACATTGGCACTAGTGCCAATCCAGATTTACCAGCCGAAACAAGTGGCGTTAACCAAAGTGCAGCATCTTTACCAGGTGGTGGTTTAGCTACAGGTGTTGGTGGTACTTCGGGCACAAACAGTCCAGTAGTAACCATTACAGCTCGACCAGCCACAGTTGCAGTTGGCGGTACCGCCAAACTAAATTGGAAAGTTACAAATAACCCTACTTCTTGCACAGCTAGCGAAGATTGGACTGGTAATAAACCATCGAGTGGCAGTGAAACAACCCAACCACTGACTCAAGTACAAACCTATTTATTTACTCTTACCTGTAAAACCGCCACCGGCACGGGTTTTGCAACTGTTTCTGTTGGCGTAACATCACAGGGCGGTACGGGTGGCAGTTCGCGTCCAATTGTTCATTTAGCGGCTAATCCGACAGCAATTTACACAAACGATAGTTCTACTTTAATTTGGGATGTAGCCAATAATCCTAAGTCTTGTACGGCTAGCGGTGACTGGAGCGGAACTAAGCCAATTAAAGGTCCACTTTCGACCGGTAAATTGACTGCGGCCAAAACCTATACTTATACATTGACTTGCGCAAATAGTGCCGGGAGTGGATTTGCGACGGTGACTGTTAAAGCTACATCTCCACCAGCTGATATACCAATAGTAACAATATCGGCTAACCCGGTTGGTCCTATTGCACCTGGAGCGACAACTAAAATTACTTGGAGCGTTATTAATAATCCGACATCGTGTATAGCTAGCGGCGATTGGAGCGGTAGCAAAGCAGCTAGCGGCAGCTACACAACGGGACCATTAAATAGTACAAAGACTTACTCTTTCATATTAACTTGCAGTAATAAAGCAGGTTCAGCATTTGACAATGCAAATGTTGTAGTAATCCCCAAAGCACCAGTTGTGAGTTTGAGTGTAGCCCCAACATCTATAACAACCGGATCAAGTGCAAAACTGACATGGAGCGCAACAAACAGTCCGACATCATGTACGGCCAGTGGCGATTGGAGCGGTAGCAAAGCTGCAAGTGGTAATGAAAGTACGGGAACTTTAAATACTGCCAAGGCATATTTATATAGTTTGACTTGCACAAACGCAGGCGGCACTGGCTTTGTAAATAATGTGCGCTTGAATGTAAATTTACCACCTGCTCCAACTGTAACCTTATCTGCAAGCCCTATTTCTGTAAAAACCGGATCAAGCTCAAGTCTTAGTTGGACTACTGGCAACAGTCCGAGTTCATGTACGGCCAGTGGCGATTGGAGCGGTAGCAAGAGTACGAGTGGAGGCACCCAGAGTACCGGTACTTTAAGTACTGTTAAAACTTATAGCTATACACTAACCTGTTCAAATGCTGGCGGTAGTAATTCTGCTACTACTTCTGTAAGTGTTTCGTCCGGATCAGTCACCAGTGCTCCAGTAGTAACCATAGCTGTTTCACCCACTACAATCGGTACCGGCAGTAGCTCCACAATCAGCTGGAGTGCCACCAATAGTCCGACTGCCTGTACGGCTAGTGGATCATGGTCAGGCTCACAGGGACCAAGTGGCAGTACGTCAACTGGAGTTAAGTCTTCAGCTGGCAGTTTCACCTATACTTTGACTTGCAGCAATAGCGCTGGCTCCGGCTCAAAATCAGCCACCTTAACCGTAGTAGCAACGCCTGTAATTTCTATTTCAGTCAGCCCATCAACTATTACTTCTGGCAGTAATGCCACGCTGAGCTGGAGTGCCACCAATAGCCCGACTTCTTGTACAGCTTCCGGTGCATGGTCAGGCACTAAGAGCGCCAGCGGTTCACAAACCGTCACCCAATCAACCGCCGGAAACTATACTTACTCGATATCATGTACCAATTCTGGCGGCAGCAGCTCAAACTCCACAGTATTAGCTGTCAACGCTGCCGGCCCAGCCTGCGGTTCGGGCGGTGCATGTACGGCTGCCGATATTGCACCGCATAATACTCAAGCAAATTGTTGGTCTTCAATTAACGCTGATGGCAGCGGCCAAAAATCTTACAAGATATCCAGTACCTTTATATCTGACCATAGTTCATACAAAAGCGCGTCCACGGTTGTCAGTAGATTATGCGGTAAAGTTTACACCAGTAATCTAAGCGGCAAAGCTTCTGACCACCGCAATGGTAAAACCATCAAAGGCTTAAACTATAGCCAGTACATTTCTAACTTCTATATAGGACCTTACCAGTAATGACCAAAAAAACTAAAAAACCGGCCGATCAAGCAAAAGTTTTTAATAGTGTTATTAAATATTTGGCGATATTTATTGTTGTTGTGGTTTTAATTGCTTTATTAAGTGCCAATAAGGCTGGACAGCCATACCCCTACAAAACCTGGAACATGAATGAGACAGTACAAGATAAAAAATTGTCTTTTACTACCACCAGTACCAAAGAAGACCCCATTGGCGCTCCCGGATTTTGGGCGCCGGCACCAGATGAAACTTTTTTGATTATAAACATGAGTTATAAGAACAAGACAAATGAGGTCTACCATTTATCGCCAATTAATTACATGAAACTAAAAGACAACAATAATCAGGAGTTCCCCGTCACCAGCGCCCCTTCCCTCACCCAAGGATTTGGCGGTCCGGTTAACCCCGGGGAAACCATGACCGGCCAGGTCGGCTTTATCGTAAAAAAATCTTCAAAGGGCTTAAAGCTAATTTTCGATCCTCATCTTGTTAACGAAAACATTATTGAAGTAAGTCTCAATAAATAAATTTGTTTATTAACCATGGAGCTTATGGTATAGTAGGCGTTAATAAATCAAAAACAAAAAATGGCACTTAATAAAAACTCCAGAAAAAATGTATTAAAATCACTTTTTTCATCAAAAAAGTCAACTTTGTTGGTATTTATATTAATTTTTGCCGGTATCGGCAGTTATTTATTACTGAGCAGCCGAGCGGCTTATAACTACTTTTATCTAGAACAAAATGAATACTCTCGAATAAATTTCACTCGAGCTGCCAGCGGACTTGGCTCATTAGCATCAAGAAATTGTCTTGCACTACAAGCCCGGGCTTGGGCAGCCCACATGGCATCGGTAGGCACAGAAGTGCATAGTAATTTGACCAGCCAATATGGTAGCTGCACCAGTGGAAATAGTACGATTGGCGAGAACGTGGGCAAAACAACAGGTACCTATTCGAGTGATTTAGCTGCCGAAGCAGCCTTATATAATGCCTTCTTGGCAAGTGCCAGTCATAAAGCAAATATTTTAGGCCGATCCTGGAACAGTATGGGGGTGGGAGTTGCAAAAGGGTCAAATGGAAATATATATATCGTTCAGGCTTTCGCGACCGATTGTGTTAAAGATTGTGGACCAGCAACAGGCCCCGCCACTGTTAGCAAGAATTATGTTGGTTTGGCTTTTGCTAGTGGTGCTACCAGTGGTTTTAAAATTGATAATTTTGGCGATGTCGATGGCTATAACCGAAAAAGCATTGCTACGTCAGGCTATTGGCCCAATCAAGACGTGGTTCGGGCAGCTTCAGCCAATACGCTGGGCCGCGGTTATAAATTAGATAAGTTTGGTGGCCTGTGGCCTTTTAATGGGGCGCCCGCGTCGACAGGAGCGGCTTACTGGCCTAATTTTGATATTGCCAGAGATGTAAAATTAGTCGGTTCTACCAATAAAGGTTTTGTGCTGGATGGTTACGGTGGCTTGCATGCCTTCAACGGCGCCGGCAAACCTATTATTAGTGCCTATTGGTCTGGCAAAGATTTAGCTAAGAGATTTGCGGTCAACCGGGCCGGAACACAAGGCTATGTTATGGATATTTATGGCGGTCTGCATCCCTTTAGTACCAGTGGCACAGGTTGGCCACCAGCCGTTACTAACGGTCCATACTGGCCGGGTAATCCGGTAGCTAGAGAAGTCGTATTAAGAAACGACGGCAATAGTACATACGACGGTCGCCAAGGTTACATTTTAGATGCGGCTGGTGGCATAACCCCCTTTAGCTCCGGCAATAAATGTAAACCTGCTAAAATTAATTCCCCGTTTTACCAACCTAATTTTCAAATTGCCACTGACATTGAAATCACCAGTTGGGGTAGCTGCACATCCACATCACATGGTTATCTGCTAACAATTAACGGATCAGTTTTCCACTTCTAAATAAAAGGAGAAAAATAAATGAATAATATCAAGCTAACATCTAAAGGTTTTGCACATGTTGTATTATTATCTGCAATAGTTGTTATTGTGGGGATAGGGGGATCGGCAATTTATATAATTGGTCATCGTGGATCGAATAAATCAAACGCAACTTTAGAATCTACGGATTCTTCATCAGATAACAACATTGCCTCACCTACTAGCGACACGACAAAGACTGCAACCAAGCAATCAACCCAAACCAATGCTAATACAACAAATAGCAAACCGTCGGCATCGTCAAATACTGTTAAAAATAATGCAAGTTCATCTAGCAAAAATCAAACGACTTCAGCCACAGCTTTAAGCACATTAATTTCTATAATAACTAAACTAAAAAATGGTAGTGCTGATGCAAAAGTGACTACAAGTTCTGTCGAAGTTCCAGGCCCAATTTCGACTGCACATGCCAGACCAAACGTCTTCACGCTGAATGGTAAAACATTCTTTGCTTACACTCAAACATATGCTCCTGATTTTTCACAATCGGCTTCAACTTTGGCCAATCAAATGTCACTAATATCTGCTACCGTTAAGAACCCTGCGCTTACAAGTGCACATTTAGACAAATCAGGTAATCTAGTAGACGCTAGCATTGTTGCAGTAGGCTTTTCAACTGGCGGCAACTAATTTTTTAAGACCCAGATAGCAAAACAGTTCCATAACGTGACGAGTGATCAACTTTTTTACTATATTTACCCCAAACATTTGAGACTTCTTGCATTAACTGTTTTTGAGCTTTAGTGGTGCGTTCTCGGGCCGAACTGGCATGATGTTTAACGGTGGCTTCGATTAAGAACATGTTCCACATAAGCAATCGCGAGATATATTGTGATACCTCTGCCCGATGCCGATATGTATTAGCAGTTTTCTCTTGTCGATTCTTTTTAGCAATAGTTTTCTGCCTGGTTTGCCGCATTTCACGAATCCGGTCGTAATATTCCGTACTAGCTTGAGGGTTATAGATATCAAGTGTATTAGTTGATAATTTGTCTTCCATTTTGTTAATCTCCATTAACATATACATCTTAACTTTGTCTAAAATTTGAAACTATTAGATATACCACGTTTCAGTAATTGCTTAGGCTGCTAAAATATAAACATTAATTAGGAGGTATTAATGTTAAAAGATGCGCCAACTTTCGGCGGTATGTCAGTTAACGACATGTCAGCCGCCAAAGAATTTTATGAAAATGTCTTAGGGCTGGAAGCAAACCAAGATAATATGGGCCTGGAACTTAAATTATTCGGTGGTAGCCGTGTATTTTTGTATCAAAAAGATGATCACCAGCCAGCCACTTTTACAGTTTTAAATTTCGTCGTTAAGGACATTGATAAAACCGTTGATGAGCTTAAATCAAAGGGTGTGAAGTTCGAAATTTACGACAATATGCCTGCCAAGCAGGATGACAAAGGTATTTTACGTGGTCTTGCCGCCAAAATGGGACCAGATATAGCTTGGTTCAAAGATCCAGCCGGTAATATTTTGTCTATCCTGCAAGATAAATAATTACTTTGCAGCTGCTTCTAATTCGGCAATATCAAGTTTTTTCATTTTCAGCATACAGTTGGTGACGGCATTGGCTTTGTCTTTATCAGAAGAATTCAAAAGTTCATTTAATCGTCTTGGTACAATTTGCCAGCTCAAACCAAACTTGTCTTTTAGCCAGCCGCACTGTTCAGACTCCGGCACAGCCGATAATTTTTCCCAAAAATAATCAATCTCGGCTTGGTCTTGGCAATCGACATAAAACGATGTTGCTTCTGTAAATTTAAAGATTGGGCCGCCGTCCAGGGCCATAAATTGCTGGCCTTCTAATTCAAACACTGCGGTCAGAATTTTCCCATCCATTTTGGCTGCTTCTGGCACTTCCATGTCGCCTTCATATCGCTTGATGGACAAAATTTTAGATTCAGAGCGTTTATTAGGCGCACCATTAAAAACATCTACATAAAAATTAATTGCCTCTTCAGTATCTTTATCAAACCATAGAAAGGTTGTAATTTTTTGATTAATTTCTGCCATTCTTTTGCCTCCTTAATAACTCACATTGTAACAAAATTTATCGGTTATAATTGTATGATGACTAACACATTTGTGGCCTTATTACGGGGCATTAATGTCGGCGGTAACGCTAAAGTTGAGATGCCAAAACTGAAGAAAAGTTTTGAAGAACTGAATTGTAAAAACGTATCCACTTACATAAACTCGGGAAATGTTATCTTTCGAGATAATCGTTCCTCCAAAGATTTAGTACCAAAAATCGAAGCCGCAATTTTGAAGGATTTTGGTTTAGATGTCCCTGTTGTAATAAGGGATTTAAATAATGTTCAAAAGCTAGTAAAAGCTGTACCGCTTAAATGGACCAACGATGACAAACAAAAGACCGATGTTTTATTTTTGTGGCCGGAAATTGATAATAAAGACATATTAAAGAAAGTAATTATAAATCCTAAGATAGAAAACGTGATTTATAAAGATGGAGCACTGGTTTGGAGTATTGGCCGTGAGAATATCAGCCGTGGCGGTGGCATCAAATTAATTAAATCTGATCTTTATAAATATATGACGGTACGAAACATCAACACATTAAGAAAGCTTGAACAATTGATGCTGTTAACAGATAAATAAGCTTTACTACTATATTGCTTTTTTAGCACTTTTATTGTAGAATAATGCATTATGCGTTTGGAGCGGCGTTTTGATGCTATTCAAATTGGCTTGATTATTTGTTTATGTTTATCAAGCTTGTTTGCTATTTTCAGTTTTTATAAATTTGCCACAGACCAGACGGTGCTTGAAGTAAAAGTTATTTCTAACGCAACAAAAATACAACCCTTATCAAACGCACGCACCAATAAACCCTTCAAAGCCGACATTTCAAACGCACCACTTAATCACAAGATAAAAAAACCAGTTATTATCACTCTTTAAGATTTGCACCCATCAGCGTGCTACAATTTTAATATGAAAGTTGAACTTAAAGCTGACAATATTACTATCAGTAAAAAGGCTAAGGCTGATATGTCTGGCCCTAATGTTAAAGGCAAAGCTGAGTTTACTGAGTACGATGTAGATGGCTGGAAATACGTCCACATCAAACTTGAATTAAAGGGAGAGGTGAAGACTTTAACTACCGGCAAACACGCTGTTCACATTCACGAAAAAGGCGATTGCGAGTGTGATGGTTTTAAGTGTGCCGGTGGCCATTTTGACCCCGGTCCATCTGGTAATAGCGATCCCGACGCCAACCATGGCTACCATGCCGGCGATTTGCCCAATATTACAATCAATGAAAATGGCGAGGGTGTGCTGGAAACTATCACCACGCGCGTAACTTTATCAGACGGCCCAGTGTCAATACTGCAACCAGCTGAAGGCACATCTTTGATGATACATGGCAATCCGGACCCCTACACCAGCGGCGAAAGCGGTTCGGGGCACAGCGGTGGCCCGCGTCTAGCTTGCGGCAAAATAGTAGCTATTTAAAACGAAAGGCTGTCTTGCCAATACGGCTTGTAGTCTGTTTGCCAGGGCGGAATGGTATGCCGAAGCACCTGGCGTAAATTATCATTAGCTTCTATAAAAGTTGTATTGGGCCATACCCAATTATCATCACTGTGCAAAATGAAGGTAGCCGCACCGCCGCCCATCATAAAGGCGATTATGACTAGGACAACAAATAACTTGTAGGTTCGTGGCCATTTGGCTAATAAATATTTAAAGCCAAGTAAGAATATTGTGTAAAGAAATGGCAGAAATATAACTAAATAACGGCCTTGGACGGCTACACGCCGACCAGTATGTGCGTATTCAATATAATTGACAAACCACAAGGCAATCGCGTAAATTCCTAAACTAAATATAAGTAATCTGGCTGCGGTATTCTTAAAAATATTCCGCCAATAAATGGCTGAAAGTACTAAACCGCCAACTCCAAAAATTATTGAAGCGATGAAAGGTACGGGCAGTGGCATGCCCACTGAATAGCCATAGTCCGGCCCGCTCAGTGACATCATCAAATTAAAGTTCATGTGTTTTAACCAGCGGTAAGTAAACAAGATTGGATCTTTATTTATATAATTTGGTTTATTTTGTGCATAAATAATGCCTCGTTGGTAAATACTAAAGTTTTGGCATCTCTGTTCGCCAATTACTTGGACACAATTAGGATTTATAGTATGGTAACGAGCTAAATTTAAACCATAGCGTTCAAATAATAATCCAAAACTAATAATAAAAACTACAACCAATGCGATTAGTTGCCAGCGGCTATAGTTGTGTAAGCTATTAACCAACTCAGTCCGTTTAAGCTGGTGACGGAATTTTATAAAGTGCCAACTAACATAAAAGATTATTGCCACAAATATAGTTATATAGGTGTATTTGGTTAATAGGGCGAGGGTAGAAAGCAATATGAACCATACCAATAGCCAGAGGTTTAATTTACCCTGCTTTAGATTTTCGACTAGCTTTACTGCTACTAGCAAGCTGCCAGCCATTAACGGCAGCAATAAATTATCATAATTGATTTGTGAAGCTAATTGACCGGCAATCGGCGTAAGTACCGTCAGCAATAAGGCAATATTTACGACTGCGTGATTTTTAGTAACTTTTAGTAACAGCTTCCTGAATAAAACTAAACCGATAATAAAAAATATAGTATTGATAGAACGCATAAATACTATTTGCGTCGTGAAGTTGTCAGTAATAAAGGTAATAAAATGCCAAAACGGCGCCATTAAATAGCGCGATAAATATGATGGGTCATGGGCCACAACACCGTATTGGTCAAGATAGGCCGGCTGTTGCGAAAAAAACGGATTAGGGTGGCTGCTAAAATATTTGATTATTGCCAGGTGTGTAGCCTCATCAAAAGCCGCCGGAAATCTCACAACTAAGGCTTGCCAAAAAGCCTGGCCAGTAAAAAATAATAGCGTCAAATAAAAAAATAACTGGCTCGATAAGATATTCTGTAATTGCGCCAGGAACTGGTTAATTCGGCCACCGGGATTAGACATATCTCCAAATTATAGCAATTTAAACTGTAAAAAGTATTAGAATTTTTACACTTAAAATAGGTTTATTCAGCCTGGCCACTGGTTCAGCATGAGCAATATGCAAATTTACATAAAAGATGTAAAATAAGTTTACTCTTAGATGATATTAAAGTTTGGCTGAGGCTCTTCTGAGATACTCTCAGCTATTCTTAAGTTCTAAATGGATAATTATAAGTATGAAGATTTTGGTAGTCGAAGACGAGCATAAAATTGCAGCCGCAATTAAGCGCGGGCTAGAACAAGAAAATTACGCCGTAGATGTCTGTTACGACGGTGATGACGGCTTGGCCAGTGCCGAAACCGGCGACTACGATTTAATTATTTTGGACCGCATGCTGCCTGGCAATAAGCAAGGTCTTGATATTTGTAGTGAATTACGTGAACAAGGCATCCACACGCCAATTTTATTGTTAACAGCAAAAGACCAGGTGCGAGATCGGGTAGATGGTTTAAATGCTGGCGCCGACGACTACTTGGTTAAGCCCTTTGCCTTTGAAGAATTATTAGCTCGTATCCGAGCCTTGATGCGACGACCACAAGACAATGTTGGCACAGAGCTCAAAGTTGGTGACTTAACGCTTAACACTATTACTTATGAAGTTACTCGCGGCAGCAAACCAATTTTACTCTCACGGCGTGAGTTCTCGCTGCTTGAATACTTAATGCGCAATAACGGCCGTATTTTAGAAAAAGACAAAATCATAAATCATGTCTGGGACTTTGACGCTGATATTCTGCCAAATACAGTTGAAGTCTACATGGGCTACCTCCGCAACAAGATTGATAAGCCTGCAAAAAAGCAATTGCTTCACACGGTTCGCGGTTTTGGTTATAAAATAGAAGCGTAATGTTTCGCTCGGCTGTATTACGCTTAACCCTGGCCTACCTGGCCATATTAATGGTGTTGTCGATAACTTTTAGCTATCTGCTTTACCATTTTTCAAATCGCCAACTATCGGCAGAGCTAAGTACGCCTCAATCTTATGAACTAAATGAACCAAATGTCTTTTTTAACTTTTCTAAATTTCGTGATAGCCGCCTGAGTGAAGCCCAACGCCAATTAATCAATGATATAGTCTTGTTAAATTTGGGCACCTTGGTTTTTGGTAGTTTATTGAGCTATGGCTTAGCTAAGCGTAATATTCACCCGATCGAAAAAGCCTTGGAAGCGCAAAGCCGCTTTACAGCTGACGCCAGCCACGAATTGCGCACGCCTCTAACTACCCTGCAAACCGAGATTGAAGTTTCATTGCGCGATAAAAAATTAAATCTTAAAGATGCCAAGGGACAACTGGAGAGTAATTTAGAAGAAGTCATTAAACTACGCGATTTGTCAGACCGATTACTTAAGCTAGCCCGCAATGAACAAGATATAAAATTGTCCAAGGTTAATTACCAGCAGGTGGTAAAACAAGCTATCGAACAAACCGAACCATTAGCTGTCGGCAAAAATATAATGCTCAACAATCAAACTTCGCAAATTGACGTAATTGCCAATGCCCAGCATTTACAAGATGTTCTAGTGATTTTAATAGATAATGCTATCAAATATAGTCCTCCCAAAACTAGCGTTGAAATTACTTCACGGCGGCGCGGTAATTATGGCATTGTTGAAGTTACCGATCATGGCCAGGGTATCAAAAAATCTGACTTGCCTCATATTTTTGACCGGTTTTATCGTGGCGACCACTCTAGATCTAAAGATAAAGCCAGTGGTTATGGCTTAGGACTTTCGATTGCCCATAAATTAATTACTGCCCAACGCGGCACCATTGACGCCACTAGCGTTATTAAAAAAGGTTCTACTTTTTCTATTAAGCTACCGCTTGCCTACTAATTCTTCTAGTAGCTTTGATTGCCTTAACAATTCTTTGTCTTGAGCATTTAAATGCTCGATAATATGTTCGATGTCCTGAAAACTGGTTTTGGTGGTGCGATACTCTTCGTCGGCTCTAATCTCGGAATGGCGGGCCTGGATATTTTGGCCGACTAAAATTAATGGCATTAGCAATAGCTGTACGATATTTCCGATAAATAATAAGAATGCGAATGGATAGGGATCAAATGGTTGGTTGGAAAACTTAGCTTGCCACAACATCCAGCCTGCTAAAAATATCGCAAAAAAATAAACCGCATACATGGTACCAATTGCTGATGTAATAATTAACGCGACCCTATCCTGAAAAGTTAATTTTTGTTTTTGGGTTTCATTTACATTTTTGGGCTGATGCCGGTCGTGGTTTGGTGCCTGAATAAGCGACATTTGTTTTTACCTTATTTACATTAATTTAATTGTAACTCTAAACACTTTGACATTAAAAATAAGTGTTAAAATAATATAAATGCCTGATTCAGTTATTAATTTTCAAAATGTAACAAAAAGTTATGGTACCGCCAGAGGTATAACTAATGTCAGTATGGAAGTAAAAGCTGGTGAAGTCTTCGGCTTTTTGGGGCCCAATGGTGCTGGTAAAACTACATCAATAAGTCTTATGGTAGATTTGATGAGGCCGACCTCTGGTAAAATTAATATTTTCGGTATGGATAGCTCTGCTAAAAACACTGAAATCCACAAAAGAATCGGCTTTTTGATGGATGATATGGCCCTAGATAAGGGATTGACAGGCTGGCAACAGCTTCAATATTTTGGCAGCTTGCATGGCGGCTTTAATCAAAAATACGTAAAACAACTGGCTAAGCGCTTAAATTGTAAATTGGATACAAAATTCAAGCATCTCTCTAGAGGAAATCGACAAAAAGTCGGCTTAATTTCGGCATTGATGCACGATCCAGAATTATTAATTTTGGATGAACCAACCAGCGGTTTAGACCCTCTGATTCAGTCGGAGTTCAATAAAATTATTTTAGAGCGCAAAAAACAAGGTAAAACAGCCTTTATTTCATCTCATATTCTTAGTGAAGTTCAAGAATTATGTGACCGCGTTGCCTTTATTAAAGAAGGTAAGATTATTGGAATTAAGGCTTTAGACGAAATCGGATTGGATGCGCCAACCCAAGTTCGAATTGGCAGTAAAGATACGCAATTAAAATCTAAGTTGGTCAAATTAAATGGCGTTAGCAACCTTACTGAATCAGGCAATAATCTTAACTTAACTTTTAATGGCGACATAAATAAATTAGTGGCTTTCTTGGCTAAATATAAAATATCCCATTTAATGATTCAGGAAACAGATCTGGAAACTATGTTTATGCAATACTACAGGGGTAATAATGTTAAATAGCACTATTGGCAAAACAATATTTACCAAGCGATGGATGCTGCTTGGCTGGTTTGCCGGCATGGCGGCTTTAGTTGCATTTACAATGGCTTTTTATCCTTCGCTTAGTAAGTCTTTTTCAGAAACAATAAATAATGTCCCGGACTCACTAAAAGCTTTTATTGGTAATTCTGAAAATTATACAACTGTATCAGGGTATGCGGATTTACAAGTATTCTTTCAATTTTCTTACATCGTTTTAATTGCTGGAGTAATTTTATTTACTGGTGAACTGGCTGGCGAAGAAAACGATGGAACGCTTCAAACTCTGTTAGCTCAACCAATTAGCCGAGGCAAGATTTATATACACAAGTTAATTGGTAGTATGGTAGTTTTATTCGGTATTTGTTTTAGCCTGGCATTTGGAATTTTAATAACGCTGCCTTTAATTCATGGCAGTATGAGTATCAGCCGTTTAATATTATCGGTACTTGATGAATTTTTGATTGTACTTTTGTTTAGCTCAATTGGTTATACGCTTGGCGCCGCAACTGGCAAAAGAGCTATTTCCGGGGCAATTACTGGTGCTTTAGCCTTTACAAGCCTATTGATTACATCATTGGCTGAATCGGTTAAAAGTTTAAAGCCGATCGATAAATTTTCACCATTTCATTATTTTGATAAGCCGGGCATATTATTACACGGGCCAAGGTGGTCTGACATGATTTTACTGACAGTAAATAGTTTAGTGATATTAGTGATTGGTTTCTTTTTATTTAAGAAGCGTGACATCTATCAACGATAATGTTTTTATGTTAAGATAAGCCTATCAAGATATAAAACAAAGGTAAAAACAAACAGTGTCTAAACAAAAGCTAGTAATCGTCGGCGGCGGCTTTGGCGGTACTAAAGTGGCCTTAGAACTGGCCGATAATCCTAACTTTGATATTACCTTAATTAGCGACCATGCAGATTTTCGTTACTATCCAACTCTTTATCGTACCGCCACTGGTGGCCGTCAGTATATTTCCAGTGTGCCCTTAGATGAAATTTTCAAAGACAAGCCGATAGATATATTTATTGATAGTGCCGTAAATCTGGATAGAAAAAATAAATCATTAAAATTGAATTCTGGCCGAGAAGTTAGTTATGACAGCTTAATTCTTGCCTTAGGTGTTCAGACAAACTATTTTGATATAAAAGGCTTGAAGGAATTTTCTTTTGGGATTAAGAATACGGAAGAAGCCGTCAGATTCAAAAAACACTTACATCAACAAGTTATTGAAGATAAAAGATTAGATTTAAACTACATCGTCATTGGTGGCGGTCCAACCGGCATCGAACTGGCTGGTGCCCTGCCCGATTATTTAAGAGAAATTGCTAAAAATCATAATATTGACCGGCCGAGAATAAATGTCAGTCTGGTCGAAGCTGCCCCAAATTTAGTGCCGCGGATGCCTAAAGAAATAGGCTTTAGAATTGCTAAACACCTTAAAAAAATTGGCGTTAAAATTTATCTGCAAACCAAGGTATTAGCCGAAACGGCTGAAACCTTAAAACTAGATGACAGAGAGTTAAAAACCGAGACTGTCGTCTGGACGGCTGGCGTTACCAATCACGCATTTTTTAGTAAAAATAATTTTCAGTTAAACGAAAACGGCCGTGTCCGAGTTGACCAGTTTTTACAAGCTGAACCGAATATTTATGTTGTTGGCGATAACGCCGACACTCCCTATACCGGATTAGCTCAAACTGCTTTGAATGATGCTAAATATTTAGCCGAATATTTTAAACTGACAGCTAATAAACAAGATCCAAAACCATATATCGCAATTAGGCCAATATATGTTTTGCCGGCGGGCCCAAAGTGGGCCGCGGTTTTATGGCGAAGAACTAAAATATATGGACGGCTGGGTTATGCCCTCAGGCGGGCTGCTGAATTAGTGGCTTATCATGACTACGAACCATGGAAGATCGCTACCAAACGCTGGGCAGCGGAAGACGACTCCGAAGAAATCTGTAAAATTTGTGCTTCTAGTTAATCGTCAGAATCAGGATCAATAGTGGGATCAATTGATTCGGATAACTTTTGATAACCTTCAAGAACATTGTAAACCGGTACTAATAATCTAAGGTGGTCGGCTATTTCTTCACCCCTAAAGGAATCGGAGTATTGAGCAAATGTTTTTCTGATTGATTGTATAGCCCACTCGGCCTGCTTGGCGTGGGTAACTAAACCATGCTTAATTAAACTGTCGTGTAATTGCATTAATCCAAAGCCGCGTTTTAATTTATCTCTGTCCTCTTCAAGATCAATCCGGCTGCTTAACATTCGTTTTATTTTAAGATAATTGGAACTTAAACTGTATTGAGCGCCATAATAAAATGGGTGTTGGTCGTTGAGGTCAGGAATGTATTTTCCAAAACCATTTTTCATGACATAGGCGCCGCCAATAATATCTGGAATTTGTTCATAAAATGCCCAATCGATAGCTGCCAAAGTTAGAATTTTACTATTCCTGGTTGCATCTTCGGACTGACTTTCAGTTTCTATACCATCGTCTGGCAATATTGTGTCACTAACTGGCTCAATCTTAACTAATAATAACCTTTTAAATAAGGGTAGAACATTGTTACCGCTAGTAATTGATGGTTCATTTTCCGCGACTGGTAAGTCTAGGCATTGTGCTAATACATCTACACGGAATTTTAAATCAGCCTCGTCTAATACCAAAGCTCTTGCCCACTCTCTTCCACCATTATGAGGTAAGGTACGCAGTTCTAAGCAGTTTTCTGGTTCACTTTTATTAGTTGTAATTAAGTGAAGATCGGTAATATATTGTGCGAGGATAGGTGTAAATTCATCATCCAAACCTAATCGTTCGCAAACATCCAGGACTTCTCCAGCGCGGGCCTGAGTATATTCTTGGCCATAATTCCACTCTTTACCTATATAGGTTACTTCTGGGAAACTTTGAGTTTCGCTCATTACAATATTATAACACTTTTATGTTTTTTATTCAAGTTCTAGCGGTTGGCCTGGCGCCACTTTTCAATTTCGGCGTGATGGCCGCTTAAAAGCACTTCTGGCACCTTTTCGCCCCTGTAATCTTCGGGCCGTGTGTATTGAGGGAATTCGATTGTTTTATCGTCTTGTTGGAAGGATTCAATTTCTGGCGAAGTTTCGTCACCTAAAACACCCGGGATTAAGCGTGCAACGCTGTCAATTATAATCATGGCTGGTAGTTCCCCGCCCGTTAAAACATAATTACCAATGCAGTACTGCTGATCTACATATTTAGTTATGCGTTCGTCATAACCTTCATAACGCGGGCACACTATAATCAACCCCTTGGCTTTGGCAGCTAACTGTTTGGCATCAGATTGTTTATAATTTTTACCTCTTGGGGTTGGCAATATGACTATGGTTTCTGGATCATTTTTTTTAGCGGCTTCAATAGCAGCGACAACTGGTTCAGGTTTTAATAACATACCCGCCCCACCGCCGTAAGGGGTGTCATCAACTTGCTTGCGTGGACCAATCCCATAATCCCGTAAATTAATATAACTAATATCTATTAACTTACGATCTTGGGCTTTCCAAAGCATGCTGGTATTTAATACGCCTGGAAACATCTCCGGAAAAAGCGTAATCACTTGAATTTTCATAAAAATATTATATCACAAACAAAAAGATCCCCGGCTGGGGATCATTCTGTCACATAAAGCTCCCACATTTTTTGTGGCTCGCATGAGCTTTTCTAAATTTTCGAACTAGGTAATAGTATCAAACCTCAAAATACTTTTCAAGGCTTAAACGTCGAGGTCGTCGAGGTCTTCTAGCTCTTTGCGAGTCTTACTAGCCA
>CAZBLI010000005.1:0-1302 GCA_964492785.1 uncultured Candidatus Saccharibacteria bacterium
TGAAGCCCCCAGTGCTAGAGCCCACATCCAAAACTGTTTTGCCTCGAAAATCCAATTTGAACTTATCGGCCACACTGGCTAACTTTAACCCCGCCCGGCTGACATATTGCTCATCGCTGGTAAGTTCAATTTTATCTGATAGAAAAGCTTGCTGAGCTGGCTTAGAAGCAACTTGCCCGTTTACTTTCACCTGCCCTAATTTAATATAATTCTCGGCTTGGCTTCGAGTCTCGGCTAATTGCCGGCGCACTAATTCCTGATCCAGCCGCTGGCGCATTTATTCCTTTACGCGTTCGCGGTATGCGCCGTTAGTAGTATCAACGCTAATGATGTCACCAGTCTTAATAAAAGCCGGGACTTTAACTTTAATGCCGGTTTCTAACTCCGCATCCTTAGTGATGGCGCTGCTAGTATCACCTTTTACGGCATTCTCGGCGTGTGTAACTTTTAGTGGAACGTTCTTAGGTAATTCGACAGTGATGACCTGGCCGTTAAATAATTGGGCCTGCACGTTATCGCCCTCTTTCATATATCCCACTTGGTCAGTCATGTCGGCTAGCGGTAACTCAAACTGCTCATAAGTCGCTTCGTCCATAAAATGCAGCATAGTACCATCGCTATAGAGATATTGGACATTTTTGTTGGTGACGTCAGCCGGCTCGATTGACTCGTTGCCTTTAAAAGTCTTCGCCAGGACTTTGCCATCGGTCAGGCTTTTGATTTTGACATTGACGATCGAACCGCCGCGGCCCATAACTTTTTGGGCATAATCAACTACTCGGTACGGTGTACCGTCCATCTGAAAGATCGTACCTTTTTTAAGATCTGTTACTCCAAGTGCCATTTAAAATTCTCACTTTCATCTGTCAAATTAACTATTGTCCTTGCCGGTCATTTCAATTGCTGCATGAGCTAATTTTATAAAAGACTCGGCTTGGCCTTGTTCAAAAAATATTAAGCTGCAATGATCCTGGCAGGCACCTTCACTTAGCTCATAATATGCTCTTTCAGTAAATGCGGTTGGTAGTTTACTTTCCACAATTCTACGTAGTGGGCAGTGCTTAGCTTGTAAAATTGCATCACAATCTTCTCGAGGATTGAACTTTTCGAAAGCCATAGTTTTCCTTAGTTATTCGCTACGAATGGTAGCAAAGCCAAGTGGCGGGCGCGCTTAATAGCTACGGCCAGGCGTCGCTGTTGGCTTTCGGTCAAACCAGTCTTCTTGCGGGTTTCAATTTGCCCGTAAACATTTACATAACGCTGCAAGGTTTTAAAGTCCTTGTAGTCAAAATATGGAACGTC
>CAZBLI010000005.1:1402-9983 GCA_964492785.1 uncultured Candidatus Saccharibacteria bacterium
TCGGTCATATCGCTAAATTGTCCATCAATAGATGCTTCATCATAGGCAATTTCTCTTAAAATGGTATGTCGTCCAAGTTAATTGGTTCGTCGCCGATGTCTTCTATTACAACATCGCCGCTTTTTGCCTTTTTGCTAGGCGCCGGTTTGGCGGCGGCTTTTGGTGTTTGGTCAAATTCGCCACCGCCCGATTCGCTACCACCGCCGCGGCTATCCAGGAAAGTCACGTCATTAGCCAGCACTTCGACTTTGCTGCGCTTTTGGCCATCTTGCTCCCAGCTGCGGCTTTGCAAGCGGCCAACCACCATACAACGGCGGCCTTTGCTTAGGTATTGAGCGACACGCTCAGCTAAACCGGCCCAGGCTACGCAGTCCACGTAATCGGTGACTTCTTGCCACTCGCCGCTGGCGTCTTTGTAGCTACGGTTTAAGGCCAAGCTAAAGCTAACTACATTTTGTCCATTGGGTGTTTGTCTTAGCTCTGGATCGCGGGTTAAATTACCCATCAAGATTACTTGGTTAAATGATCGAGCCATAATATTTCTCCTTAATCCCTAATTTCTACTCTTCTTCGCCCTTATCTTCTTTACCCTCTTCGGTTTCGCCTCGTTCAGCAGCTTTCTTGGCCTTTTCGGCTTTTGCAGCTTCGGCTTTGGCGATAGCTTTAAGATCTGGCTTGGTAATCAAGAAACGAATAATTTCGTCAGTGATGTTAAAAGCACTTTCGATCTTGCGCACGTTTTCGGCTGGCAATTCTACGGTATAAAACACATAGATCGCATGGTCTTGTTTTTTGATAGAGTAAGCTAATTTGCGCTTGCCCCAGTTGTCTGTATTAGTTACTTTGGCGCCGTTGTCCTTAAAGATCTTGTCGACCTTATTGGTGGCTTTAGCCAGGTCAATTTCTAAACCTGGGTCGAACAATACAGCAATTTCGTATTGGTTCAATTTGAACTCCTTCTCTTGGTCATCGGGCTACTCGCTCAAGCGGCAGTAACCTGAATTAGTTGATAGCTCTGCTAGTCTACCTTATTTACCCCTGTTAGTCAACCAGGGGTTAAAGGCCTTTGGCTTTGCGCAAGTATTCGTCGTAATCGGAGATGGCTTTGCGTTTCAAAAGCATGCGGTTGATGAATCTCAGCAGGAAGATAATGATGCCGATGATCAGCAAGAATATTAAGATCTTAACAATGAGCGGAGTCGATTTTTTGGTGCCCATGATGACAAAAATCTGATTGTCTTTGAGGTCAACCGTATCTGTTGAAGATTTTTTGTCGTGCTTGGTGATAGTTAATTTTTGCCAATCAGTATTATCGTTTTGTCCGTAATATGACAAATTCTTGATACCCTTGCGGTTTCCGGCCGGAACGCTCGCCGACAATGTTAGCGAGTTATTAAAGGTAGTGATAATGTTGCCGTCGCTGGTACGGCAAACTAACTGGTACGGTCCGCTTACTGTCAGCAAATTCTTGACACTAGGCGGTAGGACATCTGTTGAGACTGTGATTGTACAAAATGCGTCCTGGCTGATTGAGCCAGCTGGTATGGTAACAGTCGCAATCTGGTCTTCAGAAGTTATAGTGGTGTCTTCTTGGCTGTTAGTATTGGCAGTAAATTGGCCGGTGTTAACTGCTGCCGAGGAATAGGCCGATTTATTGCCGGCAGCATCAACCGCTCTTATCTGGTAATAAATAGTCTTATCAAAACCAACGGAGGCATCGTTAAATGATGTCTGGTCGCCGCCGATATCGTTACTAATAACAGACCAGGTTTTTTGGCCATCATCAGATCGTTGCAGCTCATAATTGGCCACGCCAACGTCATCGTTAGACGATTGCCAGGTTAAATCAACCGACTTGGAAACTTCATTGATATCGGCTTTGAATTCACCGGGTGAAGATGGCGCTTTAGTGTCCTTGGCTTGGGACCCACCTGATCCGCCCGATCCGCCACTAGAACCAGTTCCAGAAGTCGAACCCGAGTGCGAGCCACCAGAAGAGCCGCCACCGGTAGAGGGTTTTGGCTTTGGCTTAGGCGTAGGGGTTGGCGTCGGCGTTGGAGTGGGAGTTGGAGTAGGCGTCGGCGTTGGGGTCGGAGATGAAAATGCGAAAGTAAAGCCAGTGTCCGAGGCTAGGTCCCAAGTCTGCTCGGATCCCTTTGGATTACAACTAGCATTTGTGCTGGCATGATAACAGTTAACACCAGCTACCTGGAATTCATATCGGGCTGCCCCACTATGCTCCGAGCGGTTAACTGTTTTGGGTGGCCAGGCCACCGTGCCAAGTACTGATTTATTGTGTACAACGCGCGCGTCTGAGGCTGATAAATAATCAGTCCAGGCTACCCTTACACAATAGCCACCGTAAGATCCAACCGAATTTACGAAAGTAAAGGTACCATCCGATCCAGTTGAGGCGGCTACACCGTAACCGGTATTTAAACCACAGCCATCCAAGTAGACATCTTTAACGCCTACCCCGTTCTTTGTTACCCGGCCCTTAACCTGTAGGCTGGCCGCACTTGATGAACTAAGGGTTTTGATGCCGATAACACCGGCCATAATAGCCACAAGCACCACTGGAGCAGCAGCTAGATACTTTTTTATACTTTGTGGCTTGGTTTTGTTTTCTTCCACTATTGCCTCTGGTTACCCTCTATTCTTCGTCTGGTATTTCGTCGTAGACGTCTTGCGCCTCAACTGTTTCTTCGGCCATATGTCCACCGCCAAAAACTTCGTCCAGGCTACTAACTAAAACTTCGCGCGGGCGGGATCCATCAGCGGCACCAATGATTCCCTGCTCTTCCATTGATTCTATCAGACGGGCGGCTTTACCGTAACCAATTCGTAAGCGGCGCTGTAATAAGCTGGTGCTGGCTTTGCGCGCTTCCACCACTACGCCGACGGCATCTTTAAAGATCGGTTCGTCACTGGCATCAACTTCAGCCACCACACCGCCGCGGCCATTAAGCTGGACGGGTTGGCTGACAATTTCATCATCGTATTGCGGTGGACGCTGTGAGCGCAAGAAGTCGGTGATTTTGGTAACTTCATCACCTTCTATTAATGCACCCTGGACACGTTTGGGCTTGGGCATGTCAGCCGTGCTGAAAAGCATGTCACCTTGCCCCAATAACTTCTCGGCGCCAACTTGGTCAATAATGGTACGGGAATCGACCTGGCTAGTGGTCGTAAAGGCAATTCGAGCCGGCACGTTGGCTTTAATTAAACCGGTAATAACGTCAACGCTTGGTCGCTGCGTGGCGATAACCAAGTGGATGCCAACGGCTCGGGCTTTTTGGGCCACGCGCACAATCAAGGCTTCGACATCACGAGCGGCCATCATCATCAGATCGGCTAACTCGTCAATTACGATCACGATGTAAGGCATGCCTTCATCTTTTTTAACACTATTGTATTCCACTATATTGCGCTTGTGCGATTCAGCCAGCGTACGGTAACGGCGTTCCATTTCGGCAACTGCCCATTTTAAGGCACTAATGCACTTCTCCGGCTCTGTAATTACGCTAGTTAACAGATGAGGAATGTCGTTGTAGGGCGATAACTCAACGTGCTTAGGATCAACCAAAATTAACTTCAGATCAGCTGGAGAATTGCGATATAGCAAGCTGGTCAAAATACTATTTATCATGACAGATTTACCGGAGTTGGTCTGGCCGGCTACTAAAATGTGCGGCATTTTATCTAATGAAGCGATCACCGGCGCGCCGGAAATATCTTTTCCGATAGTTACACCAAGTGGGCTAGTCTGCTGATTCCATTCTTCGGTGTTCAAAATGCTGGCCATGCGCACAGTGGCCGGTTTGACGTTTGGCACCTCAATACCAACGGCTTTTTTACCTGGAATCGGTGCTTCAATCCTAATAGATTGAGCCGCAAGATCGAGCGCTAAGTTATTTTCTAGAGCCGCGATCTTGGTAAGTTTAACTCCGGCTGGCGGCTTAAGCGTATACTGGGTGACGCGCGGGCCGATGTTGGCGCCTTCCATTTCGACGTCAATATTAAAGTTTTCAAAAGTCTCTTTGATGGTTTTGGCATTGCCATTAACGTCGCCGGCATTGGCTTTATCTTGTTTTTGGTTAAGCAGATCAAGCGATGGGAACTTCCAGTCCGGGTCACTGGCAGTGGTTAAAGCACTTTGATTGGTCGGCGCGACTTTTTGAGCGGTATTTTTAAAGCTGTTTAGCTTTGGCGTGCCGGCGCTATGCTCAACCGGTACGCCTTCGTTAAGTTTGAAGTTGTCACCGGCTTTTTGTTTGAGATCAGCTAAGTCTGTATCCTCGCTCGGTTCACGTTTAAAGAAGTCACCGAGCTTCATTAAATGCTGAGGCGAAATGCCAAAGGCAAAAAATATCGCTAAGATGGCGAACACAAAGAACATCAGCCCGGCTGGAAATTTATCAATCGCCCCCAAAACTGTGCCGCCGATTAAGCGGCCGGTTTCACCACCGTGGCCGCCAGTAAAAGTACCGTCGATTTGCTTGCTGGCAAAGGCCACATGGAACCAGCTGGCAATAAACACCAAAGCGGCCAGCATAGCCACAAATTTGCCAAGTGGCATCTTTTTGTCTTCACTCTTAAACTTGGATACGCCCCATAAAATTAATGCAATAGAGGTTAGATAAGCCGCCCAGCCAAATAGCCAGTAGGCGCCATTGAACATACCTTTTGGCAGAGGTCCACCGGTGCCAAAACCACCGAAGAAAAGGAATACTGCGGCTACAAATAAGATAATGGCAGCTGCCAGCGGCCAAAACGGAGATTTCTCTACCACTTCCGGCTGAGCTTTTTTGCGACCACGTGTTTGTTTTTTCTTTTTTGCCATTGCTAATACATTATACTTTTTTTAGTTAATTTCAACTAGACTCAAACTGTTTGTATTACAGGAATAACTTATTGCACTATTATAGCAATATTTACAACGTTTGTCAATGTTGGCATTAAAAAAAAAGCTGCTTATGGCAGCTCTTTTTATGTTAACTAATTACAATTAGTTTTTTCGACGACTATCTAACGAAATAACGTTAGTTGGTTCTTGTTGGTGTGCAGAATCAAAATTCTTGCCTTCAGATATATTTAAAACTGCGTGTCCAACTTCCTTAACATGTACATTCGAATTTTCTAACCTATCAAAAGCAGCTTCAGATGAGGCTTCGGCAAACACATCGGCATGAGTGCGTGGAAATTCTCGTTGTAATGCTGGTACACGATTATCTACAAATTGTTTTGGCATTTTTTATTTCTTCGTTTAACAAATTTATACTAGCACATATTAGTTAATATGTCAATAATATAGTGTCTGTGCTATTCGCCGCGGCCGTCTTGGTTGAGCAGTCGAGCGCGCATCTGTTGGAAGCGCTTTTGCAGCTCATCGGCTTGTTCTTGAGGGTTTTTATCGCCGTTAGAATTGGTGTGGTCACTGTTGCCTGGCTTTTCACCGCCCTTGCCGCCACCGATTACATTAACAACCGGAATGACAATCGGGCTGCGCTGAGTTTGTTCAAACAAGAAATGCGTTACATGTTCTTTTAGCTCTTGCTTAAAGCGGTCTAGGTCTACCCGTTTGAAACGCTGGCTAACTGCCCGGCGCAACTCGGCCCTAAAGGCATTCATCAACTCTTCATTGTCGCGCATATAAATAAAGCCGCGGCTAATGATGTCGGGGCTGGTAAGCAAGCTGCCGGACTTCTTGTCGACAGTTAGAATTACCGCCACTAAACCTTCTTCAGCCAGCATCAAGCGGTCTTTAATCACCACATTGCTAACAACCGCGCCAGTTTGGTCAACCAAAACCGTGCCGTGCGGTACTTCGCCGGCAATTTCCATGCTGTCCGGTGTGAAAGTTACTATTTCGCCGTTTTCGGCGTTAACAGTATTCTTGCGCGGAATGCCCTGCTCGATGGCTACATCGATATGGTATTTCTTAGAGCGGAATGAACCATAAATAGGTACAAAGAACTTTGGCTTGGTCATTTGCATCATTTCAGCGTATTCATCGATGCTGGCATGGCCGGAAACGTGCAGCGGCCCAATGCCGTCAACATCATGGCTAACGTGCCTAAAGACGTGTACGCCCTTGCGCATCAGGTCATCTACCATTTCACCAATTAAGCGGTCGTTACCACTCTCTGGGATCGGCGTCGAGCTAAGTACTACTGTATCCTGCTCCTTTAGCTTAATGTGCTTGTGTTCGCCAGTCGACATTCGCTGCAGGGCTGAGCTGGGCTCGCCCTGAGAACCGGTACAAATAATGACTACTTCTTCATCTTTTAAATTACCCACACTAGCCATTGGCACAACCTGGCCCTTAGGAATTTTCATCATGCCCAACCGCACGGCTAATTCCAGGGTCGACATCATGCTACGGCCATCAAAGGCGACTTTTCGACCATGATGTACAGCCGCATTAACGATCATTTGAATACGATTCATATTAGAGCTAAACACAGCGATGAAGACTCGACCAGGTGCTTTATCAAATAAATCGATAAAAGTCGGCTCGATAGTGCTTTCGCTGGGAGTCCGGCCCGGCCTTTCGGTAGTCGTACTATCACTTAATAGTGCTAGAACGCCTTCATTACCAAGCTCAATTAAGCGTTCTGTATCAGAGCGCTCATGGTCCAGTGGGTTAGGGTCCAACCTAAAGTCACCGGTATTGATGATACGGCCAACTGGAGTATCGATAACTATACAGGTACTACCAGGTATTGAGTGGGTGATCCTAACAAGTTCAATGAAGAAGCTACCCACTTTTAATTTTTCATGGGTGGTTTCATTCATGATGACGGTTTTTAATTCAAAGCCATCAGGCTGTGGAATGCCAAAGTTTTCAAAAACTTTTTCGACCATACCAATGGTAAAGCGGCTACCGTAAACTGGCGCCGGATACTTCGGTAAGATGTGCGGCAAACCGCCAATGTGGTCTAAGTGACCGTGCGTAATCACATAAGCTCGTATCTTTGATTTGATGCTGTCTAAATAAGTCGTGTCGGCGATGCCATAATTAATTCCTGGCAAATCGACTCCAAGGTCGTTACCGCAATCCATAATGATGGCGTCGTTCATGTATTCCAAAACCAACATGTTTTTGGAACCACCGCCATCCATACCGCCTAAACCAATTAGTTTTAAGCGCGGGCTGTCATCAATGACATTACCCCTGGTTGCTTTTTGCGGTGTGGCCTGGACGTATTGGCTGGCAATCCGATGAGCGTCTTCCTGGCTGCGTTTCTGGGCGCGCATGGCAGCACCGCGAGAAACGGACTTGCCTAGAGCCACCGGCTGAGCCGTATTTGATCTAGGCTTGGGTTTATTATTTTTTTGATTCATATAAATGAACTCCTTTCGTGTCTGTCGTTCAATTAATTTTTATGAAAGTTTCTTAAGGATGATGGGAATTTTGGTAAAATCGTCAATTAACGTCTGACGCATGCCGCCGTTATATAACGCCGCCGCCGGGTGGAAAAGCGGTAAATATACCTGCCCTTTGAACCGTTTAGGCTGGCCATGGACCTGGCTTATCGACAAATCCGGCAGAAAACAATTTAGGCTGTGCCGGCCCAAAGTTATGACTAATTTGGGCTTAATAACCTCTAATTGTTGCTCTAGATATGGCAAAAATTCCTGTTTTTCGTCTGGTAATGGGTCGCGGTTATTAGGCGGCCGATACTTAACGATATTGGTAATGTACACGTCCTCGCGTTTGAGGTCGATCATGGCTAGCATTTCATCTAAGAATTTGCCGGCTGCCCCCACAAATGGGAGCCCCTTTAAGTCTTCGTTCTTGCCGGGTGCCTCGCCGATAAAGACAATTTCGGCATCGGGGCTGCCGTCACCAAAGACTAGCTGGGTGGCCTGCTTGGCCAAATCTGGGCAGATATTTTGCTTGATAATCTCTGCTTTAATCTGGTCAAGCCGCTGCTGTTTAGTAATGGGCACTCACTTTCCGCCCCCTAAATTTCGAAGTAAAAATATTATTCTTGGGATCGTCATTAATAGTAGATATAAGAAGAATAAAATAATTGGGCCAAACAAAATTATAGTTATGGCTAGTGCTACCGGATTAAAGCTGGATGACAGTAATTCACTTGATACTAACAAGGCGAACCAAACGCCAAATATCCAGAATAAGGCAATGCCAATTAGCATGGCAAATTTGACGACCAGCGAATAATCGGCAGCTTCTCGCTTGGAAATTGTTACCAACTGGTATTTCTGGCCAGCGCCGATGGTAGTAAACCGGTCGGTTTGCTTGAACTTAGCAAAGCCAGGGCCGCTGTAATCGCGGTAAGGCTGCATATTGTTTGCTCCATTGGCTTGTTCAGCCGAAACAAAAGTTTTAACTTTGCTTGTCAGATCATTCATATATTATTTACGAAAAATTTTCATCACTCTGTTAATGGCATAACCCAGCAGTACAAAAGTTACAAAGTAGACAATCAAACTGCCAGAATCAAGCGCCCAGCTACCGGATAAATAGGCCAAAACTATGGCAATTAGAGCTTGGGTGGCAAAACCTCGGCGTCGATGCCAAAAGTTTGGTTTTTTCTTACTTGTTTTTGCC
>CAZBLI010000005.1:10083-24512 GCA_964492785.1 uncultured Candidatus Saccharibacteria bacterium
GCCTTCATGCTTAATTGTAACCTACCTCGGTCATCAATTGCTACTAGCTTAACCGTTACTTTGTCGCCTTCGCTGACAACATCACTGGGTTTATTGACCCGTTCTTCGGACATTTCACTGACGTGCACCAAGCCATCTTTGCCAGGTAGGATTTGGACGAAAGCGCCAAAGTCCATCACGCTGACTACTGGTACGTCTTTGTAAAGTTTACCGACTTCCGGTTCTTCGGTAATGTTCTGAATCCACTGTTTGGCGGCTTCGATTGACTGGCCATTAGGGCTGGCAATCATGACTGTGCCATCATCTTTAATATCAATTTCGGCGCCGGTTTCGGCAATAATCTTGTTGATTGTCTCGCCGCCCTTGCCGATAACTTCACGAATCTTGTCAGGATTAATTTGAATGGCTTCAACTCGTGGCGCGTAAGGGCTCATTTCAGCCGGTTTAGCAATCGTCTGTAACATGTGGCGCAGGATTTCGGCCCGGCCTTGTTTGCCCTGTTCCAGAGCTGCAGCCAGCACTTTGACCGGCAAACCGTGAACTTTCATGTCCATTTGTAAAGCTGTAATACCTTTTTCAGTACCAGCCACTTTAAAGTCCATATCACCAGCAAAATCTTCGGCGTCGGCAATATCACTTAAAATATATGGCTTGTCTTTATCAAGCATTAAGCCCATGGCTATACCTGATACGGGGCGCTTAAGCGGTACGCCAGCGTCCATCAAAGCCATGCAGCTACTACAGGTTGCGGCCATGCTGGTAGAACCGTTCTGGCTCATAATTTCGGTGACTGAACGAATAGTGTATGGAAAGTCAGCTTCACTGGGTAAAACCGCGCTTAGAGCGCGCTCCGCCAAATAACCGTGGCCGATTTCGCGGCGGCCCGGGCTACCCAGTCGCTTAACTTCACCAACTGTGTAGCCTGGCGCGTTGTAATGATGGAAGTAGCGGCGCTCGCCTTCTTTTTCCATAGTGTCGACTAGCTGGGCATAGCTGGTCGGTGCCAAAGTTACGATATTAAAGGCCTGGGTTACACCACGTGTAAATAAACTGGAGCCGTGAGCTCGCGGTAGTAAGCCAACTTCACTTGATAGGGGCCGGATTTCAGTTAATTTACGGCCATCAGGACGAACTTTATCTTTAACGATTCCCTCGCGCACATCTTTGTGAAGAGCCATCGTAAAAGCGTCGTCATAGTCTTGTTTTAAGTCCTCGAACTCATCACCAATTTCATCAGCAAAGTGCTCATACATTTGGTCTCGTAAATTTCGAACCAGGTCGTTGCGCTCCGGGTATGGCAGGCGCAAACCGGCACCTAATTTGCCGGCAACCCAGGTATCAACTCTTTTTTGGATATCTTCATCTGGCAATGACAGTTCAAATTCCTGAGCTTTAACGCCGATCTTTTTAACTAGTTCTTCCTGCAATTTAATAGCCGGCTGGATGGCTTTTTGGGCAAATTCCAGGGCTTTAACAACTTGGTCCTCAGTAACTTCGTTAGCACCAGCTTCCACCATCATGATGCCGTCTTTGGTGCCAGCTACCACTAAATCCAAGCCTTCGTCTAATTCTTCAGCTGTCGCAAAAGCTTTGAGTTTGCCGTCAACTAAACCAACGCGTACGCCGGCTACCGGTCCATCAAATGGCGCGCCAGTCAGCATAAAAGCCGCGCTCATAGCAATCATAGCTACCATGTCCGGCCGGAATTCAGGGTCCATGCTCAAAACAGAGGCTACGCCTTGAACTTCATGGCGATAGCCCTTAGGCCATAGCGGCCGAATGGGCCGGTCAATTAAGCGGCCAATCAGGATTGCATCATCGCTGGGGCGGCCTTCCCTTTTAATAAAACGGCTGCCGCTGATTTTGCCAGAGGCATACATTTTTTCTTCGTAGTCAATTGATAGCGGAAAATAATCAAAGCCGCTGATCGGCTTTTCGCCCACCATGGCAGTACCCAAAACTACGGTGTCGCCGTAGGTCACTAAAACTGAGGCGCTGGTCCGAAAACCGACCCGGCCAACCTCAAGACTAAGCTTGCGGCCGCAAAACTCGGTTTCTACTTTTACAATTTTTTTACCAAACGGGTTAATAGTACTCACGTTTAGTTATTCCTTCCTGCCTGTCAGGTGACAGGCTGTAGGTAATGAGGTTCAACCATCCGCATGCGGAAAGCTGTGCTCCATCACCTACGCTTAATTTAAAGAGCTATTTACGGATACCAAGCTTGTCGATTAAATCGAGATACTGCTTACTATCTTTCTCAGATATGTAACGTAATAAACGGCGGCGTTGGCCAACCATCTGTAACAAACCGCGCCGGGCGGCATGATCTTTTTTATTAGCCTTCAAGTGATCTGTAACTTCTTTAATTCGTTCAGTCAAAATACCAACTTGGACAGCCGGGCTACCGGTGTCCTTTTTGTTAGCTTGCAAAGACTCAATAACGGCCTTTTTATTATCACCACTGATCATATCTTGAAAGGATTTTAACAGATTAGCCTCTCTTTAGCAAGTCCTAAAAATAGCTGGTGAACACTTATTTTATTGACAGAGACGACCACTGAGGCGATAATCAAAGTCAGTAATAACAAAATAGGGGGACATATGGCTTCACAACAGGAACCTACCGGCTGGATAGGCTGGATTGGTTTTGCCAGTTTTATGTTGATGCTTGGCGGTGTTTTTTCCGTTATAGCGGGTCTAGCAGCATTATTTAACAACGAGGTTGTCTACCACTCTGTGACCAACACAGTTTGGATTTTGGACTACACCACCTGGGGATGGGTGCACGTCATCATGGGCTTGATGCTCGTCGTGGCATCTGGCTCTTTGCTACGTGGTGGTTTATATGGCCGTGTTTTCGCGGTTATTATCGCCTTGCTAAGTGCAGTTGCTAATATGGCTTTCATTCCGGCTTTCCCGGTTTGGTCAATATTGGTCATTACGGTTGATATCCTAGTTATCTACGCTATCACCGTACACGGCAAAGAAATCAAACATCTAGACTGATAATCTAGTTAAAAGCTGGCGTAACAGATTAGCTGACGCCAGTTTTTATATTGTTATAGATAGCTTCTGCGTTAATATTGTCTACACTAATGGCATCTTTGAGCTCAAAGGCACCGACTTGAGTACGTTTTAGGTTCGTCAGGTAGGCACCGCTACCCAAATTTTTACCGATATCTTCGGCCAGCGTTCTTATATATGTACCCGATGAGACTTTAGTGGAAAAGTTAAGGTTCGGGTATTGGTAGTCAACATCTGTGATTTCATAGATTTTAACTAGCCGTGGCTCGATTTTAACTTCTTTGCCCTGCCTGGCTAATTTGTAGGCTCTTTGGCCATCAACTTTAATAGCCGAATAAGCCGGTGGAATTTGCTCGATTTCGCCTAAAAATGAGTTAAGCACTGCTTGTACCTCATCAAGACTGGGCTGATTATCCGAAATCTTTATCTTTTCGCCTTCATCATCACCGGTTGAGCTATTTTCGCCAAGTTTTAGGCTGGCCTGATAGGTTTTATCAGCTTTAGACAGCTCAGACGCTTGTTTGGTAGCTTTGCCTACTAAAAGCACCAGCAAGCCCGTCGCTAAAGGGTCGAGGGTACCGGTATGGCCAACTTTTGGCTTGGCTTCGCCACCCTTTTTAAGGGCACCGCGAACCTTGGCCACGGCATCAAATGAAGTCCAGCCCTTTGGCTTGTTAATTAAAAGTATGCCGTCCATTTAGACAATTATAAAATCATACCCTAGTTTGATGTGCAACTAGAGAGGAACGCCCGAATTAGGATCAGACATGTTGCCAGGCGCCATGTTTGCTGGCGGTGGCGGTGTAATGGTGATGGGCGGTGGCACTGGTGGCGGTGGCGTCGGATTTGGATTGCCAGCGGTTTGATCTGGAGGCAAGCCTTTGTCAGGACCAATTAAACTGGGTGGTAACTGCGATTCAGTGGGCGGCTGAGGATTAGTTGGAGGGTTTGGTAGGCTATCGACTTCCCTCAAATGCGGGCTATTAACTGACTGTTCGAGATCTTGAAGCGTATCAGTCGAGTCGACTTTGGGCAAAATTGGTTTGGCATCCGCCGGTGTTGGCGGCGCTGGTGGTAATAATGGCTCTGCTGGAGTTTGCGGCGGTTGGGCAACCGGCAAATTCATAGCTGGAGCAGCTGGCTCTGGCGGAGCTGGCTGGGCTGGCAATGGTTGCTGTGGTTGCGTACTGTTTTGAGCACTGGCCGCACCTTTAGCTGCCTGCTCTTCTTCGGCAATCCGTTTTAAGGTGCCTTGGTCATCAATGTGGATTTTGGCAATATCTTCTTCAGGCCCTTCGGCATAAGCCACACTATCGCCGGTCACGCCATCGTGCGGCACTAATAACGAACCATCTTCGGTAGCTTTGGCCTCTGGCTTGGGCGGGTTAAGTGGCTTTTCTGGTGCGTGGCGAGCCGGCCCGGCTGGCGGCCTAACTTCGGGTTTTGGCGCTGGTAGAGGCGCTGGTTTGGGCGGCTCAGGCGGTTTAGGCAGCGGTGCTGCCGGTTTTGGCGGTTCTGGCATTTTTGGCGGAATTGGAGCTGGCGGTTCTAGTTTTGTAGCAATTAATTGCTGGTTAGCACCGGCGTTCATCAATTTAGCCGCCAAACTCATAGTTTGCGGATTAGTTTTAGAATTACTAAAGCGGCCGGTTTGAGCTACGATGCCAGTTAAAAAGCAAGTCGCAATTTGTTGGTCTAACAGAGGTTTTTCTTCATTCTTAAGCTCATCACTCAGACTAACTAACATTTCACTTAAGCCGCTAGTATCAGTTTGGACCCAATTGATTGAACCCATATCGGCGCCCGGAGTCGTATTAATGCTGACGACTGTGGCGTCGTGCAGGATTCGGCCGTGTACAGTAATTGCCTGGTCGAGTTCTTCGCGCTTCTTAACACCTAGGGCTAAGACTAGATCAACATTAAAGTCACCCTGGCTGAATTCCAAATCTTTATCTGACAAGGATGTGTGATACGGCGTAATAAAGATTTTGACGTACTTGTCTTCTATCTTGTAGCGCAATTTGTCGGCTTTTGACTTGTCTAATGAAATTATAAAATCACGCAAACTATCGGTGGTCTTCTCTAAAGTTTTATCAGGCTGCAAGAATTCAATGGTTGAAGGAACCTGGCCACTAAAAACTGCTGTGGCATGCTTATCAAGCTTATTTAATAACAGTGTCATGCCAATCACGGCAGCCAATTGGTCAACGGTGGGATTTTCACTAACAGTTAACAAAACATTGTTACTGCGTTTAATTTGCTCCAAAACCTGCTGGCGCGCATTGGTGGCATCAGGGGTAGGATTAGGCTGAGACGCTTGTGGATTCATAGTCTTATTTTAATTTGTTTGTGTTTTAGAGATATCAGATGTAGCCTACCATATTTGCTTATGCTTGACAATAGGGGTTTACAAATCTGGCCTACCCCTGTACAATCGAGCATTGACTAATTTACTGTTAAACAAGGATATTTATGCCGATTATTAAATCAGCTAAAAAACGAGTTCGCGTCGCTAAGAAAGCAGCAGCACGTAATTCTCGGACCAAGCGCTCATTTAGGAGCTCTATTAAACTGTTTACTGCTAAAACTACTGATGCTAATTTGCGCAAAGCCCAGAGTGATCTGGACAAAGCCGTTAAAAAAGGCGTTCTTAGCAAGAACAAAGCTGCCCGCAAGAAGAGCCAGTTAGCCGCTGCTGCTAAAGCTGCCGGTGTAAAACCAGCTAAGAAATCTGCCGCAAAAGTCTCGCCTGCTAAGAAGCCAGCCGCCAAAAAACCGGCTGCTAAAAAAGCACCTGCCAAAAAAACTACTAAGAAATAGTTAGCAAGAAGTGTTGTAAAGCTTCGTCGTTATCGATGTTGCTGGATTTCATTTTAATATCCAGCTGTAGGGCCCTATTAACCAATTGCTTTAAATCTTCAAGGTTAATCCGGCCGGCGATGGCTGCAGTTTTGCGCACCACAAACGGATTTAATTTTGCCTGGCGGGCAATATCGTCTACGCTCTTGTCTGCGGCTGTTTTGACGACCGACAGTACATGCAGCTGCCAGGCAATCATAGCCATGATTTGTTGCGGCTCAACTTTCATGGCGCGCTGTTGGCGATAGAGCTCCAAAGTCCTTTTGTGATTACCGGCAAAGGCGCTGTCGATCAATTCAAAGATCGAACTTTGCGGCGTTGGTTCGGTCAATAAATCAATCTCGGTTCGTCCAATTTGTGGCTTGTAAGTCAGCAGTTTATCGAGCTCATTGTGTAAAATCTGCTGATTTAAGCCCACTCTCTCGACTAAATAGCGGGCATCGCTGAGGGATATGCGGCCCCCCTGTTGGCTTATATACTGAACAATCCATGTGCTCAATTTTTGGCTATCTAATTCGCCGAATTCCTTAAACTCGGTTTTTGATTTTAACACCTTAAAATAACTGCTGCGGCGGTCTATTTTTGGCTCCACAACTATGACCTCAACGCCATCCGGCACAGACTCAATGACAACATTAATTTTTTCAACAAAATCCTTTTGAGCTGACGGATTTCGTAGCACCACCAGCTTTTGATCAACTAAAAATGGCAGGCTCTTTGTAGCTTCGATTAATCGCTCAGCGGATGCCTCTTGGCCATCCAATTTCTCAACGCCAATGTCACTAAATCGGCCGACAAACTCACTAACTTTGCTATCTAGCTCTTGCTGAAGCATGAAAGTGTTTGAGCCGGTCATGGTTGTAATCATTATTTAAGCCTCTGTTCTTTAGGGCAAAGGTGAGTACCGCGGCCGGCTACCCTAGTCTTGATAATTTCCGCTCCACAGCGCGGACAAGCCTGGCCTTCGCGCCGGAAGACTCTGGCAAAAGTTAAGTAACTGCCCTTTTTGCCCTCGGCATTTATATAATTTTTATCTGTCGAACCGCCCTTCTCAATACTCAGGCGAAGAACAAATTGAAGTTCTTCAAATAATTTATTAAATTTCTGATTGGAAACATTTTTGACTAGCGTAGCTGGATGAATCTTTGCGCCCCACAAGCTCTCGTCGGCATAAATATTGCCTACGCCAGCCACAATCGTTTGATCCAATAAGGCAGCTTTGATCGAAGTATTAGGCCGGCGTAGGAAGCGACTAGCAAATTGTTTAGCCGTGAAGTCGTCGTTCAGCGGTTCTGGCCCGACTTTCTTAAAGAAATCGATGTTCGGTACTTCTATTGTTGGCAACAGCCTAATCCAGCCAAATTTGCGCTGGTCATTAAAGAACAATTTGGCTTTTTGATTACCCTTTTGTAGGTCAAAGATAACGCGCGTGGATTTGTCAGGCAGCTGGCCTATTAAGGATTCAGTCGGATGCCCAGCCCCAAAAGCAGCTTGTTCACTTCTAAAAACTAGCTGGCCGGTCATTTTTAAATGAATTACCAGTGTATAATCGTTATCCAGCTCAATCATTAATACTTTTGCTCGCCGTTTTACCTGGCTAACCCTGGAGCCAATCAAAAAATTCTTAACATCGGCATCGGAATTAGGAAAAGACTTGGGCCAGTCATGCTCAACCCCGGTAATTTTGTAGCCTGGCAAAAGCTTAGTTAAGCCAATTCGAATAGTTTCAACCTCTGGTAACTCCGGCATAGTCTACCTATTGTAAACAATATTAGACGTTATAATAAGTGTCATGACAAAATCACTGGCAGACATTATGGCCAAAAAATGGGAAGAGCCTGAAGAATTTAAGGTAATTAAAGATTATGTACGTAAAAAATATAATTCCAAGGTCAGCCTTAAGCAAAACGAAAAGTCGATTATTATATCTGCACCAAGTGCTGCCCTGGCCGGAACCTTACGAATGGATATTAATAAAATTCAAAAACTAACTAAAAGTAATAAAAAATTAGTTATCAAGATCGGGTAGATTATCTATCTCTAAGATATCAGCAAGTGGTTCATGTAGAACTTTACCAACTTCTACGCCGACATGAAAATCATCTCTTTCTCTAATATCGCTCGCGAGAGCCTCAGCTACTTCCTGAGCTGCAGCACCACTAATTACGAATGGAATAGCATGATCTTGTCTGACTTCTATCATAGTCATATTTGTTTCCTTTTTTATCTTGTAAATCGACCCTTTTATTATAAACAATTGGGTCAAGCTTTGGCTAGAAGTTTTTCCAAATCGTTCTTCATTTGGTCGAAATCCTGGTAAAGAATCGATTTAATGCCGACATTTTTACCGCCTTCAATTTGCCTTTGGCTGTCGTCAATAAAGATTACTTCAGATGGTTCAACTTTTAAATTATCTAAAATAAGTTTATAAATCGCCGGTTCCGGCTTGATAAAGTTGGTTTTATAAGACAAAACAATATCATCAAAAAGATTAATTTGTTCGGGGGTTAACAAGTCTTTTAGCCAATCATTACTAGCGTTAGACAAGATAGCGACCTTATAATTTGGCTTTAATTGCGTCTCTATGTAGTCCAATAGCTTTCTGTTAGGACGGCTTCTGTCCAAATATTCAGAGATTAGTTCTTGTGATACGCCGCCTAGTTTAGCCAGCTTTTCAGAGTATGTTTGAAAATTAATAGCGCCACGATTAGCATCATTGTGAATTTTTATGGCAGTATTTCTCTGCTCTGCTGAATTGCTAAAATAATCATCCAAGAGAGGGTGCCAGCCTTCTGTAACCAGTACGCCGAAGCAATCAAATATTATGGCTTTAATCATTGGTTTATTTTATCAGTTAGAGACTGACGTTACTGGTGAAATTTAAATAGTTACCGATTTGGTTCTGAAATAATTGTCGGACGAGCGGCGCGTTACCAGCAAAAGTACCCGTTGAACCGCAAGAAGTTGACCAGCTTCGTTGGGCTGATTTGGAATCGGAATCGTGCAATATTTTGTATAGATACCTTTGACCTAAGGGACATTGGCCGGCTTCTGTAGCGAAACGGCTAGCTTTGGTACGAGTATAGCCAGCTAAATCAATGGAACTCAAAAAGGCGCTGTAGGCAGCTTCGCTGTTAGGAAAATTCTCGCTTTTGATAACATTTCCCTGGTAGCCCTGGACAATATCAACCCGGCGTTCATTTTGGCCAATGGTGATTACGATTTCACGGTGCAGTTCCTGGGCATTAATTTGTCCGGAAGTTGTTAATTGCATTTCAACGCCAGTATTAGCGTAATCAGATAAAAATTTTGCAACCGATGGAGATTTGGTTGAGTGGTGGCCAAATAATAAAAAGCCCAGAATTAAGATTATAAAAACGGTGGCTACAGCAACTATTAATCGCATAATAAATCTCTTATACATATATAATAACACTTCTTAAGAATTTTTCAATGGTCACACAGCTGCAGCTTTTGACAGCCGGGATTATAATTAAATGGGGGTTATGTGAGTTCCGTAACAGAGGCGTTTAGGGTTATAAAGAGAGTAAATTTTATACCGGCCCAATCAAAGGACTTGGCTAGCCTAGATTTGCCTTTATCGATTGGCTACGGCCAAACCAACAGCCAACCAACGACTATCCGATTAATGCTGGAGTGGCTGGATTTAAAACCAGGACATAAGGTATTAGACGTTGGTTCTGGCTCCGGTTGGAGCACGGCTTTAATTGGCCATTTAGTAGAAAAAACCGGCACAGTTTATGCCGTGGAACGTATTCCGCAACTGGTTGAATATGGCCGGCGTAACTGTCTTGACCTGGGTATAACTAATGCTGAATTTTTTCATTATAACGATGTAATTGGCCTGCCCCACCAAGCGCCCTTTGACCGAATTTTAGTCAGTGCCGATGCCGAAGAATTTCCCCATGAACTATTAGAGCAGCTAAAAGTAAACGGTAAAATTGTTGTCCCCATCAAAGGCATCATCCATGAAGTTACAAAACTATCCAAAGGCAAGCTTAAAACCGTTGAACACCCCGGCTTTATCTTCGTTCCCTTAGTTAATTAATTATTCTTCGACGCGCTCAAGGAAAATGCGCTTTTTGAAGCTGCCGCGGGTCAGGGCTTTCTTTTCGCGGACTTTGCGTAGATCTTGTTGGCTAATACCAAGAGCACTAGCTAAGGCCATCAAAACTTCCAAAATGTCGGCCATTTCTTCTACGTTGCGATCTTCATCAAATTCGTCGATCTCTTCACACAGTTTATCCATTAAACCTTCGACGTATTCGTTGTTATCTAAGATGCGTGTAACTGGGTTTTGCCCTTGTTTTTTAAGAATTTCAGGGATGCGGTCCCTCACCAGTTTGTTATATTTTTTCATGGTCTAATATAGACTTTACGCCGCTTTGCCCCTTGGCGCAAGGCTTAAAGCATAAATTGAATAAATTATTTCGCCAAGTTGATTATGGTTTAGTTTTTTAATCTGTTAAATGTTCTTTGAGAGCTTCTAAAGCGTCTTCTACATCTATAAATTCATCGGGCGTTAAAGGCATTGTGCCGTCTTCAATTTCAATTAGGGTTATGGCTTCGTCGGCCTCGGCTGCCTTAAGTAAATCAATTAAAATACCTTCCACCCTTGCCCGTTGTTCAGGTTCTACCTCTTCAAATGGATCTGTTTCTGGCTGAATAATTTTTCCTTATCTGCCCGAGGCATCGGCTTCGTCTTCGATCTCGTGCCCCAGGATTTCTTCGAATAAGTCTTCGATAGTTACTATGCCGATTATTTTGTCATCTTTTTCGACTGGCATCAAGTGTGACCGGCTAGAAATAAAATGGCGGAACATGGTATCAAGGGCGGTTTTGCTGCCCACTGCCCTGGTGGGATGAGTGAAGTCAGAAACTGGCTTGTCTTTTTCATCAAAGTCGATATCCACCAACTCTTTTAAAATCACTACGCCCAGGCATTTTGTTTTAGCTTTGTTAAAAACTGGTATACGGCTATAATTTTTAAGCTTAAGTTCGTCGATTTTATCGGCATCAATGACATCGCCCTCGGTCAAATAATAAACCTTCTTGATTGGCGTGGTTATGTCGCGGACGCGTTTGGTGCTCATCATCAGCACATTGCGCATTATCTCGACTTCATCTTCATCCAAGTCGCTACCATCATGGTCAACGTGCTCGCTAATAATGATACCCAGTTCCTGGCGGTTATGCAGGGTCATACTTTCGTGGCCAAACAGTTTATCGAGTAATAGTTGCAATGGCTTAGCTACCGGATAGGTAATGATTATCATGATGCGCAGTAGCGGTACAAACCAAGCTGTTAAACGGATTGAGTTCCTGACAAACAAGGCCTGGGGCAAGATTTCGCCAAAGATAACGATTAACAGTGTACTCATTAGGCCAGCGATTAAGCCGCTAAATTTATTCTCTAAAAATAAAGAAGTTGCCGATACGACCGCAACGTTGGTTAGAAGAATAGCCGCCAGGCTTAAGTGACTGTTTTTTCGTAGCGGCAAGATGAGTTTGGCCCGCAAGTCGCCGGCTTTAACTTTGCGTTCAAGATCCGATACATTCAGCGACATTAAAGAAATGTTTAGTCCTGAGCAAATGCCCGACATGATTACAAAAATTAAAACCGCAATTACTAGATTAAGATCACCCATTAATTAAGATAAGCTTTGCCCATTTAATTAATCATACCACAGAGGTCATTTAGACTTTTTGCGTTTGCGCTTTTGATACCAATTATCAACCACAATCACACCCATCGACACAATTAACAAAGCTTCAATTACTAAAATCAGCATTGTTTAATCATAGCACTGCTTATGCAGCGATTCGTAAGGCGATATTTTCGACTGGAATAAATAATGTCTCTGTTGAACGATGTTCGGGTTGATAGAAATCTACACCGTACATTCTGACTCCAAAAGCCGTTAAAGTAACCGAGCCAAACCATTTAATTTCACTGATGTTACCTTTAACAATGACGCCGGCAACTCTTAATTGGTCAATCATACTTTCTGGCAGAAATTCTAAGTCTAATTCGCTGTCAGGAAGTTTATAGGCTTCATCGGCTTTTACTATTGATTGGCCATCGAAGCTATTTGCATGTAAATATGAGTTCATTAGCTGAAGTGTACTGCTGATTGATGCTTCATCACCGCCGCCAGACAATTCAAATTCTAAGGCTAGCTCTTTAGCAAACTCTATAGGATCTGGCGCCGCCTCTATCCCTATCATAATTAAAACTAATCATATCACTTAATATATGATTTACAACTTGCCCCAGTTTTCGCCGAAATCGGTGTCGACGGTGAAATGGATGGGTAATTTAACGACGTTTTCCATGGTGTCTTTGAGCAATTTGGCGGTTTTTTCACCGGAGCTCTTGGGGCATTCTACCAGGATCGAGTCATGTATCTGCAGCAACATTTGGCAATCGGTACCCTCTAGCTTCTTACTGACGGCAATCATGGCCATTTTCATAATGTCGGCGGCGGTGCCCTGGAATGGCATGTTGACAGCTGCCCGCATAGCGGCTTCACGGACTACGAAATTGGATGAATGCACATCTGGTGTGGGCCGGCGGCGGCCAAATAAAGTTTCGACGTAACCCTGGCTGCGAGCCTGTTCCTGAACTGATTTTATATAATCTTGAAGTTTGGGACGGACTTCAAAGTAACGGTCGATGAACTGCTTGGCCTCACCATAGCTCATGCCAGTGGTTTGGACCAAACCGTGCGGCCCCTGCCCGTACATAATGCCAAAGTTAACGGCTTTGGCTGCCCGGCGCATGTTTTTTGTGACATCTTCTGGTTTGCGGCCATAAACTTCGGCTGCTGTGGCAGTATGGACGTCGACATCCTTATTGAATTGGTCGATAAGGTTCTGGTCTTTGCATAAATAAGCGGCGATACGCAATTCGAACTGGCTGTAATCCGCGCCAACTAAGACTTTCTCGGGCCCGGCCACAAAAGCCGTTCGGATACGGCGGCCGAGATCAGTCCGAACTGGAATGTTTTGTAAGTTAGGATCATTACTGCTCAAGCGGCCGGTCTGTGCCACAGTTAAGGCGTAAGTTGTATGTAGCCGCGAGTTTTCATCAACTTGTTTTGGCAAAGTATCTATATAAGTATTCTTGAGCTTGGTGACTTCGCGGTATTTAGTAATTAAATCGATTATGGGACTGGCAGCACGAAGCTTATCAAGCTCGCTGGCCGCCGTCGAATAGCCAGTTTTGCCCTTTTTAATGCCATCGGTTGGCAACTTCAGCTTGGTAAATAAAATATCGGCTAGCTGGGCCGGGCTGCCAATGTTAAATTCCTGGTCGGCATAGCCATAAATTTCCTGCTCCAGGTCGCTAATAATATCGTCGACTTCGCCGGCCATGTCTTTTAATTCTTCAACGTTCAGCTGTATACCGGTATATTCCATCTTGGCTAGTACCGGAATAATTGGAAAATCAACTGTTTCGGCCAGTAATTTTAGTTTGCTGTATTGTTTAAGTTTAAGTTCCTTTTGCTGCTGATCGTGTAGAACTTTTATAACACTAATGATTTCCGAAGCCCGCCCCATAACTTCTTCCGGTGTAGAATTTTCAAACTCACTGCCCTCATACCCCAAGTCGGTTTTAGAAAGTTCGGTTAAAGTTTGCTCGCGCCGCAGAGGATTTATCAGAAAAGCGCCGATTTGAACATCAAAGCCAACTTCCGGTAATTCCTTAACGCCAAGAGCCATCAGCGTTTTAAGCGTAGTTTTAAGATCATAACCAACTAAAGGCCGGACTCCACGAAAATGTTCGGTGATAGATTTATGGTTCAATTTAGTTAGATCGAGAGTATACGTATCTTTGCCATTTAAACTTAGGATTAATACTTGCGGGTCTTTACCATGCTTGCCAGCTGAGCGAGTATGGATATACATATATTCAGAATCGCCTAACTTTAAATCGGTTTTATCGTCGCTGTCGATGATGGTATTTTTCCCAATTGGCACATGTGCTGAGGTGTTGGGAACAGCGTGAGTTTCTGGCACGTTCATAATTTCCGGTAACTGGCGAGCTAAAGTTTTAAACTCCAGCATATTTAAGGTTTCCTGGATTTTTACAGGATCGGCTTTGCTGCCATCAACTTCTTTAAGATTCAATTTTATGGGCGCATCGAGCATCAGTGTGACTAATTTTTTACTCAAGTAGGCGCTGTCTTTGCCAGCCTCCAGTTTTTTGCGCACAGATTCTTTAATAAGATCGAGATTTTCATAAATGCCGTCGAGTGTTTTATGGGCTTTTAACAGATCCAGCGCACCCTTTTCACCTATACCCGGTACGCCGGGAATATTATCGGAGCTATCGCCTTTCAAAGCTTTTAGGTCAATAAATTGATGTACGTCGATACCGTATTTAGTTTTAAAGGCTGCTTCGTTTAATTCTTCTATGTTGCTCAAACCTGTTTTTAATAAATAGGCGTGGACGTGGCTATTAATCAGCTGCAGAATGTCCATGTCGCTGGTAATTAAATAAGTTTCGATATCTTTGG
>CAZBLI010000006.1:0-21643 GCA_964492785.1 uncultured Candidatus Saccharibacteria bacterium
TTTTCACGGACTTTTCCACATGTGGCCATTTGCATTATTTGCTTTTTGGTTATTTTGTATTGTTATATAGCTTTTTCCCCACTACACCCATTTTTTCATAAATTTGACTTTTGCCTTTTACGATATGTTAGTATAGTTTTTTGTGTCAATTATCACGTAATATAAATATGAACAAATAGCGAACTATTAGGGGAGAGAGGGGTGTGTTCTATTTATAAAACACTCTGCCTGGAACTCTTACATCAATATATTGTGATGGCGAGTCTTGTAGGGATGCTAGCTTTCGCTTTACAGCTAGGTAGGCCCCTACCTGCTCCCTGCTGTCCCCTGTTGTATCCATTTTTATAAAATACTTTTGGCCGGCAAGTTTAACATCTAATTCATTGGGGCTGGCTGGCAGGGTTAATTGTTGGGCTTTTAAGCCTTCGGCCTGAAATTGCTTATTTACATCTGTTATAAACTTAATACTTTCAGTGGTTAAGACGGGCTTGCCCAATTCAATCGAAGGATTCGATAAGTCTTTTATAGTTGGTAGCTTTAGCTGCGACTGGTTTTTAACCTGAAAAGCCGGTAAGATTGCCACGCCGCGGTAATCTATAAGCGTTGACTCATCATTTGTCTGCAAAATAATCGCTGGCTGGCTTGCCGTTAAATAAATTATTGGTCGGCGATTAATTAATGGTACAGTCACCGAAACATCCGCCAGCTCTGGAAATTGATCCTTCATTTGTTGGCTAATGGAGCTGGCATTTATTGTCACTTTGTTATGGTTTAGTAAAGATTTATTGATTATTTGGGTAGCGGCGTCCTGGTAAGTCTGGTTGGACTGTAAATATACGCCCTGGTTTTGGCCTAATTGAATGACTTTTGCCTGGGTATTGATACTTAGTACAAAGCATAAGCATATAAATATTGCCACCAGAGCCAAAATAGAGGGTGTATGACGCCACCATTTGTTTATTTTAGGCATTCTAGCCTTTGGTGTTTTTAAACGGGCTCTATTGGGCTGTTCATCGCTGCGCAAACGTGTGTTGGAATAATATGAATAAATTCGGCCGTTTGATTGGTCGGCAGGATTACGGCGCTGGTTTTTGTTTTTCTTATTAAACATATTAATTTTTTATTCTACGGTCTCCAGTAATAATTGCGCCAAGTCTTTAGCGGCCCGCGGTTTGGCAAAACTTGCTAAGTTATTGGCCAAAACCTGCCTTTTAGTCGAGTCATTCAATAGCTCTAACAGGGTAGCTAATAACTTGTCGGGATTCTGGCTAATGTCGGAATCTTCTAATACTACCGCAGCTTTTTGATTTGCCATATATTGAGCATTTTTGGTTTGGTGGCCAGCAGTTAAAATCGGATTGGGGACAATAATACAACACTTTTGTTGGATGGCGAACTCCGCCATGCTGGTAGCCCCTGCCCTAGTGACGACAATATCAGCCGCTCCACTGCGCAAATACAAGTCTTCATAAAAACCCTTTAAATTTAAGCGTTTCATTTCGTCACGATTTAAATATTTTTGATACTTTAATTTGGTTTCTACCATTAGGTCCCTACCCGTGGCGTGGATAACATTTAATTGGGGTCGCAATTTTATAAGAGGTGTAACAGCTTGGATAACGGCCTCGTTTAATCGCTTTGCCCCATTGCCACCGCCACTAACAAAAATCACTTCTTGACCAATTTTTATATTAAGTGATTTCCTGTACTCAGCTTTAATTTCTTTGGTAATTTTTCTAAATAAAGGGTTGACTGGAACACCGACAGTAAAAGTCTTATTAGGCGGATATGTATAAATTTGTTTGGGCAAAGCGACGGCGTGGGCAGCTGCCCATTTAGCAATAATCCGATTAGCTAAACCCGGAATAGCATCAGAATCGTGAGTTACATAAGGAATACCCCTCAAAGCTGCCATTAAACCGACTGGAACACCTACAAAGCCACCTTTCACAAAGATGACATCAGGCTTAATTTTGCCTAGTAACCAAAAGGCCTGCCATGTGCCAATCAAAAAATAAAAGAAATCTCTAATATTTTTGGCCATAGTATGAAAATCAAGTAATTGCTTCAAGCCTTCGCCGTGATAACGTCGAAACTTCCCTGCCCTAATAGTGTAGGCTTGTTTAATAGACTTGTGAGCAGCTGGAACATCTGATAATTTATCACCGGTTTGACCGATGTAGATAAGCTCTAAGTTAGGGTGCTGTTTTTTTAGTTCTTCAGCCACAGCTAATAAGGGCGTGATGTGGCCGCCGGAACCGCCGCCAACCAAGGCAATAGTTAATTTAGTTGCCCGAGGATCTGTAGGCGACGCGACGGCTGCCATAGCCAATATTATCCGTTTCTTTATTAAGGCGATCTTGAGCCGATGGTTCGGTGTAGGTAGTGTATCTGGAAACTTGGAAACAAATGCCAATGGCAATCGTCACAAACAACACGCTGGTACCGCCATAACTAATAAATGGCAGGGTTATACCTTTTAACGGCAGTAACCCAATCATGGCGCCGACATTAATTAGTGTTTGGGTGCTCAGCCAAGCTAGAATGCCTGTTACCAATAGCCGGCTATAATTATCGGGTGCTCTTTCAATCAGCCGTTTTAAGCGGCTGAAAAAGGCTACAAACAAAGCCAGCAATACACTTACGCCAATAAAGCCGAACTTCTCGGCAAAGATAGCAAAAATTGAATCATTAGCGGCCTCCGGTAGATAGCCATAGGCTTGAACGCCCCGCCCTAAACCCTTGCCTATAATTCCACCTGAGCCAACTGTTATTAAGGCCTGGCAAGCCTGATAGCCGGCATTCTGGCAGTCTCGCGCCGGATTAAGAAAAGTTTCTAAACGAGAGCGTCGGTAGCTAGTACTCATAATCAATAATAGTGAACCGGCAATTACAACACCGCCGATAATTAAAATTCTTTTGATCGGCAAACCGGCGACATAAACCATCGCCGCCATAATCGCAAAAATCACCGCGCTGGAACCTAGGTCGCTCTCTAATTTACCAACTACTACAGCCACCAAGAATAGTACAATCAAGAGCGGCTTGAAGGTCTTTTGTTTATCTTCTAGTTCATTGTTTCTAATTCGATCAGTCAAAAAGCCGGCTAGCCACACTAGCAAGGCAAATTTTATAAGTTCAGCAGCTTGGAACGAAAATCCACCTATTTGAATCCAGCGGTAAGCTCCATTGACCTGCTCGCCTAAGATTCGGACGGCAATTGCGGCTAAAGCGGCCCCAGCAATTAAAGGAGTCTCTAGCTTGCGCCACATCGCAATCGGCAAATTAGCCACCGCGACAAAACCAATTACCCCCAGCAAAATTGCCAGTAGCTGCTTATTAACGAAATAATTATCGCCAACATTCTTTTGGGCGCTCAGAGCCGGGCTAATTGCGAAAACCACGATTAAACCAATCGCCAACATAATGACGCTTAAAATTACTAACCAGTAATCAGGTCGGTGGCGCCTTTGTTGCAGGCTGCCAAAACCAGATGGCCGACGGCTACGGGTAGACACATTCATTGGTTTTACCTACAGCCACTTCCCCAATAGGAAGACAATTAAACCAATTACGGCAGCAACCTGGCCAATCACCCAAAAGCGCATGGTAACTTTAGTTTCCGGCCAACCGACGGCTTCAAAATGATGATGAATCGGGGCGATTTTAAAGATTTTCTTGCCGTTCCTCAGCCGTTTAGATGTAATCTGCAATAAGCTCGAACCGGCTTCGGCCACAAAAACTATACCAATAATCGGCAGTAACAAAACTGTATCGGTCAGCATCGCCACTACGCCGAGCGCCGTGCCCAGGGCAAATGAACCGACGTCACCCATAAAAAACCTGGCCGGAAAGATATTGAACCAGGTGTAGCTGAGCAAGGCACCGACGATAGTCAAACAGAAGGCTGCGATACCGTAACGCGTCTCTAAGAAAGCAATGATGGCATACATGGCAAAAGCAATGGCGACTAAGCCGCCGGCTAAACCATCCAAACCGTCCGTGATATTGACAGCATTAGCAGTTGCCACGACCACAAAAATAAATAGCGGTACAATCAACCAGCCAATATGCAATGGCGCCTGGACCATCGGGATATGGATGCTTTGGACGCCTAGTTTCTCGTAAAACCACCAGCCGCCTACCAATGCTATAAGTGTTATTAGTAACAATTTTAATTTCGATGGCAAGCCTGCCACACCTAGTCCTTCGCCGCGGATATTAATAAAGTCGTCGATTAATCCAACAGCACCAGCGCCGACAAAGGCCGCCAGCGGCAGCCAGGTTTCGGTGCGATTTAAGTTAGCCAATATAGTGGCAAAAGCCACGCTAATTACGAAGATAAGACCGGCCATAGTTGGAATGTGGCGTTTGTGCTTCTCGGCGTGCAAACTATTAAAAACCTTAGCGTTCTCACCACTAACGGCTTTTTCACGAGGCCGTTTCCACCATTCATAGCGATAAGCCAAGCTGGTATAGATTGGGGTTATCAACATGCTGACAAAAAAGCCCAGTGACCCTAATAGCAGGATACGAACGACAGTATCAAGTTGGACGGTTATTTGTAAAGTTTCTGTTGTCATTTGTTTTGCCTAGTCATTACATTATATCTCTTTTAAGTCTTGGGTGTAACTCCGAAATTATTGATTAACATATTGGCTAAATCAACAAATACTGGTCCAGCCGCTTTAGAGCCGGCGTAGCCAGCCACATGAGGTTCATTAACTCTTACCGCAATCACATACTGCGGCAGATTGCCACCAACATAACCTAAGAAAGTACCATTGTACAAATTGGCATAATAGCCTCCACCGGGTTGGGCGATCTGCGGCGTACCACTTTTAGCACCGATATTTAACTCATCATGCTCATTCTGCATCCCATATATTAAATGGTTAAATTTAAATGAGTTTTGAAGAATTGAACGGATATCATTACTGGTTGATGGCTTCACCACGTTAGTTTCTAAAACTTTTGCTTTACTACTAACCGTTATGCCCTTGTTATTGGTCGTCATATCTACTAATCTTGGCCGATAATAAGTACCGCCATTTATTACACTAGAAAAAGCCGCTGCCATTTGAATAATTGTGGCTGTCATTCCCTGCCCGAATGATGCGTTAGCATATTGAATATCAAGTCCGCTGCCCTCCACTTTTGGGATATAGCCATCGCCTTCAAAGCCCTGTTCTATACCAGTTTTCTGGCCAAATCGGTAGTGGTTAACCATGTAATCATGCCATGTGCTGCGAGCTTTTTCATTGATTTGGCCACCACCCATTTGCATTAATAACCAAGTTGCACCCGTATTCAAAGAAAATTTAATAATATCGGTCACGGTTCGGTGAGCCGCCCCGCTGACTTCTTCGACATTGGTAACTTTTGCCCCGTCAATCACCCAAAAACCTGGATCAAAGTATGAGCTATTTTTATTTACAGCTCCCACGTTGATAGCAGCCGATAAAGTTAAGGGCTTCATTATTGAGCCAACTTCTAGCGGCGAGCTTACGGCCATGTTGTTAAAGACGTTGGCATCTTTAACTTCATAAAATTTATCGGGATTATAACTGGGATAATTAGCCATAGCTTTAACTGCCCCATTGTTAGGATCAATGATCAAAGCGCTACCGGATTTAGCATTTGCTTTATGAACATCGGCTTTTAAAATATCCTGTAATTGTTTTTGCATGGCCACATCAATTGTCAGAGTAACTGTTTCACCATTTTGCGGGTTTTTGATAACGTCACTGGGGTCGCTAAGCAACGGTACGCCCTGGGCATCTGTAATTGACTTTAGTTCGCCGGGCGTACCTTTTAAATCTTTATCTAGATATTGTTCAATGCCGTACTTTCCATTGCCATCGTCATCAACGAAACCCAGCAATTGGGCGGCTAAATCTCCTTGCGGATATATTCTGTGTGGCTCATCCCTTGTGCCCAAGCCGTTTATATTTAAACCATCTAATTGGCGTTGTTGGTCTTTGTTAAGTTTTTTAGCCAGAATGGCATAACGGGTTGGCTGGCGCATAGCGCTTTCATAATCATTTACATTACCGCCAATGATAGCTTGAATTTTAGTTGCCGTATCGTGCGGATCTTTAATATATTTAGGATCTGCAAAGAGCGTGTACAAAGTCTGATTTAAGACTATTGGAACCACTTTGTCGCCGTCATGAGCCTGGATTAATCCCCTCACTGCCGGGATTTGGTATTGCTTTAACTGACCCGCCAAAGCTTGCTTATTATAATAGTCGTGGCGAATGACCTGTAAATAGAATAACCGAACTACAAATAAGCCAATAATAGCTAAAAGCACTCCGTACCATAAACGGGTGCGCTGAATAAATGTAGACTGGGGTTTAGGTTGCTGTGGTTGCATGATCCCCTTAAATTAATTCTAAATGCTAGTTCTGAACGGTAGCTGTTGGCGCTACAGAAACTAATTTCTTGGCGACTTCACTATTCTTGATGTGGTCGACAGCTTGCAAACGTGCAGCTGCAACTTGCAGGTCGTCATGTTCTTGTTGCAATTGCTGTTGCTGTTGATTAAGAGCGTTAATTTTATAACTGTAGCTGTTAGTCTTGGTGACTTGAGTTAGGTACAAAAGGCCCAATAAACAGGTTAACACAATCAAAATAATTGTATTGCTGATTGGCCCAAGTGCCCGTTCTGCGGTTTGGAAACTAGTGGCGTTTTGGTTGCGCTGGGCGTAACGTTGACGACCGACGGCTAATGAACTGGAGTAAGTCATAAATTATGACATTTCCCTTCTTTTTATTTTTGTTTTGGTCCAGTCCAACACCGAAGCATTGGACTGGTTTTGCTAAAAGTTACTTGGCTCTATCAGAGAACTCTGACGCGAACTTTGTAACTTCTGGAAGAGCTTTTTACCTGAATTGGCATGAAAGCGCTCCTTTATATTTTTATTTTCACTGCGGCTCGTAACTTGGCGCTACGGGCTCGCGGGTTAAAAACTAATTCATGATGGCTGGCCGTGGCTGGATGCTTGGTCAATAGATGAAGACTTGCGTCATATTGCCCGCCACTGGCTGCTTTGAAGTACTGTTTTACCAGTCGGTCTTCTAAGCTGTGGAAGCTTATGACGGCCAGGCGTCCACCTGGTCTAAGCAAATCATTCCAAACTGGCAATGCTTGTTCCAATTGCCCCAACTCATCGTTAACGGCGATGCGAAGCGCTTGGAACGTGCGGGTAGCGGGATGTACTTTACCCCTTCTCCGCGACATTGTTTTTTCGATAAGATTGGCCAACTCGGTCGTTGTATGCAATGGCCGATTTTGTACAATTGCTTGGGCAATCTTATGGGCAGAGGGTTCTTCACCGTAGCGTCGGATAAGCTCTATCAATGCTGCTTCGCTATATGTATTTATAATGGTAGCTGCATCGAGCGCCTGGTTATTGTCCATGCGCATATCAAGCGGCCCTTCGCGTTGAATGGAAAAACCACGGCTCGCCATGTTAAGGTGCGGTGATGATACTCCCAAATCAGCTAAAATCAGATCAAAACGCCGGCCACTTTTTTGGAGCTGCTGGCTAGCAGTCAGGAAATCTCTTTGGACAAGCTCCACTGACTGGTTTTTGAATTGCTCAGCTAAATAATCAATCGCGTTATGATCCCGATCAACTAATACAGCTGAGGCTTTTGTGCGATCCAATATTTCTCTGGCGTGGCCACCATATCCAGCCGTGACATCCAAGTAGATTTCTCCCGGATGTGGGTGTAGATATTTAAGCACTTCCGCCATTAATACTGGCTCGTGATCTGTTTTTTGTGTTTGTTTCATATCTGAACTTGCTTTTTATTTTTGTTTTTGCAAGATCACCTAATCAGCAGCCAACTGTTTGTTTTTTTTGAAGTTTTTGTTTTTGTTATAGCTTTAACCGAGTGTGTAAGAGAAGTTTTAATAAATTAAGACTTCCTTTGCTGGCTAAAACTAAGAGTTTTGAGAGACTTATGTGTGAGGTGGAGTTTTGGGAGGTGTTTTTGGTGTAAGGTGCGAGGGTTATTAATGTGGTTACCCTAAATCCACATGTTGACTGCCGATTAGCTGACCTCGAACTGTGGTTTGAACTAATCTGCCCTGATTGTTAAAGAAACTATTAAACTCTGTTCGAAGACATTAACCGCCAATAGCGGCCTGCCCGAACTGCGATAACTTCGCGGTCTATTCCGGCGAAGTCCAGTAAGTTTTGTTCAAGGATGATGCGGCCCTGCTTTTGGTCGAGCGCACTGTCATATTTGCCCATTCGGAACTGCACGTTTAGGTCGGCGGTCGTCTCGTCCAAGATATTGCCTTGGAGTTGCGGCTCGACCTGCTCTTCCCAGACCGATTTGGGGTACAAATGAAGGTAATCTTTGAAACCACGTGTAACGACTACTCCGCTGGCAAACTCGCTGCGTAGTTCGGCTGGTATTGTCAGCCGACGTTTGTCATCGAGCTTTCGCTCAAAGTAATCTACCGTAGTCATCCCTTCCCTTGATGATGTAAATATGTGGTGTTTGTTTTTTCGTAGTTGATCGTAAGCTTGTCTTTTTGGCTTACCCACGATTACCCACTAACATGATCATACAACCCACACGTACCCACATACAAGCCTAAAATAAAAAAATCGCCCCAGTCGGAGCGACTTTTCCACAGTGCGTGAGGATTCTGTGCAAAAACCACAATATGTAGTGGTTTAAGGGTTTTAGCTAACGCTATGAATTATTGCTTGGGATATTGCTGGTCATGAAGCTCGATGGCGCTAGGAGTAGCCGGCACAGCAACTTCTGTCCCCAGCGGTACCTGATCCGTTCCGACTTCTTTAACAAGTTCGTCGGAAATTTGGCGCACATCACCATCTTCTGGAGTAATTGTAGAAGCAATATTCCATAAATTATTGTGGCCCTCATCAGTCCTCACAATAATCAACTTACCGTCTTCGATTCCCTGCTTAATTTCATCGGTTTTATTTGGGCTTTCGTTGCTTGGCAACTGATAAGCTTGCGGCTGAGCATCTTTAATCATTTTGCCGACACCAAAAACAGATAAGGCTGACAGTGCAGTAACGCCAGCTATTTTGCCTACCTTGCGTCGGTGCTGCTGAATTTCTTGTTTAGTGTATGGTTTGCGGATGGCTTCTTGCATAACGAGTATTATAGCAAAACATTAACGTTTTGTCAACTTAGTGACCCCTGTACTATCTGATATTTCGCTGGTCTTTAATAAAATTGGCGTACCAGCGGCCACTGGGCCGCATTTCTCTTTTCATACCGTTCTTGCGATCCACCGCCACCAGTCCAAATTTTGGCCACCAGCCATAGGCCCATTCAAAATTATCTAATAAGCTCCAGTGGAAGTAGCCGCCGATATCGACGCCCTCGCTGATCGCCCGTTCCATGGCAATGATTGTTTCTTGTAGCCACCATTGCCTGAATTGGTCTTCCTCGTCGGCCAACCCGTTTTCAGTTACAAAAATTGGTTTTTTGTGATGGGCCCAAGTTCTTAGCAATAATGGATACAAACCTTCCGGCTCCATGTACCAGCCAACATCACTTAGAGGTACTTTTGGATCATCGCGTTTGAAGTTACGGTAATAATCGGTGAAATAATAGTTTATGCCGATAAAATCTTGCTGATTGCGAATACGCCGCAGAAACCACCAATTCCAGGCATAACGCATCAGTTTAGTGACAATTTCATCAAAAATATTGTGGGGCCGCTTAGCCTGTACATTGGCAAGTTGCGATGCTATGCCCACTTGTATGTGGGGGCTAATCTTTTTAATGATCTTGTAGGCTTTTTTATGAGCTTTGACTAGGTTGAAATAAACCAATGTAGCCGGCAAGACATTATGTTCCTGCGGTGGCCATTCTTTATTAACAAACCCAAAACTAGTGTAAACATTAGGCTCATTCAAAGTTATGACATATTTAAGGTCCTGGCCGTACTCTTCGATAATTTTATTTACAAAACGATAAAAGTATTTCAGATTGCTGCGCTTGGTAAAGCCGCCTTTTTCTTCAAACCAAATTGGGACTGTCCAATGCCATATATTAAGGAAGGGTTCGATGCCCCGTTTGTGAAGCTGTTCAATGTAATCACGGTAATGGTCGATGGCCACTTGATCCCACTGGCCCGCCTCTGGTTCAAGCCGCGACCATTCAATGCCAAACCTAAAAGCATTGAGGTGCATTCTTTTGGCTATGTCAAAATCTTCTTTATATCGGCGGTAGTGGTCAACACCTTTGCCGCTTATATAATTACTGGGATTTTGCGCCTGCTTTTTAATTCGTTCCCAACTAGGTAGATGTCCGTATTTGGATTCTGCAGTTTTAGCTAATTCGCTGGCATTGGCCAGTTCCCAAACTGACCACTGATTTTCGGTACCGCCCTCAACCTGATGGCTAGCCGTACTTACGCCCCAGTAAAAGTCTTTCGGAAAAGCTACCTTCTTATCCATTGCAGCTATTATACGCCCTGTCAGAAGTCAAAAATTGAAATTTTATTTTGTGCCCTTGTTACCGTAGTCACCAAAACCATAACCTGGTTGATCAATATGTGTGGGCCGATAACTGGGGTGGTTTGTTGCTAAATTCTTAATTAATCCCTTGATGCCAATAACTGTTAAGAGAACAGCGCCTATATATTTAAGAAATTGACGCCGGTCAATCTCTTCGTTCATTAAATTTTGTAATTTTTTTGTATCCATTTTGATATATTTTTATCAATTAAGCTTATGATAATTTGAATACATTGCCTTGTCAATAAATTGTATGTTGCGTATTTGGCATTAAACTTTTATAGTAATAGTATGAAACCAGAACAAGCTTTGGAGTTACTTGCCAATGCTTCTGCCCAATACAGAGGCACTCGAGAAGAACATCAAATGCTCTTAGAAGCCATCAATGTTCTTCAAGACAAAATTATCGCTTCCAAAACAATTGGTAAACCTGCTAAGCCGGCAAAAACGGCTAAGTAATTTTTAAAAATCAACATATAATATAAGTAGCTTATGCTAAGAAAAAAAATAATTGGATTAATAGTTGGCGTTGTAACTTTGCTGGCTTTGCCTGCCGGTTTGGCCTATGCAGCCTATAGCCCTGGCACATATGGTGCTGGAGGATATAACACTGGCGTTTATAGTTGTACCAATAGTAGTAACCAAACCGACTGTAATGGTGCAAGTAGTTCGTCTTCTGGCGGCGCAAGCAGCTCTGGCAGTGGGTCATCCTCTGGTTCGGGCAGTACTACCACAAATACAAATGATAAAAGTACGCCTGATAAAAGTAATCAATCTACAGACGAAACTTCAAATGACGGATCTGGCAATACACCGGTAGGCATTGATTCTAGCCAAGAAGCTACCACGACTTCAAGCAAACGTAATTTAAGTTGGCTACTATCAACGATTGGTTTTGGGATATTAATTGTAGCCGGTATTTTATTCTTCCTGGCTGCCAGGAAGCGCCGTAACAACCAAACACCTGGCCCGCACTAACGATATTCCGGATTCGTAAAATCAAATCTAGCGCCGGCGTCCCAAGCTTTTCGCTGGTTACCTTCAGCTGGAATACCGCCATTGTCTTTTAGCATTTTGGCGAGGTGCATTAAGTTCCAAGTCATGAAAGTTGTGTTGCGATTAGTGAAGTCATTATCTAGCCCGGCTCTTTTGCCGTCCTCTAATTTATCGCCATAGCTAGCACCTGGCCCGACCTCACCTATCCAGCCGGCATCAGCTTGCGGTGGTATGGCACAACCCAGGTGCTGCAGACTATAAAGCGTATTCATAGTGCAGTGTTTAACGCCATCTTCGTTACCGGTTATTAAACTGCCGCCTACCTTACCATAATATGCGTATTGGCCTTTGTCATTTAACAAGCTTGAGCAAGCATATAGTCTTTCAATTATTTTTTTGGTCTGCGAACTGTTATCGCCTAGCCAAATCGGTCCACAGATAACCAAAATGTTAGCTGCTTCGACACGTTTGTAGATCTCTGGCCATTCATCAGTTTTGGCACCATGTTCGCGCATATCCGGATAAACTCCAGTGGCTATATCGTGGTCAATAGTACGTATTACCTCAACCTCAACTCCATGCTTTTCCATAATTGATTTACTGACATCAATCAAAAGATCAGTGTGACTGGGGTCTGGCGACTTAGTTAGCGTACCGTTAAAGAAAATTGCTTTCAAACCGCTAAAATCTGCATTTGCCGCCTTGTCATTCGCCATGCTTTTTGCCCTTTTAATTTATTTAATAATAGCACTGTTTGGTCAGCGGCCAGTAGCTATGACACTTTCGCTACGAGATATAGAATTTATTTCTTCAACTTCATCACCAGTCAGATTAATTTTTAAAGCCTCGAGGTTTTCCTGCATCCGCTCTTGATGGGTCGATTTTGGGATGGGAATGGTGCCATGATGCACACACCATGCTAAAACTATTTGAGCTGTCGTAGCTTTATGTTTGGCGGCGATTGCTTTAATAATTGGCTCCTGGCTATGCCGCCCATGCGCCAGTGGCGTATAGGCTTCAACGACTATGCCCTGCTGTTTGCATAAATCCAAAACCGGTTTTTGCTCTTCGTACACATAGGGGTTGAACTTAATTTGATTTACGGCTGGTTTTACCTTTGCATAGGCTAATAATTCTTTAAGGTGCTGGACCTTAAAATTTGACACACCAATAGCTTTGGCTGAGCCTTCTTCATAAATCTCCTGTAGGGCTCGCCAAGACTGTTGGCGCTTGCCGGCATCATGGCCCGGCCAATGAATTAAATATAAATCTAAATAATCCAATCCAAGCCTAACTAATGAAGTGTCAAAAGCTCTTTTAGCACTGTCGTAACCCTGGTCGCTGTTCCACAGTTTTGATGTCACCAGCAATTGGCCACGATCAATATTGCTTTCGCGAACGGCTGCACCCACGCCCGGTTCGTTGCCATAAATTTTGGCAGTATCAATTAAGCGGTAACCAGTATTGATAGCTTCTAAGACTCTTTTGCGTACATGAAACAAAATTTGCCAGGTACCAAAACCCATCCTGGGAATTTTATTACCAGTGTTAAGTACAATATCACCAGATTTTGCCATGGTTTTATTGTACTTTTTTAAAATAATTTAGCTGTTAATTATTTAACTTTAGCTTGCTGATTGCGGCGTTTGTTATGGTTTTTATACTGTAGCTGGCCCTTGAGTTGGTCCAGACGAATTATATTTTCGTCAAATTCTTTAAGTAGCTGCGAATATTGCCAGTTTGGAGTCATAATATGAGCCAATTTATTCTGTTGTTTTAGGTACTCAATCAGGCCGTGGAAATCGCCATCACCCGAGACGATGATAGCCTTATCGTAATTACGCAGTTCTTTCATAGCCCATAAGACTAAGTCAGCATCAATATTGCCTTTAATGAGTTTTTTGTCTTCGGGCTTATCTTTAGCTTCACTGCTATCATCTTTATTGGTTTTTGAGATGTCAGTTGTCTGCTTTAATACGATTAAGTAACCGGCTTCGTGCAGCTGCTGGTACATGTCTTCAAACTCCGGCACATAACCAATAAACATATAGGCCTTAGTGACATTATGCTTTTCTCTAAGGTACTGGCGGAATTTGCGCCAATCCATCTTCCAGCCAACTTTTTGGGTGCCCATGTTTAAATTTTGGCTGTCAATAAACGCATAGGCGTTGGGCCGTCGACTGCGTTTTCTGGGTGTAATCATTTGATAATATTATCTCACAGCTGTGGCAGTGAGTAACCCTAAAATTAAGTGATAAAACGTACAAACTAGATATCTGTACCCTGTTATTCTAACACAAAATATCTAAAATTTCAAGTGTTAGAGTTTTATGAAGTTTGTCAGCTCGGAAATTTTGACACGGTCTTGTTTAGTTGTGTCTCGGTCGCGGATGGTAACGGAATCATCTTTTATGCTGTCGAAGTCAATGGTGACACAGTATGGCGTGCCGATTTCATCCTGACGGCGATAACGTTTGCCAATGTTACCATTATCATCCCACATGACCGCACCATATACATTTTTGAGATTATCGTAAACCTGCTTGGCTTTTTCGACAAGTTCTGGCTTGTTCTTAAGTAATGGGCTAACAGCGATCTTAACCGGTGCTAAGCTGGCTGGCAGTTTTAGATAAGTGCGCTTTTCTCCGCCCTGCTCGTCTTCTGAATATAAAGCAGTTAAAATAGCCAGGACTAAGCGGTCGACGCCAAAGCTTGGCTCAATCACATGCGGCACAAATGCTTTGCCGCCATCCTTAGGACGATACTCCATGTTCTTGCCAGAAGCTTTTTGGATATTGCCGAGGTCAAAATCTGTGCGGTAGGCTAGGCCGAGTAATTCGCTTTTACCAAAGGGATAGTCAAATTCAAAGTCGATTGTGCGTTTACTATAGTGGGCACGATCGTTTTCTGGCACTTCTAATTCATGAACGTGGTCTTTGGTTAAGCCGACTTTGGATAGGAAATTATGAATGTCTTTAACCCATTGTTCAAATTGCTTTTCCCAGCCCTGAGGATCAACAAAATATTCAATCTCCATTTGTTCGAATTCTCGCGACCTAAAGATGAAATCGCGCGGGCTGATTTCGTTGCGGAAAGCTTTGCCAATCTGAGCGATACCAAATGGCAAATCCGGATAAATCGTATCGACAATGTTTTTGTAGTTGGTGAAGATTCCTTGTGCCGTCTCCGGTCGCAAATAACTAACCGCCTCTTCGTCTTCAACCGGCCCAACACTGGTCTTAAACATCATGTTAAATTGCTTGGCTTCACTGAAAGTATCTTTTTTGCCGCAAACCGGGCACGGCTTGGTTTTATCAACATGATCTTCACGAAAACGCGAATGACAATTTGAACATTCAATTAAAGGATCATTAAACCCAGTGGCGTGGCCGCTGGCTTCCCAGACTTTCTTATTCATCAGAATGGCGGCATCAACACCGTACAAATCATCACGGCTATCAACGAAAGTTTGCCACCATAAGTTTTGTAGATTGCGTTTGAGCTGGACACCAAGCGGGCCGTAATCCCAGGTGCCGGCCAAACCGCCGTAGACATCCGAACCCTGGTAAATAAAACCACGCCGCTTGGCCAAACTAACAATATCTTCCAGAGAAACTTCGCTCATAATTACTGCTGATTATAACAAGGAACGCGTTCTGTAACTAATTCTGCTTGAGCATTAATTTTGATAGCTGCAAACAGGCTGGCAATATTGCTGCCAGGTTGTTAATTTTCGCTAAAGGCACTGGCGAATTTAAAGCCATGCCCAACCTAAGTAATTTAATGTGTCGCTGGTCAAAGCTGCCGTTGCCCTGCTCGACAAAAGACATTCTGGCAGCGTCAAAGCTATATTTGTTTTCAGCATTTAACTTTTTGCCTGCCGAATTAGATTGCAAGTTCGGTTCATTGCCGGCCAATTTGAGTAAGTGTAAGTTAACCCAAAACTGGATGACTGGTAAATCAACCTTAAAGTCATCTATGGCTGCTAATGATTCTGCCAACAAATCAAAATATTCCGGATCAGTATTGTCTTCTGTCGTTCGATTTATGTTTTTTAAAACTTCGTAGGCAAACATGGTTCTATCAATATCTTTGACAATATTCCCGAAATGCTTTTCTAAACGCGTCGAGGTCAGCGTATAAATTTCGGTTTTGCCTTGGATAAAAGTAATTTGGCTAATACTAAACAGTTCTACTCCGCCCGCCAGTTTGCTTTTAACTTTGCGGACTCCCTTGGCGATAGCTCTGATTTTGCCTTGGTCGTGAGTCAAAATAGTCAAAATGCGATCGGTTTCGCCAAAGTCAGTTCTAGCTAAAACAATTCCCTTAGTGACTACTTGTTTCATGCCGTTATCGAGACAGCTTCAACCGCTTGCAATAAGTCGCTTAACTTGGTGCTGGGCTTGTAATAATAGCCAGCTATGCCCAGCTCATCCCATAACATCGGGCTAATAGCTTTTAAAATTGGCGGCACATTACTGTTAATAATAACGGGCATACTTTGCCAATCGTTATAGCTTCTTAATTCGTACAAAAATTCTACGCCATTATGCCTTGGCAACTGTATTTCTAGAATAATTAAGTCGGGGCTAAATTCATCAACTTTATGAAGTGCCATTTGGGCTTTGGTGCACCAACTGACTTCGTGGCCGGCCATTTCTAAAAACTGATGATAAATTTTGCCCAGCTTTATATCCGGTTCAATTAATAAAAGTTTCATTAAATTAGCGCCATTTGTTGGCTGGCGGCTAAGGTAGCTGCCAAACCGGTTAACTTTTGATGATGTGCCACTCTTAATTTGGCAGACATGCTCGATAATAGTGAATCGGCTACGAATATGCCGGCACCGCTGGAAGCCGTTAAACTATTGAGTGGTTGCCTGGCATGGCCATATAAACCCCGGCCGCGCCGATACAGAGTTGAACTTAAACCATCGTCTGTGCCTGTAAATAAGCCGGCGACTATGCCCTTTTTGCCCCGATGAGCGGCTAGTTTTATGATTGGGGATTTTTGATGTTCACTACTTGATCGGGCTTCGATAAAGGCATAACCGAGGCTGGTTAAAGCAGCTTCTAAACCGGCCCGATGCGCCATGACCGGTTCATAACGGCCGGCCAAGTGAAGTTGCAATTCACAGTCGTGCTGTTTAGCTAATTTATTTAGTTGATGGGCAGAATCGTTTAAAACGGCCGAGACTGAAACCGGCTCTAACTGCAAATAATTTTGAGCTCTGACTAACTTGGTACTGAGTAAATAACTGTCTACTAATCGCAAGGCGGCGTCAGCAGTAAGTTCAATATCGGTTAAACTATTAACTTTTTCATCTGTTAATTGGCCCAGTTCTGCCAGTCGAGCTATTTGCATCAGTGGCAGCTTCATTTGCTCAGCTAACACATCCAGCAAGCGTTCTTGTTTATTTAGTCGGCTACTGGCCTGCTGATTAGTCATTAAAAGTTATCCCTCACTGTCTATCAATTCAGTATACACAAAGGCTAGATTTTATGGGGTTGTATTATTTATTACTTAGAAAATTTAAAGTTAGATAAGACGTATTTAGAAAAATCTGTTTGATATTGGTCGGTTTCGGTCCATAATTTTAACGATTTATCCCGTAGTGGAACAATTATCATTACACCTTTAGCGGTTGAGGAAATTTCGCCCTCAATTCGTACCCCGACTACGTCCTTAACATTTGGAAAGCTATATGGCTTTATCTTGACTCGGCCTGATTGGACTTTACCGTCAAATTGTCGAAGCTGGTTGTCGTAACTGTCGTTTGTAACCTGCATTCTAAGTGCATAGGTTGAGTTGGTTTGAGTACCGGGCACAAAATTAGGATTAAAATAAGCATCGACCGGCGCACTACCGCGGCCACTAGTATCGGCATAGGCATTCCAGGTTTTGGGATAACTTAATAAGATTGAACCGTAGGCCGACGGACCCTTAAAAACTTTGACTGGCGACTTTTGGGCTTCGGCAAATTCATTATCTTTTTCTGAGGCAGTTTGCTGCTTGGCAACTTCTACAGCCGCGGCAACTTTTTGGTCGCTGTTTTTCTTATAATCTTGTTGGCTACCGTAGGCCCAAATGCCAAAACCAAGGGCACCCAAAAACAATAAGATTGATAGCACCAAAGCCACTACCAAACCGGTATTGCCTCGCTGATCCAATTGCTTCATAACGCTTATGTTACGGGAATTAATTTGTTTTTACAATCAGCTTTCAAATGACTTTTTAATTTTGGTGACTTTATTATCGGCTTCTTTTAAATAAGTCTGAAGCTGTTTAACTATCTTCATTCCCTGCTCGTATTGTTTTATAGCATCGTCTATATCGAGATTGCCATTTTGCAAATCGTTTAAAATTGATTCTAGTTGCTGGCTTAACTGCTGGTAATTAAATTCTTTGGCCATAAATTATTCCCTACTTCTACTTATTTTAGTGATTTGGGCGCCGGCTTGTCCATCTCTTAACTGAATATTAATTTCCTGGCCAGGCTTTAAGTCACCTACTGAAGTTACAACCGTATTACTAGGGCCATGCACAATGGCGTAACCACGTTGTAGCGTTGACTCCGGGCTAAGTATGCTTAACAATTTAGAACTGGCCTCCAAAAATAGATTTTGGTCGCTTAAAAATTGAGTAACATTTTGGTTCAATTGCAAAACATATTGCTTTAGATTAACTTGGCGATCCGACACCATCATACTAAGTGATTGGCCCAAAGTTAGGCTGGTGGATTTTAGTTTGGCCTGCTCGTGCTGCTTATCTGGCGTCAGTAATTCAGCCGCATTACTGGGCGTACTGGCCCGCCGGTCAGCCGCTAGCTCTGCTAAACTAATATCAACTTCGTGGCCGATTGCCACTAAAGTCGGAATCCGACTGGCCGCCACCGCCCTCGTGACTGACTCAGTATTAAATGAAGCTAGATCTTCTGCGCTGCCGCCACCCCTGGTAATTACTACTACATCTGGCATAGCAGCTTGTTGGTTAAAGTGTTCGATGGCGGCAACAATTTGAATTGGCGAAGCCTCCCCCTGCACTTGTACATCAGCTAGCTCAATCTCTAATCCACCCCAGCGCTGGCCAATAATTTTTATAAAATCAGCGTAAGCAGCCGATTCACTTGAGGCAATTAAACCAATTCTTTGCGGCGGATATGGCAGCAAGCGCTTACGGCTAGGTTCAAATAAACCCTCAGCCTTGAGCTTTGCTTCTAACAGAGCCGCAGCCCGCTGCAGCGATCCTTCGCCAACCGGCTGGATTGACTGAACCGTCAAACTAAAGCCATACAAGGGATGAAGTTTAGGTACAGCCCTAACCTGCAACATCAGCCCGTCTTCAAGTGGTCCCGGCAATTGATAGACACTGCCAAAAAATTTAATTTGTGACATCTCGTCTTTTAAGTCAAAGTAAACCCAACGGTTTTTACTAACTCTAAAATTAGCCAGTTCGCCAACTATATAAACTTCTGGAAATGTAAACTGCAGGCTTTGATTAAAAACAGCTACAAAATCACTAACTCCCAATACTGGTGTCTCGCCGGTTGTCACAACTTTATTATATCTGATTTGCTGGGTCTGAGGGGGTTTGCTTGCGGTGCAAGTGGCGGTTGTACAAAATATAGCCTGGTATTAATTGGATAGTCATACTAATTATTCGATACATTACAGTTACCGGAATGCTTTCGCCAGCCGGTATGCCGGTGGCTGCCAAAACGGCCGTCATCAAGGCTTCATAAATACCGACGCCAGCCGGTAATATCGAAATTAAGCCGGCAAAGTTGGCGACTGCGTAAGCTAAAATTATGGCGCCAGGATTAGGCCACATGCCGAAGGCTACATAGACGACGTAAAGCGTTAAGACTTCGGTGATATTAGCTACAAAAGCATAAATTAATGGCTCTTTTAACTGGCCATAGTCTTTCTTTAATATAAGGTAGTTCTCGTGCAAATCAGTAAAGACTTTGTTAACCCGTTCCAAACTAATAGTTTCGGGGTGTTTGCGCCTAAATACATTAATTACTTTATTGACGACTTTAGTTATATAAACTGACGAGCTGCTAATTCTTTTCTTACTACCTAATATAAAGCCCATTAAAATTGTGCCAACAATTAAGAGAGTTAGTAACGAGGCACAAATTAAAATTACGAAGTTATTTACCTGGCCGCTAAAGGCCAACATGATTAAACCAAGCACCAACAAAACTTGGAACGAAATAAATACCAGGATAAAGCGCATAAATTGGACGAGGGTAGACTTGCCGGCCGGCACGCCATATTCTCGCATGCGGACACCAAAATAAGAAAAGCCAGAGACACCACCGCTGGGCAAAATATGATTAACAAAGTTGAGCTCCAGTTGGACGCCCATCATTGGCTTATAATTCACTCGCTCGTCCAGCAAGGCTAAAATATAGCGATACATTCTGGTGTAGGCGTCATAATTCAAGGCTTGCAGCGGCAACATTAAAAATAAGGCAAAGCCATTCACCTTACCAATGTTCTCAATGGTATTAACTATTTGGTCACGAACGCCATAAATTAGTAAGCCAAGTGCAACCACCGTTACAATGGTAACTATTAATTTCCACCGCTGTTGGCGCTGGGCCTGGGCTGGACTCATGAATGCAATTATAGCGTAAAAATTATGCAAAGACCTTATACTATTTAAGTATGTTTGCCAGTTTATGTATTTTAGGACGGCAACCCAAATTGGGCTTAGCTGAACTTGAAAGTTTGTACGGAGCTGAAGCCGTGCAGCCAATTGATTATAGCGCTGCCTTGCTCGACAAAAATCCGGCCGAAGTAGCTTTTGCCTTTCTGGGCGGAACAGTTAAATTTTGCAAAGTCTTGACCGAACTAGAGACTGTTAGCTGGCCCGATATACAAAAATTTCTTGTTCAGGCCGTGCCTGAGCACGCCAAAATGTTGCCGGCCGGTAAATTAAGGCTGGGCCTCAGTGTTTATGGAATTAACGCCAAGCCAAACCAAATTACTGGTGCCGCTCTGGAAGTAAAAAAGATATTAAAGACAGACCGCCCCGTCCGAATTGTACCCAATAAAGATCTTTCCCTGAACAGCGCCCAGGTATTGCACAATCAATTAACTTCGGAATTGGGCTGGGAGTTGGTTTTTGTCCGCCATGGTAATAAAACAATTGTGGCCCAAACTATCGCCGAACAAGATATTGAAGCATACGCCAAACGTGACCATGGCCGGCCTAAACGAGACGCCAAAGTTGGCATGTTACCACCCAAACTGGCTCAAATTATTATTAACCTGGCCACTAGCGAGGCTTTAGCGCCTAACTGTGGCCCAACCCAACCTCTCGATAAGACAATATTAGATCCATTTTGTGGTACAGGAGTTGTTTTACAAGAAGCTTTGCTTATGGGATATAAAGCTTACGGCACAGACATGGAAAAAAGAATGATTGAATACAGCCAAGCAAATTTAGAAGCCTTAGGAGTTCAAAAAGAAAGTTGGTGGCTTGATGCCGGCGACGCAACTAACTACAAATGGACGGATTTTAATTTTATTGCGGCCGAAACATACTTGGGCCGACCTTTCTCCGTTCAACCCCAGTCTCAAGAGTTAGAAACGGTGATAAAAGACGTTAATACAATTACAAAAAAGTTTTTGGAAAACTTGGCTTCTCAGACCAAATCTGGTTTGAGGCTTTGTATTGCCGTGCCAGCTTGGCATGTTGGCAAAAATGTTAAGCATCTACCAATTCTTGACCATTTAACAGATATGGGCTATAATCGTTTAAGTTTTGTTCACGCTGGAGATAAGGATTTAGTTTATCACCGCGAAGGCCAAGTTGTTGGCCGCGAACTAGTAACACTCATAAGGAAGTAAAATGTCACACGTAAAAGCCGGTGGAGCCGCCAAAAACGTACACGATAGCCCTGGTCAGCGACTAGGCGTTAAGGTATATGGTGGCGAAAAAGTTAAGACTGGCCAGGTCTTAGTACGCCAGGTTGGTATGACCAAACGAGCTGGTGATGGCACCTTTATGAGTCGTAACTACACTATTCACGCCGCCAAAGATGGCGAAGTCGCCTACAACACCCGAAAAGTCCGCCTTTTTAGCGGCAAATCTGTCCGCCGCACCGAAGT
>CAZBLI010000007.1:0-11223 GCA_964492785.1 uncultured Candidatus Saccharibacteria bacterium
TTTTGGGGCTAACTGGGCCAAAAACGAAATGCGGGCCTGGTCGACCCGGTCGCTGCCGCTTTTTACTTTTTAGGCTAAGTCACTAAAACGGGCTACGCCGCCCATGTTGCGTAGCTGCTCGGTAATCATTTGCTGGGCGTCTTTGATGTGTGGCAAGCCGTTAGCTGCAGCCGTCTTAAGACGGTTCATAACCGCTTTTTCGAGCTGACGAACACGTTCTCGGGTAATGCCTAACAGTTCCCCAATCTGTTCCAAAGTTTCTTTTCGGTCGAATAAACCAAAGCGACGAGAAATAATTTCGCGTTCGCGATCACGGTCGATTGTGCTGAGAATGTCTTCCACCATGTCTTCTACCGTTATTTTTTTGGCAGATTTTGGTTCAGGCATGTTGTCTTCCCTATCAGTTATATAGTATATTTTATATGATTATAAAACTAATTATTTGAATTGTCAAATAGGCTTTTTCTAAATATATTGTAGCATGAAATAGCTATTTTTACATATTCATAGTATGTGAATATAACTACGCTATTTTCTGTTAATAGATGCAAAATTGTGGATAAGCACTAGACTTTTCAAAACTCGGATTTGATAAATTTAGCTGTACTGAGATCGATTTGTTTCATATCTGTTTCCGCATAACAGACCGGATGATAGTGATGATGGTCATAACCATGAACTTTCTTATCATAAGATGCCGTCACACGGGTGGTTCCTCGATGAATATCACCGCTACAGGATTTGCAACGGTGGTGGTGGCCCTTTTCCCGTGCCGAATAAACTGTCATCCCAACGCCATTTAATTTGCCTTTGCCTTGGGCAGTTAAAACTTCTTTATCTCCCACTGGTAGCACATTTAAACCCAAATCAATTAAGTTATTTACCACTTCTAAGCCGGAATCGGACATTTTTCTTTCCAAAGCTACCCAGCCTAAACTATGTTTCAGTTGTGCCCTATCTCTCGGGTGTACATTTTTATAATTTCCTGAAGAATCCTGCTGCCTTACCCACTTTTTAAAAGATTTTAAATTGTCAAAAAGAGTACTACCGATCTGAAGCCGAGTTTCCAGGGGCCAATCCGGCATTAATCTTTGCCCAGCATCACAAAGTAAATACTCTGAAGGTAACCCTTGGCCACCCATACTGGCCATTTCAACTGTCATATCGGCAATTTTCGGCCTAATAGCCGGATCAATGTCGGAACCCATTAATAAATTAAGCTCTATTTCATCTGGGCCAAAGATTACTAACCCGGTAATGGCTTTTGGGTGTGTAAGGTTATCGGCTTCGGCCACAAAATATTCAAAACCGTTAGAGGATTGCTCTAAAACACTGTTACGCTCCAAAGTCTCTAACTGGGTTCGATAACTTTCTGTAGCTTGGTTATTTCCAAAAATCATATAATTATTTTACACTTTCGCTCTTTTGAGCTCATCAGTATGAACACGCATTCATAAAGTGAATATACAAAGAGAGGCGGTCGTGAGGTGGGGTCGCCAAGCGGCAACTGTTTCGCCGCTGGCGACCCCTGACCTGACGATGGCTTTATTAGCCGTTCCAGACCGTGTTACTGATTCTTCTGAATTGGCCTGATCCGCATTCCGCCCTGCATCTCGCGGAGGAAGCGGTCGTTGTATCGCCCGCTAAGGAGTTGAAACACCAGCCCAACCAATGTGAGGGGTCCGAAGATGCCGAGGAACGACCAGACTTGGCTCGAACTCGGGTGATCGGTGTGGGCGAGGACGTACAGCATGATCAGAGCGATTGCTGCTGCCAAGTACAGAAGGATGAGTCCTGTTCTGTGCAGCCGGCGAGCCGTCTTAGAAGCCAAGTACATTATTTTGCCTCTCTTTGTAGAACAACCAAACTTTGGCAATGGTAATTTCCGTTATTCACCGAAGTGAACCACCAGTCCGGGAGGACGGGAATATCCCTGAAGATTAAACTAATTATAGCATAAATAGACTAAAAAGTCTAGGTTTTAGAGGCGTTGCGGCGTGGGAAGCGGCGGCCTTTAGCGGGAGCTTCGTCGAGCATTTTTTTAGCTTGGGCTTCGGTAATCATTTTTGGATCAGTTTCTTTGGGTATTTTAGCGTTCTTTTTGCCGTCAGTGATGTATGGACCATACATGCCATTGAGAATCTGGATGCCATTCTTAAAGGTCTGGATATGGCGCTTAGCTTCTTTGGCTAACTTGGCTTTATAAAGTTTACGGGCTTCTTCTTCAGTAATCTTGATTGGGTCCAACGGTTTAATTGATACAAACAGTTTGTCTACCTTAATATAGGGGCCAAAGCGGCCTATATCGGCAATGATCTCTTTGTCATCAGCAGTTTTGCCGACCACGCGCGGTAATTTGAACATTTCTAAAGCTTGTTCGAGGGTGACCGTTTCTAAGGTCGTACCTTCCGGTAAAGAAGCAAAAGCTGGTTTTTCCTCGTCGGTAGCTTCGCCCTTTTGCAACATGGCGCCGTAACGGCCATAGCGGGCGATGATTGGTTTACCGGATTTAGGGTCTTTGCCAATTTTACGGGCCTGGGTAGCCTCTTCGCGGCTAACCTTCTCGGACTTAGTGACAAGCGGGTGGAAGCCTTTATAAAACTTCTCAATCATCTTATCCCACTTCTCTTTACCTTCCTCGACATTGTCAAAGTCCTTCTCTACGGAGGCAGTAAAATCGTAATCTAAAATATCTTCAAAGTTCTTGGTTAAGAAATCGGTGGTGACTTCACCAATATCGGTGGGAATTAGTTTACCTTTATCGGCCCCAGTAATTTCTTTAGTGACGGCTTCGGTAACTTTGCCGTTTTTAAGCTCCAGGCTTTGGACTTCACGTTCAGTACCTTCCAGGTCTGATTTTTCGACATAGCCGCGGCTTTGGATGGTGCCAATGGTTGGCGCGTAGGTACTTGGGCGGCCAATGCCTAGCTCTTCTAATTTTTTAACTAGTGAAGCCTCGGAATAACGAGCATTTGAGCGATCAAAGGTTTGGTCTGCCCGCATCGACTTTAGGGTTAATTTTTGGCCTTCTTTAACATCTGGCAAGATGACATCGTCTTTGCCGCCGCCGTATACTTTCATAAAGCCATCAAAAAGCAATATTTCGCCCTTGGCAACAAAAGTCTCGGATTTCTTAGATAACTTGATGGTGATCTCTGTGCGCTCGACTTGGGCATCAGCCATCTGGCTAGCTACCATGCGGCGCCAAATCAAGCCATATAACTTCTTTTGGCCGTCTTCGCGGCCAGCCGTTTCTTTATCAAAATGAGTTGGCCGGATAGCTTCGTGAGCTTCCTGGGCGCCAGCCGATTTAGTCTTATAAGTTTTGCGATTGTAATATTTGGCGCCGTACTTCTTAGTTATATAGGTACCGGCGGCTTTTAAAGCGATTTCAGACACATTGGTGCTGTCGGTTCGCATATAAGTAATGTGGCCTTCTTCGTATAGCCGTTGGGCTAAGGTCATAGTTTGGCGGACGCTGAAGCCTAAGCGGCGGGCGGCTTCTTGCTGCAGAGTACTGGTGGTAAATGGTGCTGACGGGCTGCGATTGCCAGGCTTTTTGGTGATGGCACTGGCCGTAAAAGTTTCTTTGGCACAGTGTTCTAAAAAGGCTTTGGCGGCGGCTTTGTCCTTAAGTTTGATGCTTAATTCGGCCGGCAAGCTCTTGCTGCCTGCACTGAATACGGCCGTAACTTTAAAACTGCTGGTTGGTTTGTGATCACGGATTTCGCGTTCGCGTTCGACAATTAGCCGCACGGCCACCGATTGAACGCGACCGGCTGACAAACCGGCCCGGACCTTCTTCCATAACACCGGTGATAATTCATAGCCCACTAACCTATCTAATACACGACGAGCTTGCTGGGCGTGAACCAGGCCCATATCGATGGTTCTGGGGTTAGCGACAGCATTTTCGATAGCCGGCTGGGTGATTTCATGGAAGACAATTCGTTTAGTTTTGCCGGACGGCAATTTAAGGGCTTCGGTCAAATGCCAAGCAATCGCTTCGCCCTCGCGGTCTTCATCACTAGCTAGCCAGATGGTGGTAGCTTTGTTGGCCGCGGTCTTCAACTCTTTAACGATCTTAGCTTTGTCTTCACTAACGTCATAAGTCGGCTTAAAACCGTGTTCAATATCAATATTTAAGCCTTTTTTGGGTAAATCACGAATATGGCCAAAACTGCTTTTGACGGTGTAATCTTTGCCTAAATATCCGGCGATAGTTTTTGCTTTGGCCGGGCTCTCGACGATAACTAAATTTTTGGACATGTAACTAATGTTTAACCCATGCCTTTATATAATGCAAATTATTTTACTAAGAATTAGCGATTTTATAGCCCGCCCAAATGCCGACAAAGGCGCCGACGGTGCCTAAGGTAAAACTCCAGACTCCCAGTCCGTTGCCGTGGTCAAAAGCCGTGCCAATAAGTCCGCCGATGGTGGAACCGACAAAGACGCCGAGCCAGACCATTTTTTTAACATCCATAATGTTTATGTTAACACTTTTAAAGCAGATACCATTGGCCGCTGGTGACTTTAGCCTTGCCGGTAATCTCCAGCATTGTAAGGGTTTGATTGAAGGTGGCGGCCTCTAAGCCGGACTGTTTTAATAAATCTTGGCTTTCGGTAATACCCTGCCTCATTAGCTTTAATAATGTATATTCCTCTGGGCTATCAGCTAATACTTCATAATCTGGTTCAATTTCTTTCATTCCTATAAGTTGCAGCGCATCGGCCAGGCCGGTAATTGAGGCCGCGCCGGTTTTTATCAAATTATTGCTACCAACTGATGTGGGACTATAAATATCGCCAGGTACTGCACCGACGTCTCTTCCCTGTTCTAAGGCAAATTTAGCGGTATGCAAGCTGCCGCTTTTCTCGGCGGCTTCAGTAATAATTAAAGCTTGCGACAAACCAGATACCAGCCGGTTGCGGGCAATAAAATTTTGCCGCTGCGGTGATGTTTTAACGTCGTATTCGCTGATCAAACAGCCGCCACTTTCTATGATTTGGCGCGCTAACTGGCGGTTGCTAGCCGGGTAAATTTTATCTAAGCCGCTCGGTAGTACAGCGATGGTTTTGCCGCCCGCCTGTAAACAAGCTCTATGGGCGATAGCGTCAGCGCCCAAGGCCAAACCGCTAATTATTACTACGCCATTGCTGGCTAATCCTCTGGCTAACTCTTCGGTAATCCTTTGGCCATAAGGCGTGACCTTTCGACTACCGACAATGGCCACCGCCGGGCTTTTTAAAACTTCTTGCGGCGGTTTACCCAGATAATACAACTGCTTTGGTGGTGAACTAATATTTACCAGTTGTTGTGGGTACCCCTGTTGGTAAGGTGATAGTTTAAGTATTTTCATAAGCTGAGAATAAACTGAGGTTATGGGGTAGTATAACGGCGATTTGAATAAAAAACAAAAACATTAAAAGGTATTGACACAAAGACATCTTTTTGCTAAAATTGCAATCCGTAAGCATAATATATGTCTTACGTACCTTATACCCCCAAATTTCTAAGCCTGTCATTTGGCAGGATTAGACCCGTTTTAGAGCGTGCTATATAAGTTGTTACCCTCCACTTAGATAGCTTGGTTTATCCCAAGCGCTCTAAAACAGACTATTCCCTTTAACTTTTCCCCATAAAATACTTTGTATTTGATGGGGACCCCGGATTTTTTCAGGTGGTAACCCGGATTCAAGCGAGTCCCCAAGATATTTTTCTTCGGAAAAATGACACACGTCCGTATGGACTTTCGTAGACGATGATGTTTCGCTCGGGTGGGTTGAAGGGTGTAGCCTTGGCTTAAACAGGTTTTGAGCCATCAAAGAGTCTCCGGCGGTGCCCACCCCCTCCGGAGGCTCTTTGATTTTTGGGCTTATTAATTTAATATATTTGAGCGATATGGAAAGAGATAAAATTACTGGTGATTACATTCCAAATGAAGCCGACCAACAGGTTTTGGGCTTAGAGTTTGGTATGGTCATATCTGATGAAGACGCTTTTGACGTCATGGTACGTTGCGCCCGCAGAATAGAAGAAGCCAATGAAGAGTTATTTAATTCAAAACTTGAAGATAGCTTTGGTGAAGCAGCTTTTGATCACAGAAAAAAACTAATCTTTAAAATTGATACTTTACAAGGCATTGTTGATTGCATCGGTGCCAATATTAGTGATGATGCCGCTGCCCAGGCTCGTGCCGAAAAAATTATTGGCCCTGCCCCAATTGTTTAAATTATAAAGCTGCGGGTTTCTGTACGCAGATTGCCACTATAAATAAACTCCGACAAAATACTGTTCGATTCTTGCAGTAAATTAGGCATTTCAGCTTGTTCGTCTTTAGTGAATTTGCCCAGCACAAAATCGGCGCTGTCGGCTTTCTCAGAAATATTATTTGCTATACCAATACGTGCTCGGCCAAAGTCTTCACCCAAATGCTCGATGAGTGATTTAACGCCGTTGTGGCCGGCACTGCCGCCACCTACTCTGGTGCGGATTTGGCCAAACGGGATATCTAATTCATCATAAACAGCCAGGATCTGGCTGGGCGCGATTTTATAAAACTTGGCGACAGCTTGGGCCGACTCACCGCTTAGGTTCATAAATGTGGTCGGTTTTATAAGGATTACCCGACTGCTGTTAACCGTTTGGCGGCTTTCCAGACACTTTAGATCCTTTTTGTTTGTCCAGGCTGGAAAATCCAGCTTTTTAGCTAAGTGGTCCAGGCTGGCAAAGCCAATATTATGCCTGGTGCCGTCATATTCTTTGCCTGGATTGCCGAGGCCAATTATCAAATAATTCTTTTCAGTACCAATTCTATATAGCTGGGCAATGTCACTCTGCGGTTTCTTTTGGAATAATGCCATGCCACAAGTTTGGCACCACTAACCTTATTTGTCACGTTTTGGTTTGTCAGCGTCTCTTTTATCGAAGAACCAAAAACGGACAGGTGTGCCAGCGAAGCCATAGCGTTTACGCAAGGCCCGTTCCATAAAACGCTTGTAACTCCAGTGTAAGAACTTGGTGTGGGCGCCAAAGACTTTGAAGTTGGTCGGGTTATCATCTTCTTGAATAATGTAGTTCAACTTCGGCGATGTATTTTTGAGGCCGGCTGGCGGGTGGCTGTTGACAACTTCTTTGAGCCAGCGATTGAGCTCTGGCGTTTTAATTAATTTGTGGCGGGCTTGGTCAATTTCTAGTGCCATTTCAAATAGTTTGGTTACATTTTGGCCGGTTATTGCGCTGGTGATCACCACAGGCGCCCAGGGTACAAAGTCTAGCTCATGGCGTAACTTAGCGGCTAAATAATCGCGCGTGTAAGGAGTTTTTTCGTCTTCTATGCTGTCCCATTTGCTTATAACTACAATTAAGCCCTTGCCGGCTTCTTTAATTAAACCGGCGATTTTTTGATCAAGCTGGACGCCGAGCTCGTTTACGTCCATCAATAATAAACAGATATCGGCTTGTTCGATGGCGGCTAGACTGCGTATGACGCTAAAACGCTCGACACCGCGCTCGATTTTACCGCTGCGACGGATGCCGGCAGTGTCCATTAATTCAATTTCCCTTCCTTCATAACGAACCACTAAACGGTTGACGTCTCGGGTGGTGCCAGCCCGTTCGGCGACAATCGCCTGTTGCTTTTTGGCCAGGCTGTTAAATAAATTAGACTTGCCGACGTTTGGTCGTCCTAACAGCGCAAGGTGTAGTCTGTCTGACTGTTCGGTAATGCGGGCTTTAGGGATAAGCTCGACTACTTTATCAAGTAATTCATTGACGCCCCGGTTTTGCGTCACCGATGTTAAAATAATTGTTTTGATACCTAGCTTTTGAAATGTTTCAGCTGAAGCCTGGCGGTTTTTATCCAGTTTATTAACTATTAAAATGACCGGTTTTTTAGTTTTTAGTGCCATTGTAGCTACCCGGCGGTCTTCTTCGGTTATAACAGTATCGGCTTCAACCACCACCAATATGACGTCGGCGGAATCGGCGGCCTGGCTGATTTGCTCCTGGATGGTGAATTCAAAGTCGTCTTCAGGATCCTTTATACCGGCCGTATCCACTAACCAAAAATCCTGGTTGTTCCAGCTGGCTTTAGCGATAATACTGTCTCTGGTAGTGCCCGGTTCGTTAGCCACAATTGCTTCACGGCGCTTGAGGACAGCATTAAACAGGCTGGACTTGCCTACATTTGTCCGCCCGACGATTGCAATAATTGGTACTTTCTTGGCCATAAATCTTAATTATAGAATAATTTTAACTAATAATCAAATATTCTCCCTCTGTTAGGTCTTTGATTTTATAGTCGCCAAACTGTGTGCGGTCCAGCTTAATAACGTTGTAGCCCAGAGCCGAAAAAGTCCGTCTGATTTGTCGGTTTCTACCCTCGCCCATTATCACTGTCCATTGTTGCCCTTTGCCATCAAGTTGCAATCGGCTGATGCCATCGTCTAGCTCAACGCCTGCTTCAATTTGCTCTTTATCTGCAGCAGCTAGAATTTTATCTAATTTTATTTGGTAGATTTTTTGCTTATTAAAAGACGGATGGGTCAGCTGATTTGCTAGCTGGCCATTATTAGTTAAGAGAATTAAGCCGGAAGAATCTTTATCCAGCCGGCCAACCGGCTTAAGGTGACGTAAATTGGCTGGCAATAAATCATAAATTGTCGGGCTGCCCTGGCCATTCCTAGAGCAAACATAACCGACCGGTTTATTGAGCATAACGGTCTGGTGATGAGCGGCGCTTAGAGTCACACCATCCAGTTCTACTAAGTCGTTATCCTGGACTTTGTCACCCAACTCAGCAACTTTTCCATTTATTTTAACTCGTTGAGATGAAATAGCCTGGTCGGCCGAACGGCGGCTTTGGCCAGTTGCCAATGCTAAATAAACATTTATACGCATGGTTGTAGTTTAACAGCTGTAAGTTGTTATTTATAAAGCGATGGAATTTGGATCAGGTGTGTTGGCAGCTGGTGCTGGCTGGCTGATATCGTTGATAACGGCACCGCCAGTGGCACCAGTCTTGGCAGCATTTAAAGCCGACTCTTTGGCTTCTTCTTTGGCAACTAGGTCTTGAAAATTAGTACCACTGTGGTGCAAATCATTGATGGGATTAATTACTTTGGTGTGGACGGCTGTTTTTTGCTCAGTGCTTGCCGGTTGCTGGTTAGCATTATTGCCACCCATGGAGGTTAAGGCGTTTGCTAGGACTTGGGTATTGTTAGTAGCATCATCTGTTGGTGCGGCGGTTGGAGGCGCTGCTGGAGCTGGCGCCGGAGCTGCGGCTGGCGGTGCAGCCACGGCAATTGGCGTGGTGGTGGGCGTAGCCGGATCAGCTGGCGCTGGCGGTGTTGGGGTTGTCGGCGGTGTGCCAGCAGGTCCGCCTAGTGATGGACCACCGGCTGATTCTGGTGAGCTACCCTCTAAGACTTCACGAGCGACCCGAGCGACATCTTCAAGTGTTACTTGGGACTTAACCAGATATCGATCAGCTCCTAATTTATTGGCCCGTTCTTTGTCTTCAGCTTGGCTTAGAGCTGTCATCATAACGACTTTAGTTTCTTTTGTTTCTGGTGTACTGCGCAAAATATCAAGCATGTCAAAACCGCTGATTTTGGGCATCATAATGTCGGCAATAATTAGGTCAGGCTTCTCTTTAACGGCTAATGCTAAGGCTTCCTCGCCGTCTTGGGCGGAAACTATGTCATAGCCTTCGGCTAATAATCTGGCTTCATAAATTTCGCGGAGATTATTGTCGTCCTCCACCAGCATTACTTTTGCCATATCTTACACGCTCCTTATAATGCTATTGCTTTTAAGTTATTGTACCACGTCATATGTCTATTTAAGTACCGTTTGGCTTGATTAAACTATTAGTGGTCGACAAACCGCTCTCACCCTGCTTTAACTGAGCGGCTTTCTCGGTTGTTAAGCGTGGCAAGTTAATGTAAAAGGTACTGCCCTTGCCGACCTCACTTTCTACCCACAAGCGGCCGCCATAAAGCTCAATAATTTTACGGCAAATGAATAAGCCCAATCCAGTACCACCAATTGTCCGCGTCAAAGTATTATTAACTCTGTAGAATTTTTGGAATAAGTGGGGGATATCTTCTTTGGCAATACCTGGTCCGGTATCACGAATAAAGGCCTGGACGACTTGGCCATCGCCCGTTAATCCAATCGTAATTTTGCCGGATTCAGTGTATTTAATGGCATTGTCGACTAAGTTAGTAATGACCTCGTGCATACGGTCGGGATCAACATCAACATAATAAAGCGGCCTAACAACTTTTGAATTACTGTCACGGGCATCGGTGATTGATGTTCCTGAGCCCATTACAAGTTCCAGGGCCAAGCCCTTCTTTTCGGCGGAAAACTTAAGATCCTGAGCTAATTGTTCTAATAATTCGCCGAATTCCACAACTACCGGGTGGTTGCTGAGCCGGCCGTCTTCGGCCTTGGCGCTGGTTAACAAATCCTGGAAAAGTTTGCCCAAGTGCTGGGTGGAGGTATGGGCTTTTTCTAGGTAGTCACGAGCTTTACTATCAATATTACTAACTTTGTCATTCATGGCCAGGGCTAAATAGCCTTCTATGGCGGCTACTGGCGTGCGCATTTCGTGGCTGGCGGTACTAATAAACTCAGCCCGCTTAGCTTCTTCTTGGTGCTGGCGGCTAATATCTCGAATCACGGCCACAGCGCCAATTAGTTCATAATTCGGCGGTAAGACTAACGGAGACACTACTAGAGAGATAACTTTTGGCGTACCAGCTTTGGGCAGCAACTGGATGGTGCTTTTAAAGGCTTGCTTATCGCGCATGACATTAGTGAATGGATTATTGGCTTTTTCTAGTTCTTTGCCGTCGACTTGGGATAGTTTAAAGACAGAATCAAAGTTCAAGCCGAGGGCTTCGTTGGAGGCCCAACCAACCATGTCGGCCGCTGCCGGGTTGATAAGCGTTATTTTGCCGCTGGTATCAACTACCACCACGCCGTCAGCCACGGACTGTAATAGTACTTCAGCGCGCAAGTTCTCATTGTTGATGGCGGCATTGGCGATTGTATTGTTGTATTGGGGTTTTTTGCCAAATAGATACCACCAAATAGCACCACCTATTCCAGCGATAATCAGCCCACCAACAATAATTATGCTTATCATCTAATAATTTTTATGCTTTTATACAGATTTATTATCTCTGTTTTAACAGCTTTAATCAAAC
>CAZBLI010000007.1:11323-13270 GCA_964492785.1 uncultured Candidatus Saccharibacteria bacterium
GGCCTCTTCGTCTAGTGGTTAGGACACTGGGTTCTCATCCCAGCAACACGGGTTCGACTCCCGTAGAGGTCACCATTTTTGTCATCGGAATCGGTTTTAATTTATTCATGGGCGGGTTATAGTAACTGGGTATATTTATGAGGGTAATGCTTAAGAAAATTTCAAGTATTTTTAAAAGCAAGTTTGTACTTGTTCCCCTTATTGCCATTGGGCTTGTAGCCCTTGGAGCTGGCATTGCCGCTGTGACAAATCGTGACCCTGCCGTAGCTAAGTCGACTAACAGTCAGCCAACACAAGCTGAATCTAGCTATTTTGGTAAACGCGGCTCCAGCCTATCATCAAACAACAGCACACTCGGCGAGTCAACGACCTCCGAAACAAGCACAAACTCATCAGAATCAACTACTCCAGTAAGCCAGCCCGTTAAGCCCAAGTCTACTACTAAGACTTCGACCAAAACACAATCTCCAAAATCCACAAACACCCCGCCACCACCCTGTGATAATACAGATCCTAATAGTTCCTGCTATGTGCCGCCAACACCACCAGTGGATCCGACTCCCCCAAGCCCATAACTCCTGACCAATGCTGTTGCTAAAAGTAGCGACTAAGCATAAGCTTAAGGTATGAAAAAACTTAAAAATAAAAAAGCTAGTTCAAAAACGATTTTAAATACTCAAATTTTGGTGCTTACCACATTCACGATTTTAATTATGTCAATTGTGGCGGCAATTGCCCTTTATGTGCAGCAAAACCGTATTAATGACTTAAAAGATAAAATGACGCTTGTCAGCAGTGTTTCTAATCAGGCTTGCCTGGGTCTTGGCGATAGTAAATGGCAAACTAATTATTTAAATTCTTTTACGTTGGATGCTAAGCAAACTTTTGTAGAAAATTCGAGTGGTTCACCGCGACTGGTTACGGTGTGTAAAATCGGCGGTAATACCAAGGCTGTTACTGTGGGCGCCAATGTTGCCCAAGTTGATAAGGACGGTTTAGATTTTGGTGCCCAAGTCATTTACTTTAAAACCGCTAAAGCGGCCAGCCAGTATGGCGACAAAGTAATTAATCCCCAGCGCTACTGGACCGTGCCAAATGGAAGCTTAACAGCTGATTTACCGATGTGGCACTACTTCTATTCTTATGTTTTCGACGGCCATTTCCCTTATTTTGACGCCTATGCCGTTAAGGGCAATGCGGTCATGCGCGTGACTTTGCCCTGCGGTGATAAACGAAATCCCAACTTGATAGTAAAGTCCTGTTCGGCCACTGATACTCTCAAAAGCTTTTCTCAAGCCATTGCTAACCTCCAGATTTAAATATCCCTGACGCTGCCAAACGGCACTCGTTTGATAATGACGTCTTGCATATTGGCCATGATGGCCGGCACAACCGTAAATTCGCCGTAAGCGTCATTGATTTTATCGGCTGCCCGGGCTATAGATTTGGAGTCTAGCCGGGTACCGTCAAACAAGCCCAGTTGAACTGGAGTGGCCGGCGATAAATTGTAGACAGAAATATTTAAGTGGGTTACCCGGGCTGGAATCGCCACCATTTTAAAGAGCTTCATCAAGTGAGCATAAATATCCTGGCTGGAGTAAATGTGAGACTCGGTACGATGGCTTTTACCCCACCAAGTTCTATCTTCAAAGCCTATGCCCAAAAATATGCCTTGAGCCTGGTAGTCATGCTTGCGTAAACGGCGGCCGGTTTTTTCACTTAGCTTCATCAATAGCCGGGCAATTTTGTCGGGATCGCTGGTTTTATCCCCTACCGCATAATCATTGCCGAAACTTTTGGTTTTGAACTTCTCGGCGTCAATTTCATAACCCCTAAGGCGCAGATACCAGTAATAGCCAATAATACTCCTAAAGACTTCCCTTTTGAGTTTGTGCATCGGCGCCTCCAGAAAATCTAGCGGCGTGAAGATATGGGCTAGGTGCAGCC
>CAZBLI010000007.1:13370-16020 GCA_964492785.1 uncultured Candidatus Saccharibacteria bacterium
ACAAACTCGTCGACCGACTTTGGTGTCACATCACTGGTATACTGCTCCAGAACCTGTCTAAAACGCCGGTGGGCATCAAAGTATTTCTCCGGGTCCGGCGTCAGGACAACGATGCCCGGATCAATCGCCCGGGCGTCCTTAACTCGCATCATATTAATACCCAGGCGTTTGGCAGCATAAGAAGCGGCTAAGATAAAGCCGCCTGGCGAATCATAAGCCGCTACGCCGACCGGCCGGTCACGCAGCAAGCGGTTGGCCTGCTGCTCAATCGTGGCATAGCACGAATTCAAATCGATGTGCATGATGCGGGGCTCGATATCGTTAAGTCGCAAGTCCATCGTGGATACTTTCTAAAGTCCAGTGCAGGTTGCCGCCGTCCAGCCTTAGCCGGAAGAACAAGCTGGTGTCTTTGTCGCATAGTTCAAAAATATGCTGGCGCTCCTTGCCTGCCATATATGAATGATAGTAGTCGACCGGTCCCAGCGGGTAATCTTTGTTTTGCCAATACAGCAAATGCGGGATAACCCGCTTCTCTTTGGAGCTGTAGTACATGACTACACTCACCTCCTCGTTAATTTTTTCTTTCATGTTGAACTCCTAGTACAATTAAGTTATGTGTGGACGCTATACCCTAGCCCAGAAACAAGAACGACTTGCCAAGCGCTTTAAGCTAGCCACGGCGGCGCCTGATTTGAAGCCAAACTACAATGTATCGCCATCCCAGATCATGCCGGTTATTACTGAGGACGAGGCTGGCAAACGGCATATAGAATTAATGAAATGGGGTATACCGAGGACCCTGGGCAAAGATTTAACCAAAGAACTTATTAACACTCGCTCAGATAAAGCCTTTGGCGGTTTTTGGAAGCGCACCGTACTCAATCACCGTTGTTTAATCCCGGCTGACGGCTTCTATGAATGGAAACGTACGAAAAACGGCAAGGAGCCGTTCTTTATTCATCCTAAAGATGTGGATCTATATGCTTTCGCCGGTATTTGGGATACCTGGGAAGATCCGGACGAGCATAAAATTAAGACATACTCTATCATGACAACCGAGCCAAATGATGAGATGAAGCCCATCCATAATCGCATGCCGGTAATTTTGACTCCGGATAGCGAGGAATTATGGTTGGATGCGGCCAACCAGGACCAGGATTTACTAGCTGATCTGCTAGTACCGTACCGAGACGGCAAGCTAGATGCCTATCAAGTGAGCGCCGAGGTGAACTCACCCCGAAACAATTACCGCAGTCTGGTTCAGGCGGTTTCATAGCTCAGCTTCCGGACGGTTTCTAGGGTCCAATGCATATTGGAAGTATCGAAGTTCAGCCGAAACTGCATTCTTTCCTGGTCGTCGATGACTTCGTAAATATGGTGTAAGGCCCCGCGCTGGTGGACAGTTTGATGATTGCCGACCTTACCGACGATGTAGTCCTTGCTGCCGACGCTAATCATGTATGGCGCGACGGCTCGCATGCGGGCGCTGAAGATAGTTACAACACCCACCTCTTGTTGTAAGTTAAATTTCATTTCTAATCTCCTAAGCGGTTTTTATGTTTACTAAAGTCCAGCTATCGTCTTCTTGGCGCAGGCGGAAAGTGCTTTGGCCGTCGGTCATGTCGAACAAACGCACCAGGTGCTGGCCTTGTTTGACTAAATAGCGCAAGCCGCTGTCGACAAAATTGTAGCGGCGGTTATCGACCGTAATAATTTTGGGGATGCTGCTAAAGCCATCTTTGTTAGTAAAAGCGAACGAGTTAATTTCAATTTCTTTATTGATAACAGTAGTCATATTCAAGCTCCTTTGAGTAATAATTAAGAGAACCGACAAGTGTTTTTGCCAGTGAACGGATTGATGAGGAACTGCTCGTTAGAAGTCGTAAACCGTTCTATTACGCTTTCGTGACGAGGAGTTGAGTTGAGACTGCACAGTGACCGAAGTGTGTGAGCCTGAGCTTGAATATAAGTCCGAGGGTAAAAATCCGCCCTGTCTATATTAGGAGGCGGAAGTACTCACGTGACTAATTTAATTTTGCTCCACCCATAAGCAATTTGCAACTCTAAAAGTAAACTGAATGTTTGCTGAGAGAATATAGCGGTGCTACAATGGTTATATGAAGGACGCAGAACTGAATGATTTGAAGCAATTTATAACAGCTACTGTGTCACAGTCTGAGTCTCGGCTAGAAACAAGACTAGAAACTAAAATAGATACCAGGATAACAACACTCGAGACTAAATTAAGCAAAGAAATCGCAGACTTAAGGCAAGCAATGCGTGATGGTTTTACGGGTGTTGGCGAAGCCATCGAGACTATTCATGTTCTGATGGTCCACGATAAAGCCGAAATAGATACTCGCCTCAGCCGGCTAGAAGCAAAAGCTAGTTAAATAGTTTATTTTTTGTAACTAACGTCGCTGGTTTTACCCAGTAAAGTTATCCAGGTTTGGCCAGCGTTAAGTTTAATTGGGTTACCACTGGCGTTAGTGAAAGTAACTTGAGATTCCCGCTTGGCTTTGTGCCAGGTGCCTTTTATAACCACGCCGTCTTGAAATATCATAACTGGCCCGCTGCCGGTAACCCGGTAAATACTGTGGATGCCGTCAGATTGTATGCCATAATCGGTAATCATTGCTATTAAAACCTT
>CAZBLI010000007.1:16120-19767 GCA_964492785.1 uncultured Candidatus Saccharibacteria bacterium
TGTGGATGCCGTCAGATTGTATGCCATAATCGGTAATCATTGCTATTAAAACCTTAGGTGAAATTTGTTTGTGTGATCGCTCGTCAACATGGGGCTGGCCGCCTTCGCTACGGTTGTAACTGTTAGTTTTGGCATTGTAGGCGTAGGCGGTGTTGTAGTAGAAGCCAGACAACGTCATATTAATTGATTTGGCTGTCGGTGTAGTACTGGGGTTTTCTGGTTTGCGTGGGAAGCTAGTAAAATCACTGTGTTTGTAGCCCTTGGATTTATTTAAACCGTCCAGGCCGGACATGCTGGTGTACATATTGTGTGGCGCATAACGTTGTGATATTCGGTGGTAGGCACCGGGGTTAAAGAATTGGTCTAGATCGCGAATGTGTAAGGCTTTGATTTGGTGCAAAGCATCGGGACTGCCACCGACATGGGCCAATGAAGCATTAAATGCTAGAGCGAAATCTAAATAATAAGGTCTGGCGCTACGGACTGGTCCGATATAGCCTGGTTGTGATTCTTGATACAGTGCCAGAAATCTGGTAATTCCGCCCTCGGCAATGGCTTCCACCACTACGCCAGCATCCCTTAAGCCGGATTGCGGCCGGGCATCCGGACTGTTTTCTATCATGATTCCAGTTACTGGCCGCTGGTTTAGCGCCGGATCAACTTGGACTCCGGTTAAGCGCGAGGGTTCAGTTTTAGGCTTTTCATCCCTTTTGGTTTGGGCTACATTGGTAACCGGTTTAACTTTAGTCAATTGCTTGAATAGCAGGATGCCGCCGATTACAGTTAAAAGTACGGCCGCAAAAATAGCGCCATCAATCATCAGCCATTTTTTGCGTGACATGTGTTCGGGTTTAAAAAAGATCCATCTTAAGCGCTGCTTGGGGGAGACATTGGCTGGCGGTTGGATTGGTGCGCCGTTAACTACAACCGAGGGTTTAACTGTATTTGGATTTTGATCTTTTTGTTCTGAATCGTTCACGTTCAATATTGTATCAGATGCTTATGCTTTCTGCTCATTTGATGCTACAATAACATCTGTCCATAGGCTTGCTTTTAGGCTAAATTTATAGCGTAAACTGCAATATAATATAAAAATATGTTTAAACTAAGAAATTCTACCCCTGAACATACGCCTGGAGCGGTACTGCTGCTACAGATTCCCCGAACTAATGAAAAAAAAGAATTAGCGGCCGAACAAATGTTAGCCAGTCTTCACGGCCTGCTAAGTGATAATAAGCTGCGCCAAAAAGTCAGCTTTGAAATAGCCGTCCAAAATAAACGGATTGGCTTTTATGTGTGGGTGCCGGAACATCTTAAAAACTTTGTCGAAGAACAAGTCTACGCCCAGTATCCGGATGTCCATATTAGCGAAGTAACAGATTATACAATGGCTGATTCGCCGGCTGGAACCGTCTGGTTGGGTGCCGAACTGAAACTTACCGGCCACGAAGCCCTACCGATTAAAACTTTTCCAAGTTTTGAGGTTGACCCGCTGGCATCGATCACTGCTACCCTAGCCCAGTTTGAAGACGGCGAAGAAGCCTGGTTGCAAATAATTATTAGTCCCGCCGCCGACAACTGGTACAAGCGCAGCGAACGCTATGCTGCTAATATCCGCGGTGGTAACACCGGTAATCCCTTAAAAGTTTTATGGACGGCCTCGCCCAATAAGCCAGAAGCGCCCAAACTAGCCGAATATGAATCGGCCCGGGCCAATGCCGCCGAGGAAAAAAGTCACAAATTAGCTTACCAGGTCAGCGTAAGAGTTATTTATCGGGGCCAAACCAGCCTGCCACAGGCCCGTATGCGCTTGCAGGCTATAACAGCGACGTTTAAACAATTTAATTCAACTTACCTCAATGGTTTTACGCAGCAATATATAGATAATGTTGAAGTTATTCATAATTACCAGCTCAGGCATTTTGCCCGTCGCCGGTTTGTCCTCAATATCGAAGAAATTGCTAGTTTGTATCACCTGCCACACACCAATGTGGAAACGCCAAATATTCTTTGGGCTAGCGCCAAAACCGCTGAACCGCCGGCTAATTTGCCAATTTATGTCGAGGGCGCTCAGGATAACCTGAGCCCGATAGCTGTAACTAATTTCCGCGGCCACAACACCATGTTTGGCATGCCGCGCAAAGATCGCGGCCGGCATTTGTATGTTATCGGTCAAACTGGCGTTGGTAAGTCTGCCCTTTTAGAGCTGTTAACAATTTCCGATATTTACAGCCCTTACGGCTTTGCAGTGATTGACCCGCACGGCGACTACGCCCTAAATATCTTGCGCCGCATACCAGCTGAACGGGCCAAAGATGTCATTTACTTCAACCCGGCTGATACTGACTTCCCCATCGCCTTTAACCCGATGGAAGTACCGGATCCTAAGCTAAAAACTCACACTGCCTCTGAACTTATCGGTGTGCTCAAACGCATGTTTGAATCTTGGGGTCCCCGTTTGGAATATATCTTGCGTTATTGCATCCTGGCCCTGTTAGATTATCCGGAATCAACTATGCTCGATATCACCCGCATGCTAACAGATAAAAAATTCCGCCAGGATGTGCTGAAGTACGTCGAAGACCCGGTTGTAAAAAACTTTTGGACGGTAGAATTTGCCAGCTGGAACGATAAGTTTGCGGCTGAAGCGGTCGCGCCCGTCTTAAATAAAGTGGGCGCCTTTACCGCTAATCCGATTGTGCGCAACATCATCGGCCAACCCAAGAGCAGCTTTAATATCCGTAAAATCATGGATGAGCGAAAAATTTTAATTGTTAATTTATCGCGCGGTTTAATTGGCGAAGATAATGCCGCCTTGCTGGGCGCCTTACTAGTTACAAAAGTCCAAATGGGCGCCATGAGCCGGGCTGATATTGCTGCCGAAGACCGGATTCCTTTTTATCTATACGTTGACGAATTCCAGAACTTTGCAACGGATTCATTTGCGACGATTTTAAGTGAGGCCCGCAAATATGCGCTTAATTTAACTGTCGCCAACCAATACATTGCCCAAATGAGCATGGAAGTTAAAGATGCCGTTTTTGGCAATGTTGGATCGGTGATTGCCTTTCGTATGGGGGCCGATGATGCCCGCTTGATGCAGCGCTACTTTGAGCCTAAATTCGAAGAACACGACCTCGTCCACATGCACAACCGTAATTTTGTCGTCAGTATGACAATTGAGGGCGAAAAAGCCCAGGCATTTTCCGCCACTACTTTGAATTTGCCGGAAGGATTTAGCGATGAGTCCGAGGGCATTATTGCCCATAGTCGGGAAGCTTATGCCGTTACCAAAGGCCACATCGAAGGCTTAGTTAAAGACCGCTACCTGGACCCCGATGATAAGCCGCGAGTGGCCGTCGATAAAACTGCCATGCCAAAAGAAGCCAGCATTATTGCCAATGCCGTCGGTAAAGTTGACCGGCCGGCTTCTGCAGGCTCACTGGCGCCCCAATCCACCGAGGCCAACAGTGACCAAGCACCCAAGAAAAAACGCCGTCGGCGCCGACGCAAAAGCCAATCTTCCCCAGCCGCACAGCCTCAACAACCCCAAACCAATAACGACGAAACAATAGTTAACCTGCGGTAAGGCTCTTTAGCTGCGTTTCAATTCTTTTAATTGATCTATCCTTGCCCAATACCGACAT
>CAZBLI010000007.1:19867-21444 GCA_964492785.1 uncultured Candidatus Saccharibacteria bacterium
AATGGTTGAATTATCCATTTTGCTTAGCTGTTTATGGCTTTTAATTAACTCAGGGTTAACTGGTAATTCAGTGAAGAAGAATTCCGTTAGATCAGGCAGTTCGGCCAAATATTTGAGTCTTTCCTGGACTAAGCTCAAAACCTTTTTGCGGTAGTCATGGTCGGCTTGCTTGGCGCTGTCCTGCCAAAAACCTTCTGCTAGCTTATCCAGCTCATCAAGTGATAATTGGCGAATAAAATGCCCATTGACCCATTCCAAACGTTTTTCGTCAAAATGAGCGCCGCTGCGCTGAACTCTTTCGAGTTGGAATTTCTGGATTAATTCGTCGGTAGTAAATACTTCTTGCTCGCTGCCATCATTCCAGCCCAAGGTGGCAATAAAGCTTACCAGCGCCTCCGGCAAGTAGCCTTCCCTTATATAATCGAGTACATCCTTGGCGCCATCGCGCTTCGACAGCTTTTTATTGCCCTTTTGGTTAAGGATGTGTGGCATTGTGGCCATTACTGGTGGTTGAAGGCCCAAAGCCTCGTATAAATTTAAATAGTTTGGCACGCTGGCTAAAAATTCCTGTCCACGGATAATGTGGCTGATTTTCATCTCTGCATCATCAACTATATGGGCAAAGTTATATGTCGGATAGCCATCGCTCTTGATAATAATAAAATCATCGATCACTTCCGGACCGGTGCTGATATCGCCCATGACAGCATCATGCCATTTGTATTCTTTGGGTTCTGATTTAAATCGTAAGGGTTTAGTGCCATCCCAGTTAGTTGTTAGCTCGGGCCGATGGTCGCGGTATAAAAAGGGTTTTTTGGCTTGCTTGGCCTGTTCTCGAAAAGCTTCCACTTTGGCTGGCGTGTAAGTATCAACATAGGCTCTGCCCTCATCTAATAGTTTTTGGGCCCACTTTTTGTAGCTGTCTAGCCTATCGCTTTGGCGGTATGGCGCAAATGGGCCACCGACATCAGGCCCTTCATCGTAGCTTAGGCCCAAAGTCTTTAAGCTCTCCATTAAGTGCTTGTCGGCACCTTCAACTTCGCGTTTTTTATCGGTGTCTTCCAGTCGCAACACAAACTTGCCATTATTCTGTTTAGCTAACAACCACGCGAATAGCGCGGTGCGAATACCGCCAACATGCAAAAAACCGGTCGGACTGGGCGCAAATCTGGTTCTTACCTCTGTCATTTCAGATGTAATTGTAACACGGACAAGCCATTAAAAACTGTTGGCGAGTTTGAGCAGCTGATCGCTGGTCAAAGATGAATTGCCCTCTACCCGGTACCAGACGCCGCCGTCAACCCAGGTGGCATTTGAATTCCCATACAAATAAATAGTTTTACCATTTGATTGGTCGATAGTCTGGGTTTGTTTATCATTTAAAAAACTGTCGGCTAAAGTTTGGCTGTTCCAGCTGGAGCTGGCTTGGGTAACGGTAAAGGATCGGTCATCACTGTTGCTGTGATAATTTAAACTGACTTGGCCTGGCTGTGAATTAACCTGACGGCTTAAAGAAAAGCCTGATGGTTTATAGCTTGGTAAAGAAGCCGTTGTTAGCCCGGATTTTGAGGCGGCCA
>CAZBLI010000008.1:0-19822 GCA_964492785.1 uncultured Candidatus Saccharibacteria bacterium
CAGGCAAAAGAATGGATGGAGAGAGTTAAGTCCTCCGGCAAAGATATGGAACTTAGACCGATGAATGCAGCCGATCGGCGCACCATTCACAAGCTGGCTGGCGAGTATGGCTTGACCACCGAATCGGTCGGCGAAGGCCGCGACCGCCACATTGTGCTGAAGCCCGCTGACAAATAATTAGTTTTCTAAAACTTGATTGTAGACATCGAGGGTTTCCTGGGCGGTGCGGTCCCAGGAGTATTTACTGGCCACGACTTTGCCCTGGCGGATTAGCTGCTTGCTTAGTTTGTCGTCGCTAATAACTTTGTGAATGGCACTGGCCATATCTTCTATGCTATAAGGATCAAAATACTCGGCGCCGTCTTTATAAACTTCGGGCAGGCAAGTGGCATTGCTGCTGACAACCGGCGCACCAGCCACCATGGCTTCCAAACCGGGCAGGCCAAAACCTTCGCTCAGGCTAGGGAAGATATAAGCCGAGGTGTGTTCGTATAACCAGCGCAATTGGCCGTCGCTAACAAAATCGGTAAAGATCACATTCTTGACCGATTTATGCTCGGTGCGTTTTTGAAGTGCTTTGTAGTTTGGGTCGGATTTGCCAACTAAGGCTAACTTCAAATCTGGATGTTGCTGGCGGAGCAGGGCAAAGGCATCGACCAAGCGGTCGAGGTTTTTGTGGGGCATTGGGCGGCCCAGATACATAATAAATTGCTGGCCCTCGAGGTCTTTGTAGGGTTCGGCCTTTTCTTTGATTGGATCAGCTGCTTCGTAAGTAACAGTAATTTTGCGGCTGTTAATCCGGGCATACCGGGCAACATCATCTTTGACGAATTCTGTCGGTGTTATAATCGAGTCTGATTTACGTGCGACCCTTTTGTTGACCCATTTATAAATCTTTTGCTTAATGGCAAATACCAACCAGTTTTTATCAGGATTTCGAAATCGTGTAGTGGTCAAGTCATGCATGGTGGTGACAACTTTGCCTTTGTACAAAACGGGTTGCTGAACCATGCCAAAATGGACCAAATCCGGTTCTAGGTCACGAATTTGTTTTAGTAAATCAATTTGTTCATGAAAACTAAATTCGGCGAAAGGGCACTCCACGATATTAAATTTGGGCGCCATCTTTTTTAGGTAACCAATCCGGTGCTCTTTAGTTAAAACAGTGAATTTATGTTCGCTAGGTAGTTTAGCCAAATGCTCGATTAATTTATCAATGTAACGCCCGGTGGTGGTGCCGGACTCGCGAGCGTCTATAACAATTTTAGCCATTTTTTCTCCCTGTTAATTTCCACCACTGAGCCCGCAGCTGTCTTAATTTAAGGGCATTGGGCGGCAGATCATGCACCAGCATACTATTGATATAGTCTACAGAAACCCGGCGGTTTTTTTGAATAGAATGGCGCTGAATGAAATTTTTTGGCAGGTAAATTAGAGCCATAAAGCAACCCTTAATCACGGAAATAATCTGGCCCCGCCCCAACGCACTCAAAACAAATAACCAGTAGGCCATAATTAATCTGGGCAATACTTTTGGTACTAACTTCCAGGGCACATTTTTCCGTCCAATTTGTGGTAGGTTTTTAAGCGTCTGGTAAGTCGTGAAGCCTTTTATCTTTGAACTAGTGGCGCCAATCTGGTGGTAGGCGCGTGCCGCTGGCACATATCTAACTTTCCAACCGGCCAGCTGGGCCCGGAAACTTAAATCAACATCCTCGTAATAGGCAAAGAACGATTCATCAAACAAACCAATTTGTTGCAGCATTTTTACCCGGTACAAGCTGGCACCACCAGTAGCCGCGAAAATTTCAGTGTCGTTATCGTACTTGTCCAGGACAGTTTCACCGCGGCCACGCGGATATGGCAAGCCCCAAACGGTATAGTAATCGCCCGTGCTGTCCAGCTTCTTGCCCTTACCATCCATAAATTTACAGGTGACGATACCGAGATTATCATTAGCTGACAGTTCTTTTACCAGCTCTTTCAGCCAATTTTTATCAGCCACTGCGTCATTATTAAACAGAGCAACAAAATCACAGCCTGCCTCAATAGCCGCCTTAATGCCGACATTAACCCCGCCGGCAAAACCCAGGTTGACCGAAAGCTCAACCAAATGAACTTGAGGGTAGTTTTGCTTAATAAACTTTACAGAGTTATCAATCGAGCCGTTATCAACCACAAATATTTCTGCAGCCAAAGACTGTTCAGCCAGAGATTTTAAGCAATCAGCAATGGTTTCTAAACCGTCCCAATTCGGCACTACAACCGCTACTTTATTTTTTGTCATGTCATTTATTAAATCTGCTTACTCATCTATAATAACCCAGTACCAATGAGACACATATTTAGTCCAAAAAATAGAGCTTTACTATCTGAACTTGTCAGAACGGACTTTAAACTACGTTATCAAAATAGCACACTCGGCTACGCCTGGTCGCTTTTGCGGCCTATGTTTATGTTCTTAATCCTGTATGTAGTTTTCGTAGAAGTTCTACATATTGGCAAGGGTATAGAACACTACCCAATATATTTATTTATGGGCATTGTCTTGTGGAACTTCTTTTTAGAGATGACCACCCAAAGCCTGACTTCAATTGTTGGTCGCGGCGACTTAATACGCAAAATTAAGATTCCCCGCTGGATAATAATTTTGTCCAGCAGCATATCAGCTCTAATTAACCTCGGCCTTAACCTGCTAGTTGTACTTGTATTTATGGTAATAAATAATGTTGATTTCTTAAAAACTAGCTTATTTCTACCACTGCTACTCGTAGAAATATATATATTTGCAATTGGTGTTTCGCTATTTTTGTCGGCAGCCTATGTAAAATACCGGGACATCCAATATATTTGGGAGGTGATACTTCAGGCTGGATTTTATGCAACCCCGATACTCTATCCACTAGCCTTGATCAAGAATGTTCAGATGCAACAAATCCTACTATTTAACCCAATGGCTCAATCCATACAGGATGCGCGCTACTCTGTCATCACTCATCAAACTCTGACATTATGGAAGGTTGTTGATGGCGGCTGGCATATTATAGTGCCTTTTGTTGTAACAGCTCTAAGTATTATAATCGGAGTCATTTACTTCCGTAGTCAGTCCAAGTATTTTGCGGAGAATATCTAATGGATAGCGACCAAGTAACCATTATCAAAGTAGATGCTGTTAGCAAGGACTTTAAACTGCCCCACGAAAAAACCAGTACGCTCAAAAGCGCCTTAATAAACGGCTGGCGAAAATCTAAAACTTATGAGTTGCAAGAAGCTCTCAAAAATATAAACTTCGAGGTTAAAGCCGGTGAGTTTTTCGGCATTGTTGGTCGTAATGGCAGCGGCAAGAGCACGCTTTTAAAATTATTAGCTGGTATCTATACACCAACTAAAGGAAACATCCAAGTTAACGGCTCGTTAACTCCATTTATTGAACTTGGGGTTGGCTTTAATCCAGAACTAACCGGCAGAGAAAATGTTTTTTTGAACGGGGCCCTATTTGGCTTTAACCGACAGCAAATGGAGCGAATGTATAAAGGCATTGTTAAATTTGCCGAACTGGATAGATTCATGGATCAAAAACTAAAGAATTATTCTTCCGGTATGCAAGTTCGCTTAGCATTCTCGATTGCGGTTCGGGTTCAAAGCGATATTCTGGTCGTGGACGAAGTTCTAGCAGTTGGAGATGCCGCCTTTCAGCAAAAATGTTTTGATTATTTTGAAGAGCTAAAACGCAACAATAAAACTGTAGTTTTTGTATCGCACGATATGAACGCAGTTCGGCGCTTTTGTACCAGAGCCATTTTAATTGACCAAGGTGAACTTAAGCACATAGGCACACCCAGAGAGATTGCCGATAAATATACGGTTGAGAATATTGAGCACCTAAGCACTGTTTCGATAACCGAAGGCTCAAATTCCCTGCAGCATAAACTTCACCCTTCAATTAAAAAACAAACAAGCAATGAAGTAGTGTTGTCATTTGACTATGATTCGACAGGCAAAGACGATATGTATGTAGGCATTTCCTTAATTAAAGACGGCGCCTCTGTTTCTGAGATTACTACACCTCTAGATATGGAGTTAAAGGGTAGCGGTAATGTTACTTACTCACTTGATACCTCCTTGTTAAACGGTGGCATTTACGAGATAACGGCCGTTTTATCAAAAAAGCACAATCGACAACTACTTTGTGTCGGTGATATAAAAAATACCTTTGTAGTTAAAGGTGATGACATTACTAGAGGCGCAGCTCTAAAGTTAAAAAGTTCTTGGGAAAAGAATAGCTAGTATTCAGTTAGCTTAAAGTCGGATGCTGTTTTATGGTGCCAGGTTTCCTGAAAACTCTTTTGGGTTTTTAGCTTGGTGTAGGGGTGGTTCTTGTCGGAGTATAAATCCCAAGTAAGGTGATAGGCCGTTGCAGTTTTAGTTCTGGCCCATTTTTTGTGAGCAATGTCATAACAATAATTGTGAAAAATTCCATCTACAAAAGCTTTATCGGTGCCGTTCCACCAAGACATAAATGTAGACAGCTGCCTGCCCCTAAACAAAAGTAAGTGTGCGCCAGTCAAAGCCTCAATGTAGTCCGACTGCTGGTTTATGTCGTCAGGGATCCAGTTTTTAGCTTCAGGAAAAGCATTCACAGGCAAATTAGACATATTTAAGCTCACGCCGCAAGCCAAAACATCTTTGTGAGATTTTAAAATCGAAATCTCTTCGTTTAACCAGCGCTTATTTTCGACAGTCAAATCCCCATCGGTCAATAAAACAAAGCGGCTCTTCTTAATCAATTTAAGCTCGTTATTAAAAACAATGCTAAATGCAAAACCGGTGATATTTTTATCAAATAAATAATATCTTTTGATTAAATGTTTGGCACCAAGCTCATCGACAAATTGCTTGATTTGGGGGGTGTTTTTACTTGGGTTTTCTATAACGACAATATCCAGCTCATCAGCTTGCTGGCTTAAAAAGTCTAAAGATTTCTTTATGATGTCAATTTGATCAAATACCAAAACATAACAAAGTGTTCGTCGAAAACTAAACAACATTCTACAATTATACGATTATGGCCTATAATTAACAGGTATTTTGAGTAAAACATAGCCTGAATTACGAGGAAGTTTTGAGATATATAAGTTATAGAGGATGGCAAAATGGAAAGAATTGATGTTACTAAGGCTTTTCTACCGCCACTGGCTGATTATCAACAATATATCGTTCAAATTTGGCAATCAGGGCAGTTGACGAATCAAGGACCGCTAGTCCAAGATCTAGAAACCAAACTTAAGAAACGCATTGATACGCCGTATTTGCATTTAGTAACTAACGGCACACTGGCCCTGCAGCTTGCCCTGAGAGCCTATGATGTTAAAGGCAAAGAAGTTATTACAACACCTTTCTCATACGTTGCTTCTACCTCAGCTATTTTATGGGAAGGTGCAACACCGATTTATGTCGATATCGATAAGACAAGTTTATGTATTGATCCAAAAAAGATCGAAGCTGCTATTACGCAGCAAACTAAAGCAATCCTGGCAGTACATGTTTTCGGTAATGCATGCGATATCGACGCCATAGCTGAAATTGCTGATCGACATAACTTGCCAGTAATTTATGATGGAGCACATGCCTTTGGTGCCGACTATAAATCCAAAAGCCTACTATCATATGGTGACATTACTATTTGTAGCTTTCACGCCACCAAATTATTCCATACCGTTGAGGGCGGGGCAGTTATTACTAATAATTCGGCAGTTAGCGAAAAGATAGAGTTACTAAAGCGTTTTGGGCACAACGGCGATGACCATATTATGCTAGGAATCAACGCAAAATCTACAGAGCTTCAGGCGGCTATGGGTTTGTGTAATTTAAAGTATGTTGACGAGATTATTCAAAAACGTAAAAGCCTGGTAGAACAATATGACAAGCTATTGACCGGCAAATTTGAAAAAACAGAGTTAAGGACCGGTACGACTAACAATTACGCTTACTATCCGATTATTTTTAGTAATAAAGTTGAACTAGACGCTGCAACTAAAAAACTGCAAGCCAAAAACATTTTCCCGAGGAGGTATTTTTATCCATCCCTCAATAAACTGCCATATTTAGACAATGATCAGGCCTGTCCGGTTTCGGAGAGTGTGGCCGAAAGAATTCTGTGTTTGCCACTATCAACTTACCTTGACGAGAAAACAGTCCAGGGTATTTGCGAGGTTTTATTGTCATGAGACGAGTTTTTAGTAAAGCCAAAACGGCATCACCTGCTCAACTGCTTGCTTCGTACAAAGTAGTTAAGCTAAACATTGGTTGCGGCACAGATTACAAAAAAGGCTGGATAAATATAGACAATAATTCTGACAATAACATTGAAAATCTCGATTTAAACTGGGATTTATTGAATCCATTACCGTTTGATGACAATAGCGCAGACTTTATTTTTCATGAACACTTCATGGAACATTTATCGGTTGAAGAAGCCCAAGCGGTTATGAAAGACTTAATGAGAGTCCTAAAGCCCGATGGAGTTATGAGGATAGCTATGCCAGATCTAGCAACCATAGTCGACACTTACATCAATATACCAATAAACAAAGATCCTGTATTAAAAGGACGCAAAATAGATTTTGTAAAAACGCCAGCCGAGTGGATGAATATGAGCTTTCGCTGGTGGGGACACAAATGGCTATATGATTGGGAAGAGCTTCAGCGTCGTATGAAAGAAGTCGGCTACACTACTATCAAACGCTGCAAATTAAAGCAAAGCAGTCACCCAGAACTTAAAAATTTAGAGACGCGTCCGGAATCACTGTTAATTGCCGAGGTGACTAAATGAAACACAACGTTTTAGTTTTCCCATGTGGATCAGAAATCGGATTAGAAGCATATCGATCTATCTGCTATTCAACTTATTTCAATGTTTTTGGCGGTTCGTCAGTGGCGGATCACGGCCAGTATGTTTTCAAAAACTATATTGCTAACCTGCCATTCGTTAACGATGATGACTTTGTCGCAAAACTAAATGAAATAGTCAGCCACTACAACATAGAGTTTATAATTCCAGCCCATGATGATGTGGTGCTTAAGTTGGCTGAAGCCAAAGCCAGCGGAGAGTTAAAATGCGAAGTCGTTACCTCTCCACTAGAAACGTGTCAAATCAGCCGATCAAAAGCAAAAACCTATGACAAGCTTAAAGCGGTTATTACAACCCCAAAAGTATACAAAGACAATAATGAAATACAGTCCCATGATTTACCGGTTTTTTTAAAGCCAGATGTTGGCCAGGGTTCAAAAGGTACTGTTTTGGCTAAAACCAAAGAAGAAGTTAGCTTTTATTTAGCTCAAGATCCAAGCTGCATGATACTCGAGAATTTGCCGGGTGTTGAGTATACGATCGACTGCTTTACCGACAAATCCGGCCGATTACTATTCTCAGAAGCCAGGAAGCGGATCAGAATTATGAACGGCATTAGTGTTAGTTCAGAAACTGTTGAAGGCAGCAACTTCCGTCAAATAGCCGAAACTATTAATCAGCAACTTAAATTTAGGGGAGTTTGGTTCTTCCAGCTCAAGCTAAACAGCTCTGGCCAGCCAGCATTGCTAGAAGTAGCTCCGCGTATTGCTGGAACAATGGGCTTAGTTAGGGCCAAAGGTGTAAATTTAGTTTTAATGAGCTTATTTGATTTGATGAATGTGCCAGTAGAAATCCAAGAAAATGACTACAAGATTGTAATAGATCGGGCCTTGTCCAATAGCTTCAAACACAACCTTGAATACACCCATGTTTATCTAGATTTTGATGATACGGTAGTATTGAATGACAAGATCAACCCTTTGGTCCTGGCGTTTGTCATCCAGTGTATTAATAAAGGTATAAAAGTTCATTTGATAACACGTCACGCCAATGACATTGATGAAACCCTAAAACGCTACCGCCTGACCAATATCTTTGATGATGTAAAAGTGATCAAAGAAGATGAGCATAAGACCGATTTCATAACTGAACCTAAGGCAATCTTTATTGATGATTCTTTTGCAGAGCGAAAAAAAGTTCATCAAATAAATAAAATTCCCGTCTTTGATGCGCATATGCTCGAAGCTTTAATAGATTAGCGAGGTTAAATTATGACAATTAAAGATATAGATAAATTGCGAATAGATTACAAAAAAGATGGTTATGCTCTCATAAAATATGATGACGGCCAAGTTCATAGCTATCCTTATGATGCACCTTGGCTGACAGACAAAGCTTTTTCTGAGTTGTACAACAAGGTGCGCCAAAACACTCTGGTAGATCGAACGCGTTGCTACTCACTTTATCAAATAATGAGCCAAGTCAACAAAGTTCCAGGAGATATTCTTGAAGTTGGAACCTGGCGGGGCGGAACGGCCGCCATCTTTACATCATTAGCGCCAGATAAGAAAGTTTATTTAGCTGATACATTCAAGGGTGTAGTTAAGTCATCTGACTGGGAACACTATAAAGACAAAGCACATGACGACACAAGTCAAGAGCTCGTAACTGATTTTTTAAAAAACAGGATCAAAGTTTTTAACTTCGAAATCCTAAATGGTATATTCCCAGAAGACACTGGCCAAAAAATAGTCAACAAAAAGCTTGCCCTTGTCTATTTGGACTTGGATGTCTATCTGTCTACCAAAGACGCCTTTAACTTCGTTTGGAATCAACTATCAGACGGCGGAATTGTTGCCTTTGATGACTACGGTATGATATCGGCCTGCGAAGGTATTTCTAGATTCGTTGATGAAATTAAGAACGACAAAGATAAGACATTCTTTTCTAATTTAAATGGCCAAGCTTACATAATTAAAAAATGACTATGAGCCAAAAACTTAAAGTTAGTGTAATCTCAATAAGCTTCAACCAAGAAAAGTATGTTGGCCAAGCTTTAAAAAGCATGCTCGACCAAAAAACAGACTTTGATTACGAAGTAATTATTGCGGATGACAAATCAACTGATTCGACACCATCAATCATCCAGCAATATGCCAAAGAATATCCGGACCGCCTTAAGCCAATATTTCGTTCCCGCAACTTAGGACCAGCCTCAAACTTTATTGATGCCCTAAAGTCTACTAAATCACAGTATATTGCAATTTGTGAAGCCGATGATTATTGGACAGACACAACTAAGCTGCAACAGCAAGTAGATTTTCTTGATAAGAATCCAGATTTTGCGGTCTGTTTTCATCCTGTTCGCGTGATGCATCAAAACAAACCAGAGGATGATTATTCGTTTCCGGCTGAGACACGCGACTTCAAATTAAACGAACTATTGCACGAAAATTTTATACAAACCAACTCAGTTATGTATAGACGCCAAAACTACACAAATATGCCAACTAACGTTTTACCACTCGACTGGTACTTACATATATTCCATGCTCAGTTTGGCAAGATTGGTTATCTAGATAAAGAGATGGGCGTATACCGGCGGCATCCTGGCGGTATTTGGTGGAACTCGTATAAAAATATTGACAAAATTTGGCTAAAGCATGGCTATGAGCATTTTAATTTATTCATCGAAATATTAAAACTATATAAAGACGATCCTACAAAACGAAAAATAATTAGCGACAACATTAACAAGTTGCTAAGAGCCCTAGCTAGCGTAGATATTAAATACAGTGAAAATATGTTAAAAACCATCAACAATCAACAACCGCAAATAATCTCCGAATTTGCAAAATCGCAACAGCAATTAATACAAGACCAACAAGCCACAATCGTTAAATTAAATCATAAAGTCGCCTCACAAAGTACTGAAATCGATAAACTATCCCAAGAAAACAAACTAATGAAGTCATCAAGAGTTTGGAAGGCTAGAAACAAAGCTGCCAAAGTAATCGGAAAAAAGGTAATAGAATGATAGATTGGCTAAAAAAGATTGCAATAAAAATAATTACTCCATTGATCGGTCCACTAATGAGGGTTTTGCACTTGCGAATACTCGGCCACAATGTTTTTATCAATCGTTATACGCGTAAAATACCTGGCTTTAATAAAATTTTTGATTTCGCCCAAGTAAAAATTATCGCCGGTCAAACTGGACGAAACCGAGAATACGAATACCGGCGCTGGTATTCTAAAAACAAATTAAGCCAAAAAGACATAAATAATCAGATTACTCAGGCGGCCAAACTTAAGAAGCGCCCTGTCATTAGTCTTATTGTTCCAACTTATAACACTGATCACCAGCATCTTAAAGCCTGTATTGATTCTGTTATAAAACAGACTTACGACAATTGGCAGCTTTGTCTTGCCGATGATAAGTCCTCCGACACAGAAGTCCGTAACATAATTAAGCAATATGCTGACAAGGATTCCCGAATCGATTATGTTTTTAGGGAAACCAATGGTCATATTTGTGAAGCATCTAACTCAGCTTTAGATTTAGCCAAGGGCAAGTATGTTGGTTTGCTTGATCACGATGATGAGCTGTGGCCCAATGCGCTTTACGAAGTAATTAAAACACTCAATCAGCATCCAGATGCTAAGTTTATTTACAGCGATGAAGATAAAATTGATGAAACTGGTAAGCAGCATGTCGAACCTTTCTTCAAACCAGATTGGAGCTTCGATTTTTTGCGCTCAATTAATTACATCACGCATTTTGCGGTTTTAGATAGAAATTTAATAGAGAAAGCCGGACGATTTAGAAAAGGTTATGAAGGCGCTCAAGACTGGGATTTATTCTTGCGGGCTAGCCGTTTAACCGATCAAATTTATCACATCCCAACGGTCTTATATAGTTGGCGTAAGTCAGCGACATCAACGGCTCAAACTCCTACTTCAAAAGATTATGCCTATATAAACCAAAAGAAGGCTTTGTTAGACGATATTCACAGCCGCAATCTTGAAGCAAATCTAAGTTGGCAAATACCATACTCAATGTGGCGAGTCGATTACAGGTTAAAATCAAAGCCCCTAGTCTCTATTGTTATTCCCACCAAAAACCAATACGAATTTATTAAGCGCTGCCTTGATTCAATTCGCGATAAATCAACATACCAAAACTTCGAACTAGTCATAACCGATACAGGATCTGATGATGATAAGGTATGGGATTTGTATAATGAATACAAAACTATTTGGCCGAAAACAAAAATTGCCAAATGGACCAAACCTTTTAATTTCTCAGCTGCTTGTGATTTTGGCGCCGAACATGCCAGCGGTGAGTACATTATTTTCTTAAATAACGACACTGAAGTTATTTCACCAAGTTGGATAGAAGATATGCTGGGGTATGCACAACAAGAAGAAATTGGCGTAGTTGGTTGCAAACTATACTATCCAAATAAAAAAATTCAACACGCCGGTATTATCCTCGGAGTTGGTGGCCAAAATGGTACGCCTGGAATCGCTGGGCATTTTTTCCCAGCCTTTAATGACACGCCACCTCAAGACCCCGCCCAACTACTATACATAGGTGGTACGCGCAACTTTACGGCTGTAACGGCCGCTTGTGTTATGGTCTCTCGCGCTCATTTTGACCAAGTTAAAGGTTTCGACCCGATTTTTAGAATAGCCTTTAATGATGTCGACTTTTGCTTGAAGCTTTACGATCGCGGCTTGCGCAATATATATTTACCTCACGTTAAACTTTATCATCACGAATCTATCTCTATTGGAAAGCCTGGCTCAAAGCAACGTGATCTTGGTGAGTTCGCCGAAGAAATCCAACTGATGATAGATAAGTGGGGTGATTTAATCAAGAACGATCCGTATTATCATCCAGAATTTCGTCGCGATATTGCTAGTGCAAGATTAAATTCTAAATTTTAGTACATCTAATTCTAGGATTATAGTGATACCCGCCACTACCGTCGTTTATTAAGTAAACGCAAATAATTTGAGTATTAGAGCTCACTGGCAACACCACAGAATAACCATGATTACTTCCATAATCTGGAAACACATTTCCGACATCAGTTCTAGCTAAGTTTGCTACTGTTGCAATCGCAGGATTATTTTGGCTTACCGTCCCAGAGCCACCGTAAACATGCACTGATATAGGATTAGAGGTATCTGGATCAATAGCCCAGCCTTTAATTTGGACCCCGCCCGGCACACGTTTAACACTGTCAACAAAACCTAATGGATTAGGCGACACATTAATGTTAGTGCAGCCTATTCTAGAATTACCGTGCTGGCCACCAGATCCATCATTTATTGCGTATGCACAGACTCTAAAGGTATTTGCAAGCACTGGCAACACCACAGAATAACCATGATTACTTCCATAATCTGGAAACACATTTCCGACATCAGTTCTAGCTAAGTTTGCTACTGTTGCAATCGCAGGATTATTTTGGCTTACCGTCCCAGAGCCACCGTAAACATGCACTGATATAGGATTAGAGGTATCTGGATCAATAGCCCAGCCGCTTACCTGGACCCCATCTGGTACGCGCTTAACAACATCAATTTTACCAAAAGGATTCTCAATCTGTGTAGAGCCAAACCATCCCCCAAATATATTTACAAAATTTTGATTACCACTAAAGTGTGGTGTGTACCAGTAAAGTGCTGCAGTTCCTCCTGTATCCATGTGTACCGCTTGTCCGTCAATAGTTGTATAACCGTCATAATAAGTTAAAGTACAGCTTTGACATCTTTTACGATTACCTTGAGTCATAGGACCACTGTAAGAAGTTGGCGGGTCATCCGAATTATCCCATGAGCCAGTTATTACCGCCCAGTTGACGTTTCCTAGAGATCTCTGCTGGCCAAATTTTAATAACCAAGTAGCTCTAATGATCTGTTGTGAAAATCCAGCTTTTGAGGCTGAGTTTACGCATGTAGGACCAACAGTGGTTTGAGTAACTCCATTACGACGATACAAATCAAGTCCAGAATAGTTATATCTTGTGCCACCATCCGGACAACCATATCCTACAGCTGCAGCGTATTTATGATTTCCATCATTTGATGGACTACAATACGTTGAATTACTTCTACCCGTTACTAAACTTTGTTCCTTTTCTAGCGTTACGATGAGTATTTTTGGGTTGATACCATAAGCTTGTGCAGATGCAGCAATCACCTGACCTGCTGTACCATATGCTCCGTATGTAAAACTTCCACTTGGACTATAACCGCTTGGTATTCTTGCTTGAAATCCACTGTTCGAACTTATGCAACTATTAGGAAACTTGTTAAGAAAATTATCAATAGAGTTAGATGACATAGATATTTTGTTGTTGAAAACAGCGTCAGAAATAAGATTGTTCTTATTGAAAGTTGCAAATGCAGGATCCATGGACACAAGTAAAACCGATATCGAAATAAAAAACATGGAAATGAATAAAAGCTTATTTTTTTTCATGGTTTAACACTTAAGTTTAAGGCATCTGTTGTAGAATATGTTTTACCATTTAGGGTTGAGACTGCGGTAATTTTCCATTCTCCTACGTTAAAGCCAGATTTTTTGACATCCCAATTCCACTGCGTTGAACCGCTACTATCTAATTTTTGAATAGGTAAATTTTTAACTGATCCATTCTTTGTAAAACTAATATAGCAATTTGCTCCTGGTGTGCCTTGGCAAATTGACTGCTCAGCGCTAGGTACTCCATTTTCATTTTTAAGACTAGGAGCATGATTGCTTACGAAAGTTCCATATGGTTTGATGAGGCTTGCACCATTTGGCTGAGTTTGGCTATTTGATGTGTTTGGTTGCTTATTAGCGCTGCTGTCACTGTTGTTGTTTGGTTCAGGTTTAATTGGTGTAGATTGGATTTGTTGTGCTCTATTAGAATCGGTAGTTAATCCTGTACCGCTCTTGTTTTTATTTTGCAACAAGTAAAATACTAAGATAATGGCAAATATAATTGCTAATATTATCAATAAATATTTAAGATTAAGATGCTTTGTTTTTTTTGGTCGCACAGTATTATTGTATCATATACATAAGGGGTATGCAACTTAACTAATTCTATTTTTTATTACTATTTTCGAACATTATTAAACAGTTTTTGTTCAGGAAAATCACTAATAAAATTTCAAAAATTGATTGTGTATTTCACGATTTATATGTTCTGTACTTTGCGTATACCAGCTTTGGTCGGTTCTTATTAAATATGAAGGTAGACTAGCACTAAAAAAAACTACAATCGTTGATGCTAAGAATAGACTTTGCAAACTTATTTTACCCAAAAACCTTAAAATATAATGATTTAAAAAAAGTAAAATTAACGGATATACTGTAAATAGGTATCTACCTTGTACTCCTATAGAAACAACCCCAGTATGTCTATATCCCTTATAGTTTTCAAGCAGTAGAATGAATATATAAAAAAGTATAATCATTAAAATTATATTTGTATCAGTATTTTCTTTAATTTTATAAATTCTTATAACAGCTACTACCCCAAGTATTAAAAAAATCTGTGACCAGTATTTTACTAACAATGTAGGTCTAAAACTTTTGTGTCCAAATATTCCAAAAGTTCTTTCATTCATTAAACTTACCCACTCTTCCGTATATTTTATAATAGAAATTTTGGGGACCTGCGCTGACAATGAGTTTAAGTTTTGATCGCGAACATAGATTTCGGACTGAAGACATTGAGCTTGAGTATTGACTTTGATGCAAGAAGGCGACAAAGAGTGATACTTAACTATGTTAAAACCAGTACGCTGCAAGAACAAAAAAAATAGTAAACCGATCACAATACTTAAAAATATATTTATCTTTTTATCAACTTTCCAATATTCACCAAAATGTTTTAATGAATTTCTGAGATTTGTCGTGTTCTGTAACATAAGCATAGTAAAAATGAAAATAGCTATAGGTACAAAGTTAATAACGGTTAACAGACCAGCAATCAAAACTATAATAATTTCAAAGAGGTATTTTAGCCTGTAATTATTCTTTAGTTGTAGTAATAAATATACTGCTAACATAGTTAACAGTATGAGTAAGTTGTCGTAGTTTAACATTCCTGACAAAAAAACGAACATCAATGTATTAGCCATAATAAATAAACTTATATTTTTAACTAAGTTTGAGTATTTCAATAAATCTGAAATCCTTGATACAAAATATAAAGACAGGAGCCCTAAGGAAATATTTATCAATCTAAGAATAACTACAGGATTGTTTAAGTGTCCAATAAAATGGTAAGGTAAACTCAATAGGTAGTTATATAAAAAATAAGGGGTTCGAAAAACCTCTCCAAGCATATAATAACCAGTTTGATTATGAATAAAGGGCAACCAACCGTTTTTAGCAAAAAGTTGTATAAATGAATAGTGGTATATTTCATCAGGACTTATTCCAAGATTGGTAGAAAGTGCCATGTAAACTGCTTGAAATACAAACCAAAAATATATAAAATAGTTAAATTTTTGAGACGATATTAAACCTACTAAACCCTGTAGTAAACTTGTTGAGCTTTTTTCTTTAGTCATGCAAGAGATATTATAGCTTATAGCTTGTATAACAACCTGAAATAATTAGATGTAATGTCTATATAACTTTTTTACTGTATTATTATATACATTCGCAATTATGAAATTATTTATATTTTCAATCTGTCACAACGAAGCCGAAACTATTGGCCAAGTAATCGATGCTATTCCTAAGTCTATAAATGGTGTCGACAAAATTGAAACTTGGGTTATAGATGATGGCAGCAGTGACAATACAGCTGAGATTGCTGCTCAACACGGAGCCAAAGTTCATAAAGGCTTAAATCAGAAAAGGCTTGCATATAGATTTAGCCAGGCATTAGAAATTGCATTAAGCAGGGAGGCTGACATCGCAGTTAATATTGATGGCGACCTACAATTTAATCCAAAAGATATACCCAAACTTGTTAAACCGATTATTGATGAAGGTTATGATTTTGCAGCGGCTGATCGTTTTACTGACGAAGCATCCGGCAAAAGAGTTAAGCCGACCAATATGCCTTCCAGCAAATACTATGCTAATCGTATCGGTACCTGGATTGTTAGTAGCCTAACGCGACAGCAATTTCGTGATGTAACTTGCGGCTTCAGAGCATATTCTAAAAAAGCTTTGTTGGCTCTAAATATCAATAGCCAATATACGTATACTCAAGAATCTTTCCAAATGCTTGCCCTGAAACGCTTAAATATTAAAGCCGTCCCGGTAGAAGTCAAGTATTATCCAGGACGCCAATCGCGAGTAGTTACTAATTTCTTCAGTTTCTTATTTAACAGCGCTTTAAATATTTTGCGGGCATATCGCGATTTTGCACCTTTAAGGTTTTTTGGCAGCTTGGGCGCGGTTTCTTTTGTAGCTGGTTTTATCGCGCTGCTGTTCCTATTTATCCATTGGTTGCAGGCTGGTGAGTTCAGTCCCTATAAGTTCATTGGTTTTATTGGTATTTATTTAATCAGCCTAGCTTTTATTATTTGGACAGTAGGATTAGTAGCCGATATGTTAGACAGGATGTTAAATAACCAAGAAAAAATCCTTGAAAGAGTTAAAAAAATAGAACTTGAGGGTAAGTCGAATGAAAATATTAACTCAAAAAAATAATATAAGAGTGATCAACCTAAATCAAAATAAAGCCCAAAACTTCAATCAATACTCCTTATGATACATTTTGTGATTGGAACTAGAGCCCAGTTATTTAAAATGGCACCTATAATGCTGGAGTGTGAAAAACGTGGGCTGGATTGGCGGTGGGTTTATACAGCCCAACATAAAGAAACTATGTCGGAAACACTTGAAACATTTGGATTACCACCGGCTGATTACACAGTTGTTAAATGGGATACAGAAGCAAAGACCATGGGAAAGTTATCGGCTTGGTTTTTTAAAATGCTTTTTGCCTTGCCGAGCAGTAAGATGATTTTAGCCGGGAATACCGGTAAAAAGCACATAGTATTAACGCACGGTGATACGTTAACGACTTGGATTGCAGCCCTAATGGGCCGGCTAACCAGGACTAAAGTTATGCATATTGAATCGGGGCTGCGAAGTTTTAATATTAGGAAACCCTTCCCTGAAGAAATTAATCGTTTAATTACCTTTAGGCTATCAAATTATTATGCCTGCCCGGGTGAGTGGGCGATGAACAACCTAACTAAATATAAAGGTAAAAAGTTTAATACATTCGAGAACACCCAAGTTGATACAATTCGATTTGGGCTAGAGCATGCTGAAAAAGCCGATCTTAAACTACCCAAAAGCAAATATGTGGTTGCAAGCTTACATCGTTACGAAAACATATTTGATAAAGACAGGTTTAATATTATTGTCGATAGACTGGAGTTAATCGCCACTACCTTACCCATATACATGGTGCAACATCCCGCGACAAAAGAGCAGTTAGAGAAACTTCCTGATATCAAAAAACGTATTACTGGAAACAAAAATATTCATCTACTTCCTAGACTAGAGTATTTGCCATTTGTTAAATTAATCAAACATAGCGAGTTTGTAATTACGGATGGCGGTGGGAATCAAGAAGAGCTATATCATATTGGAAAACCAACCCTTTTATTTAGAAACGAGACTGAAAGGCAAGAGGGTTTAGGTAAAACTGCTGTTATATCTAAACTTGATCCTGAAGTAATCGCAGATTTTGTAGATAATTATAAAAAATACCAACACAAACCAACTAATATTAAAAACTCTCCGTCTAAAATTATTGTCGATGTTCTAGAAAAGGATGGTTATGGCGCAGCCGCTTGATTTTTCTTTGATTATTCCGACCTACACTGGTGAAGAATATATAAGTAAATGTTTTGAGAGCATTTTGAACCAAGTTTATAACGGTAAAGCACCAAGCTTTGAAATAATTGTTATCATCGACGGTCCTAACGATAGTTTGAGAAAAATTGTTAACAACAGCCAAAAATTAGTTGAAGCCAAGAATATTAAATGTAAAGTTCATCAATTTCAGAAAAACCAAGGTCGTTTTGAAGCTCGGCTTAAAGGCGCTCAGCTAGCTAGTGCCAAACAATTATTATTTGTAGATGATCGCGTTACCCTTGATAAAGAATTTATTGCCAAAATTGTCAAAGATAAGGATGTGGTCATGCCGAATGTTTTAGAAGCAATTCACCCTAACATCATTAGCCGATTACTATATTTAATGAGGAAGAAGATATACGGTAAAAAAAATTGGGGCTTAGACTTCAATAGCTATTTTATTACTAAAGAAAATTTTGAATCGTCGCCAAAAGGTACTACAAGTTTGTGGATTGAGCGCAAAGTTTTTATAGATGGCTGCGAAGAGTATGTCAAACAATCATCTAGTAACGATACTAAATATAGTAGTGATGATACGGCAATATTGGCGCTTATCTTAGAGTCAAAAGGCCGTCTACATCGAAGAAGTGACACTAAAATTTACTACCACCCACGCAGCCAATTCATTGCTGAATTAAGCCATCTTTATCATCGCGGACCAAAATTTATTGATTATTATTTCCGGCCTGGAACACGATTTTGGAAGTATATCATGATAGCAATAGGATTATCTTTGCTAGTAATTATATTGGCGGTCCTGGGAGGCAAGACCCTAATATTGCCAATACTAGTACTGATGTTAGCTAGTTTTTTGTTGATGGCAGTATATTTGAGTGAAAACCTACGTGATATATTTGTAGTACTAATAAGTTTACCCCTAGTTCTATTATTCTTCTGTAGCGGATGTTTAGTAGGACTTACAAAGAAGTTAATATAAATCTATGCAATTTGGCTCAAAAAAACTTAGCTTGATAATTACAACATCGGTTTTAGCATTATTTCTAGTTTACTTTGTCCATAATATTGAGCAGTTTAAGCCGCTTTTACACTTAAATATTTTTCTATTACTAATTATTTCCTTGGTTGGCGTGGTAGTTATATTCGTCAATGGTTTGTTCACTAAAGTCATACTGCAGCCTTTCCATAAATACATCTCGGTTCTGGAGAGTGCTTATGTGGCACTTATTTCTGCGATTGGTAATTTCTTTGCGCCTGTTGGAGCTGGCTTTGGATTTAGGGCTGTTTATTTAAAAAAGAAGCACGGCTTGCCGTATAGTGACTTTATATCTACTCTGTCGGGTAATTACGTCATTGTATTTTTAGTTAACTCATTTTTTGCTCTCGTAGCCTTATACTTTTTACGCGGTCACGATAGTAGCCAGTACGCAGTCTTAGTAACATTATTTGGCATAATTTTTCTGGGTTCGCTAGCCGTCACTTTCATAAAAGTCCCCAAACGATTCACCGAAGTAAAAAAAACCGGCAAAGCCGGGAAAGTACTAACTCCAGCTGCCCAAGTTTTGAATGGCTGGTCAAAAATAGTAACTAATAAAAAGATGCTGTACCAATTAACAGTCTTAATTATTATTAACTTCTTCTTATCGTTAATTATTGCAAAGCTAGAGATTTCAGCTCTACATTTCCATATTGGCGCTGCTCAATTATTGCTTTTTAGTGTCTTAGGGGCCCTTAGCTTATTCATTAACATCACGCCAGCTAACCTGGGTGTCAAAGAAGCCATCTATATTTTTTCAGCTAGTGTAATAGGTTTTTCTACTAGCCAAATATTATTAATCTCGTTGGTTGATAGAGGCGTTCAGTTTATTACATTATCAATTCTTTGGTTGCTGACTTTAAGGATGCGCCACAATCCCCTAGATGTTAAATCCGAAGATTACTAACATATAATCTACGCGCCAATGCCGCGGTAGATTAGATCAGTTGGCAATGTGTTTTTATCGTAGGTATTCTTACCGTCCAAAAGGACTTTGGCTTTTAGCTTGGTAAAATCCAGGCCCATAAATTCTTTGTGGTTGGTAGCCAGCAAGATGGCCTGAGCATCTTTAACAGCT
>CAZBLI010000009.1:0-18230 GCA_964492785.1 uncultured Candidatus Saccharibacteria bacterium
TAATTGGCGATTATTTATTGGGGGTTGGCTGTGCCATGGCTTCAGACACTAACCGTCAAGCTGCTAAACACACAACTGAAGCCATTGCCCAACTTTGTAGCGGCCAAGCTTTGGAATTAAAAGATAAACATAATATCCATCGCAGCCGGACTAATTATTTTAAATCAGTCGCTGGCAAAAGCGCCGGCATGTTTAGCCTGAGTTGTGTTTTAGGCGGACTCAGTGCCGGCATGAACCCAAGTGACTTAAATTCATTACATAATTACGGCTATAACTTTGGCATCGCTTTTCAAATGATTGACGATTTGATGAATATATTTTCGTCCAAAAAATTATATGGTAAACCAGTTGGCAACGATATTACTGATGGCGTTTTCACGCTACCGGTCATTATCGGTTTAGAAAATTTCCCCGATTTATTAAGCTTATCTAAGCCGCAAATAATTGAAAAACTAATTGAGTGTGGAGCGTTGGAAAAAACTATAAAATCGATTAATAAATATAATAAAAATGCAGTCAGTGTGCTTCAACATTTCGAAGGGCAAACTGCAGACAAACTGAAAGCCTTGCCCGAAATTTACCTCAAATGGAATCTACATAATATGGTTGTGCCGAAATATAAAAAAACTATTTTAGAGATGCAAAAAATGTAAAGCCGCTGAACCAAGGCTGATTTCTACTACCGCACCAACAATGCCGATGCCCAAACCAAAAATAAATAGCAAAGCATCCTCTAGTATTAATGATAACGAAATGACGACGATGCCAAGTGCCGGCAAAGTGTCCAGCCCGCTAAATGGCACGGCTAAAAACGCCGCAATTGCTAAAATAAAAATTAAAATGCCAACAAATTGCGTAAACAAAAAGTTATTAACCACAAAAGCCATTCTTTTTTGAGATCGTTTCTCGAACCACTTAATAAAGCTGACAAATTTCGGCAAGGCTTTGGTTTGCAGGCCTTCGCCAAGATTCTTTTTCATAAATGATTTAGGCAGCCAGACTGATTTGCGCCCAACTATAAGTTGTAAGCTAAGCAGCATCGTTATTAGTTCAAATAAATGAGTAACCCCGCCAGTCGGCAGTGGCAATGCTGCCGGTGCCATTAGTAATAAAAATAAAACTGCAAAAGTTTTTTCTTGAAACAACGATTCTAGATCACCAAAAGTTTTTGGGCCTTTTGAGCGCAACCAAGCACTTAATTTATCACTAAATTTAGAATCATTCATAAATAGCCTAAGACTATTGTAGCCTATTTATTTTCGAGCTCGTGAATGCGGCCATGACCAAGCCCATAATAATGAGCGACTTCATGCCAAAGTGTTTGCCTTACCTGTTCGACTAATTCCGGATGGCTATTGACGCTCATTTCGATAGGATTTTTGAATAAAGTGATTTTGTCAGGTAAAGCTAAATTATAATTGCCGCGGTTAGTCAAAGGCGTCCCCTCATACAATCCAAACAAAGTTTGGTGGCTATTTAGCTTTAGTTTTTGTCTTTGCTCCAAAGAGGGATCATCCTCTACTATGAAGGCCAAATTTTTAATTCTTTCACCATAGCCAGGCGGAATATTATCAATCGCATCAGCTACTATATTTTCAAATTCTTTTTGGCTGACCACAAACATAAGCTAAGTCTAGCACTTTAGTAGCTAGAGTGCCAAATTAAGCTGTGAATTTGTGTTTTTTGGAACGTACTGCTGCCCAAATAACCGCGGCTAATATTAAGAAAATTACACAGTAAAAACCAACTTCACCATATAACTCCACTTTGTAGCCCTCATTAAAATTAAGAACAAAATACGCTACTGCTGTTGAACTGTAGGCTGCGGCACTTAATATAGCTGTTGCAAAAATGGCCGCCCGGCTAAGTAGCACTGCCGATACCGCAATCGGTATGGCATATAAAGCCACTGCACGGCTGGCCATGCCACGTTGTTGGTAAACACTCAAGGAGGCTGCCGTTATATCTGCTAAGATTAACAGCCATACGAGTGTTTTATAAACCGCTGTACTTCTGACATTATTTTTAGCCAGATACCATACAAAAGTTGTAATTATTAACAAACAGGCCGTCATAATCCATCTGTATAAAACGGCATTAGGGGCAACTAACTTCCAGGCATCATAAACTATAGTTTGACCTAGAAAAGCCAAGACATATAGGAAATGAATTTTTGATAATCGCAGAACGTTGGATCGTAGCCAGCTAGTTTCAGTTTGGGTAATTTTTGGCATATTTATTATTTAACTTAACTTAATTCAAACATAAGCTGCAAAAAAGTGTCAAATTATTTCAATATTATAGAGGTCGTGCTATAATATTGGCATGATAACGCTTACGTTCTGACGGAGGCAATTTTGTCAGAAACAAACAAAAGTCATAAAAAAACCCTGCCCATATGGTTGATTATCCTACCGGTATTAGATTTAGTTTTATTAATTAGATATTTAATTCATGGTAAAAACGTTGCTCTTTTTAACCCTAAAGGCATTATCGCCCAACAACAACATAACTTAATGGTATTTACGCTGGCAGTATTTTTTGCTGTAGCAGTACCGGCAATTTTTTTATTTTATTTTATTGCTTGGCGTTTCCGCGAATCAAATTCTAAATCGCATCATGATCCGAATAAAAAAAGTCATAAATCAGTAGTTGCATTGATGTGGATTATTCCTACCACAGTAATGTTAATTCTTGTAAGCGTGATGGCCCCTGCCACTCATCGTTTAGTTCCACAAAAAACTATTGTCTCGGACGCCAAGCCACTGACAATACAAGTTATTAGTTTGCGCTGGAAATGGTTATTCATATATCCAGACCAAAAAGTGGCGACCATAAACTATGTTCAGTTGCCCCTGAATACTCCTGTAACATTTGAAATGACAGCTGACGAAACACCAATGAGTTCATTCTGGATACCAAATTTAGGCGGTCAACTGTACACCATGACCAGCCACGTTAACCGGCTTAATTTAATGGCTACTACGGCTGGAACTTACGAAGGTAGTTCTGCAGAAATAAATGGCGCTGGATTTGCTGGTATGAAATTTACTGCCCAAGCTAACGATTTGAATAATTTTAATCAATGGGTTAATGAAGTTAAGCAGTCACCTTCACAACTAGATGACCAAACTTATGCAGGCTTATTAAAACCAAGCGAATATAACTCAGCCGAATATTTTTCTTCATTCGAGCCAACGCTTTATGCTAATGTTATAGCTAAGTACGAAGGCGGGCACCAACACTAATGCGTGAAAAACTAATTGGAAATTTGACTTGGAGCTCTTTGCCGCACGAATGGTTTACAATTGCCGGTTCCGTCACATTTATTTTAATTGGCGTTGCAATCGCCTTATTTATCACCAAAAAACGGCGTTGGAAATGGCTTTGGCGGGAATGGCTGACAACAGTTGATCCTAAAAAAATTGGCATAATGTACTTTATTGCCGGCGGCGCAATGTTACTGCGAGGCGGTCTTGATGCCTTGATGATATGGTTACAGCAAGCACTTTCTTCAGGCAGTTCGCATGGATATTTATCGTCTGACCATTTCCAGCAAATATTCACTGCCCACGGCAATATAATGGTTTTCTTTGTGGCCATGGCCTTCGTATTCGGTTTAATTAACTATATTGTGCCACTACAAATTGGGGCCAGAGATTTAGCATCTCCATTTATGAATACACTAGGCTTTTGGCTTTTCGTCGGGGGCATCATTATGGTAAATATGTTCTTCTTTTTTGGCGGCCAATATGCTGCTACCGGCTGGTTAGCCGTTCAACCACTTGCCGCTAAGCAATTTAGCCCCGGTGTAGGCGTTGATTATTGGATATGGAGTTTAATGATTTCTGGCATTGGCACCACGCTGGGTGCCATCAACTTTATCATGACGATACTAAAAATGCGTGCACCGGGCATGACTCTTAAAAAAATGCCATTATTTACTTGGGGTTCATTATTCAGCATGATGATGGCAGTAACAATTTTCCCGCTTTTAACAGCCACCTTGTTCTTAGTTTATTTTGACAGAGCTTTAGGTACACATTTCTTTACAACCCTCGGCGGTGGTGATCCAATGATGTATACTAATTTAATTTGGATGTGGGGCCACCCCGAAGTTTACGTGCTAGTATTACCAGCCTTTGGCGTGTTTTCTGAAGTTGTGCCAACCTTTAGCCGTAAACCGATTGCCAGTTATATGTCGGCAGTTTGGGGTATGTTTGGAGTATCGGCACTTGCCCTGTCAGTTTGGTTGCACCACTTCTTTACAATGGGAGCCAGCGCTAATGTCGATGTTTTCTTTGGAGTTATGACTATGGTGATTGCAATACCTACATCTGCATTAGTTTTTAACTGGATCGCCACCATGTATAAGGGTAAAATTCGCTTCTCGACGCCGATGTTATGGTTTATGGGTTTTGCCTATGTTTTCACAATTGGTGGTTTGAGTGGCGTCATGCTAGCCGTTCCACCGGCTGATTTCCAGCTACACAATAGTTTATTCTTGGTAGCCCATTTCCACTCGACTGTTATCGGTGGAGTCTTATTTGGCATCTTTTGCGCGCTGTCTTATTGGTTCCCGAAGTTTACCGGAATAAAATTAAACGAAAAGATAGGAAAATACGCTTTTTGGTGTTGGATTATTGGTTTTAGCCTGTCATTTATTCCAATGTACGTATTAGGACTAATGGGCGCTACTCGCCGGTTAGATCACTACGATTCATCAACTGGCTGGCAGCCCTTATTTATCATGATGTTGATAGGCGGATTAGTCATAGCGCTTGGCGTTGCTCTGCAAATAGCTCAAATCCTAGCCAGTTTTATACAAAAGAATCGGTTGCGCGACGTCACAGGCGACCCGTGGGATGGCCGGACATTAGAGTGGGCCACTACTTCACCGCCGCCATCATATAACTTTTCCGTAATACCTAAAGCCTCCAGCCGTGACATTTTTTGGGAGATGAAACGAAAGGGCTTACCCAAAGCGGCTTACGAAAATATTCATGTGCCTAAGAATACGGCTACAGGAATCTATATAGCTGCATTCGGCACACTAGCCTGCTTTGGCTTTGTATGGAATATCATTTGGTTAATAATAGTTGGTTTAATCGGCATAGCAGCAACATTAATTGCCCGCACCTTTGATGAAAACAGCGAGTACGTTTTGACCGCCAGCGAAGTTCATAAATTAGAAGAAGAACGACTCCGCCAAGTTGCCAAGCTGCCTAATGTTAATTCTGATGACGATGAAGACCTAGGACTATTGCAACTTATAAAAATTGTTTACTCGATTGTGATTAATACTATTCGACATAGAAAGTGGCGCACATGGTAGAAGCACACGACAAAAAACATGAAGCCGAAGTCTATGACCGGGCTATGTTTGGTTTCTGGGTATATTTAATGACCGACCTTTTAATGTTTGCCATTCTGTTTGCCTGTTACGCAGTCTTGCACAACAACACTGCTGGCGGTCCATCTGGACGAGAATTATTTGAGCTACCACTAGCCTTAACCGAAACTATTATTTTGTTGACCAGCAGTTTTACAATTGGCATCGCCATGGTGTCTGCCCGGCTGCACAAAAAAACTCAAACTTTGATTTGGATGGCCATAACATACGTCTTGGGGCTGGCCTTCTTGACTATCGAAATTAGTGAATTTATAAAACTTTTCCACGACGGTCACACCCTGCAAAGTAGTGCTTTCTTATCCTCGTTCTTTGTGCTGGTTGGTACGCACGGCTTACACATTACCTTTGGATTAATTTGGATGTTAACTTTAATGATATTTATCTTTAAGCGCGGTCTTAATGGGCCACTTTTCCGTAAACTATCCATGTTCAGTTTGTTTTGGCACTTTCTAGACATCGTTTGGATCTTTATATTTACAGTTGTTTATCTGAGGGCCTTTGTATGAGCCAAACGCACAGCGAACACGGCACTATAAAAGCTTATGTAGTCGGGTTTGTACTTTCGATAATATTCACGCTGATCCCATATTATTTAGTGGTAAATAAATCTTTTACAGGCAATGGCCTGCTATTTACGATTTTGACTTTTGCTATCATCCAAATGATCATTCAAATTACATTCTTTTTACATATTGGACGTGGTCCAAAGCCAAACTGGAATTTATTCTTTTTTGCCTCGACAGTGGCCATTATTTTAATTGTAGTCGGTGGCTCGATCATTATCATTAATAATCTTCACTATAATATGCAGCCATCTGATCAAATTAAAAGAATTATTAATGATGAAAATATTTACCAAGTTAACGGAAACAAAACCGGTGCTTGCCAACAATTAAATACCAACCATCAAATTATAATTTTAGATGGCTATGCCAAGCCATTTACAGTAACTGCAAAAAAATGCGACAGCTTAACTTTTATAAACAAAGATAGTGCCTCGAAAAATATAAAGTTTAATTCGACTTATGCTGGCGAAACTAACCTAAAAATCGAAAAAAATAAAACTGAAACTATAACTTTGAGTGAAACCGGCACTTACAGTTTTTATGATACGTTTAACGAAGCTACAGTCGGCAGTTTTACAGTCAATGCCAAATAATAAAAGAGAGCCGTTTGACGGGCTCTCTAGGGATTTAATCATTGCTGATTAGACCCAGCTTCACACGAGGCGAAGCGTCACCTCACAGTGACTCCTATAATTTACATCTAGTGTAGTGTTTATGTCAAATTACTCTACATAAAGTGTGGATAATCTGTGTAATATTATTAGCTAAACTTTTGCTACTAAGATAAAATTTTAAGTATGGACCAGTTTGGAAAATCTCAAAAAATTGTCATCGTAGAAGACAACACTAGTTTAGCCGACATTTATAAAACCCGTTTAGAGTTACTTGGATATCAATGCACGGTTGCGACTGATGGCGTAACCGCTTTGAATATTATAAAAGATCAAATTCCTGATCTAGTCTTGCTCGACTTAATGGTCCCGAAGATTGCCGGCGATCAAATTTTAGAAACCATGCGCAAGAATGATTGGGGCCGCAGCATCCCGGTTTATATAATTTCCAATTTGAATGAAGCCGACGCGCCGGCCGGTTTACGTAATATGGGCATCGAGGGCTATGCGGTTAAGGCCAACTTATCAAATGATCAGCTCGATCAGTTAGTTGACGCGATTTTAAAACCTGCCAATCAGACCGAAGACGTCCAATTATAATCTATAATTATGACTTAAATCACACCAATATTTAACAGATAATGTTATGCTATATGTAGAAAATTTAAGGAGGTAGGTTATGCGGGGACCAATTGACTTTGTCATAGTCGGTTTTGAAGGCAACAAGTTTAACGGCAGTATTCTCAAAGCCCTATCTGATGCCCTCGATAAAGGTATTATTGGTTTAGTGGCATTAGTTTTTATTGCTAAAGATGACAAAGGTACCGTTACAACATTAGACATTGCCGATTTGGGCGATACCGTAGCGGTTGACTTTGCTAAAAAATATCCTGGTGACGACAAATTAGTCTCGAAGGATGATATTGATGAAATGGCCGATCTGCTCGAAAATAATACGGCGGCCGGCTTGTTAGTCGTTGAACATTTATGGGCGAAGCCACTTAAAAAAGCTATCGCCGATGCCAATGGCGTTTTAATTGCTGACGGCCGTATCCACCCGGATGCCGCAGCGGAAATTAAATAGGAGGATATTTATATGCCAGGTTTACTTCGAGGGATGGCCCGCACAGCAGTTATTGCCGGCACGGCCACACATGTATCTAATAATGTTTCACGCCGCCAGGCGCAACGCTGGGCTGCCGAAGAACAAGATCAACAGCAGTATGCTCAACCAGCTGCTCCGTCACAAGATGACCAAATGGCTCAGCTTGAAAAGCTCGGCCAATTACGTGACCAAGGTATCTTGACTGAAGAAGAATTCAACGCCAAGAAAAAACAAATCCTCGGCATTTAATAATACTAAGCTTACTTTTAGCGGATTTATTTATTCTCTTCTTAGCGCATCTATCGGATTTATGTGTTTTGCTCTTTGAGCCGGGAAAAAGGCAACAATTAATCCAACTAAAACCATAAAACCGGTTAAACTAGCAATTAACCATAGGGGCGTTGCGAATAAGTTAAAGTTATCCTGAACACCCCTGTGATGTGCAAAGTTATTCATAAATTTATTTAAAATTATGCCATTTATGAAAGCTATCAAAATACCGACGATAGCGCCAACAAATGATAAAAGAACGGCTTCAAAAATAAACAGTTTACTCATGTCTCTGTTTCTGCCTCCCAATGCTATCATTAAGCCTATTTCTTTGGTCCTTTCCAACAGAGATATTGTCAAGGTATTAAACATACCAAGTACAGCTATGATCATGCCAATTGCACCGAATCCGAAAAGTATGAAGTTAAAAAATTTAAATATTTGGTTGATTTGGTCAATGGTATCGGCCGGTGAACTGGTTTGAAAGCCCAAGGCTTCGATTTGTTTACGGGTCGACGATACATATCTAGAAGAATCAATAACTAACTTAAATTGGGTATAATCTTTTACGCCGGCAAACTCAAAGACATAACTTGGTAAATATACTTCGCTACCTCCCCTAGAATCGACCACTCCAACAATATTAAAACTTTGTTGGATAGAGTCTTGTTTAGAGCTTAAATTCTTTAACGGTATAAAAACGTTTACAGATTTTCCAACCGCTTTTGAAACATCTTTTATGCCAATAGCTTCGGCAGCTGATTGATTAATTAATATTTTACCGGTGTCATTATCATTTAATAACCGACCAGAAGATACTGATAAGCCAGAAAGTTGCTGATAAACTTGGTCATCTCCGTAAGCTACAACATCAATTTCGCTACCGCTTAATTTTAAACTTGCCGGCAAAGAGTAATTAAGACCAATTTTGCTAATATGCGGCAATTGTTTGATTTTGTTTGCATTTGTCTCATCTAGTTTAACAATTTTAGAATTCGTGCTATTAACATCAATTGAATTGATAGATTGGTTGCCTATAACTTGCTTGGATACCAGATCTCTAAGGCCTAGCCCAAAGGACAACAAGAAAAAAATTGACCCGATGCCTATTATTACCCCGAATAAAGTAAGGAATGTCCGCAGTTTTTTGCTGACTAAATTTTTCCAGGCGATATGAACTAACGTATTTAAAGGTATATTTGTATAACGAGGTTTTTTATTGGATTTGACGTTTGCTTCAGCATTAACTTGCATGAGATTTTGTCCTCGCCAAATTCTCTATTCGTTGCCGCATTTCTTCTATGAGAGCATTGGTAGTATTAACGATGGAGTTGTGCTCCATTTTAACAAGTTCTCCATCCTCGATATGTAAAAGTTGGTCAGCCAGCGGCAAATATTCCATGTTATGAGTCACTAAAATTACAGTTCTCTTAAGTTCAGACTGGCATTTTCGTAAAATGTCCATGATCATATCACCGTTTTTACTATCCAAACTACCGGTAGGTTCATCTGCAATTACAAATAATGGATCATTAACTAGTGCACGAGCCATCGCAATTCGCTGTTGCTCACCTCCAGATAGAAAGACCGGGTATTTTTTACCATATTCAGACATTTGTACCTGATCTAATGCTTGCTGAGCTATTTTGGCAGCTGCCGATCGTGAGTATCCTAAAAAATATAAAGGCATTGAAACATTTTCAATTACATTTAAGCTTTTTACCCAGTAGTTAGTTTGATATACGATACCAATGCGATTGGCTCTAAAGTGAGCCAATTTATCAGATTTTAATGAATAAACATCGTTGCTCTCAAAATATACCTTGCCGCTGGTTGGTTTTTGTAAACCAGTTAATATATTTAGAAGTGTTGATTTACCGCTGCCGGACGGGCCATAAATGATATTAAAACTGTTAGCTAACACCTCAAAAGATGCATCTTTAAGCGGCACTATAGTTTCATCGCCAGTTTTGAATTCTTGCCGTAAATTTATAGCCTTAATTAATGAAGCGCTATCCATCTTAAAAACCAAATATCTTTCTTAATGTATTTAGAACTATTGTTAGTACGCTATCAGATGCTTTACCAATAATTGCTGATTGTGACTCACCTAAACCAGCATTACCGGCCCTATCTCTAGATATAGGTTCCAGGCTATAAACTCTTGAAGTTGGTAAGTCAGATACAATTACTACGTGTTCGGTGCTTAATTCACTATCTTCCGAAGTTTTACTATTAAATACAACAGCATGTGACCCTTCGGCATAGGCGACTTGGCTGCTGGCTGGTTCGTCAGTATGCCAGGAAACTACAACTTGCCCTCTTGCTTCAGTGCCAACGCCTCTAATTGATGGTTCTACTGTAATATTCGATAATTCCGGTGGTCTTGTATCAAGCGCGGTGTGGAAGGATTGAGAATCAGACACCGCTAGATTACCCGAGGCGTCACGCGATTGAGCTACAAGAGAATACTGACTGTTGTCTTGAAGGCCGCGAATAGTAATTTCATGGCTGGTAGTCAGTTTGCTAGTTCGAGAGTCAGTGGTTCCTTTACCAGTAATGCCATAAATAATTGTGGAATCTGACGGTACATTTGTATCCCATGACACTTTTTGCGTACTAGTTGGCTCACCTCTAACTGGTTGGAATCGTAAATTACTAATTTTAGGCCTGGCCTGAGTTGAAAATGAGGCTATGCTACCATCATAAGAAGTATTTTCGATGTCGAACGTTACAAGTTTATAGAAATATTTGGAACCGTCATTTAAGCCATCCAAGCTGACAGAATAATTTGATTCGTCAGTTGAAGTATTGATAGTTTTAACACCCCCAAACCCCTCGCTTAAACCATAATAAACTGAGACTTTAGTTGAATTTTTTGAGGTGAATTGAATTGTAGCATTACTCAATCCAATACTAGTTGATTTAACTTCCTTCAAGCTGGGAGCGGGCGCTGTAGTAAAGCTAAATTCTTGGCTACTACCGGTATTTCCATCTTCGTCTGTCCACTTAGAAATAAAGTAATAATGAGTACCGGCACTAAGATTAGTTAAATTAATTTCATGGGCACTAACTTGGGCACTATTAGCAATTTCACTGGAACCATATTTACCGCTTGCCGTACCGATAGCTATTTTTGAATCACTACCGCGGTCTGTACTCCACCTGATGGTGGCTTTTTTGGTAGTAATATCAGAAATTACCGGCTGCGATACTAATGTAGCAGCCGATGTAAATTTTCCGGTCGGTAATTCATGTACCGCGGTGCCATAAACTCCACAATTATTTGTGTTATCACAGGCTTTTACTTTGTAATAATATGTTTGTTGGCTTAAGCCGGCATCAATATAAGTCGTGCTAGAGCTACTACCGACAAAATTATAATTGTCATCATCAGTTGACCGATATATTTTATAGCTGGCGACGCCTGTGCCACTATCGTCCGGAGCATCCCAAGTAAGTGCAAGCCGCCAATTATTTGTAGATTTTATTGATACATCAACAATGTCACTATTAGTCGGTGCGCCCGGGGCGGATGTATTGGCAGTAAAGGTAGTGTTTGCAAAGCTGTCATAATTTATATTTCCCGATTCATCTTTAGCCACCACATAGATGGTGTTTAACCCTGGTTGAGTGGCATAGGGGCCACTGGCTAAACTATTTACCCCTGCCCCAGTAAATACGCAGTTATCGGCGTTTGGTAAGCTATTAATGGTATAGCAATAATCAAGGTTATCTGCATTACCAACAAAATCTGTCGGATCATCCCAACTAAATGCAAAAACATTAGACGAATTAGTGGTAGGAGAAGCGGTTAAGTTCTGCGGTTCTGATGGCGCACCAGCAGTATTAATTTTTAAAGCTGCAGTTACCGTTCCGCTACTAGTATTTCCGGCTTGGTCCCAGGTCCTAAAGTAAACCGTATTTATACCTTCAGTTAAATTATCTTTATCTGGTGGGTCAGTGGTCGAGTAACTGCCATCATTTGCTAGTAAATCATTTATATCGCCACTACCGCTATGGCTGTCCCCATACCATGTGCCAGTAGCCCCGATCTTATACTGTAGACCGGCAACTCCAGAGTTATCGTCATTAGCTGCCGATGCGCCGATAGTAGGCCACGATAGAGTAATATCTTTGGTATTTATAAAACCAGAAGGACCAGTTATATAGCCAGGATTAGAGGGTGGTGTATTATCAAACCGGAAATAAAATTGACTACTGGCATCCGAAACATTTCCAGCTTTATCAATAGTTTTTACAGTTAAATAATATGGTGTATTGGCGGTTGCTAAAGCACTACCTAAATATCCAGCTACCGAAGAGTCAAAATTTGCACTACTAACTACAAATTGGCAATGATTGCCATTGTATACAGGACTAGTGCCCAAAATACCTTTAGCGGTTACCGGATCGGCAGTATTATCAGTACCTAAATATAAACAATAGCCTAATACGCCCGACTCAGAATCATTACCCGCTGACCAGCTAAAATATGGCGAACTGCCATTTGTCCATGCATTTTGAGATAAACTGGCTCCACTAAGGGCTTTCTGAGCTGTAATCGAGCTGGCATTTGTATCGGGTTGAACCAAGTCCGAAGTAGCTGTAATGCCCAAACCATTTAAAGTTACCTGTTGGCTGCCGTCGCCATGTAAAATTGCTTGCCATTGGATCCCGTCAAAAGTAACCGGGAAAGTAGCAATATTATTATCAATAGTATTAACATCATTTGCTTCGGATGTGTTACTAGAATCTGCCCAGGCAGATCCGTTCCAGAATTGCCAGGTAGTCCCTCCATTGGATGAAAGTCGGTATGTAATGGACCCGCCATTAGCTGATTCGTTACTATTAAATCCATCCCAGTGCCACACGCCACTTTTGCGAACAGCCGTGTTTAAGCCTAATACTTGATCGGTTGATGGATAAGGTTTAGATGTGAATGAAGTTCTGGCTATGTCACTAATTCTTACTTCATCCAACTTGCCATTAAAGTATCCTCTAGCTTTGCCATATTCTCTGCCTCCATAAGTAGTACCTATTAATAACGCACGATTATTTTGTGGTAGCGTTACACTAGCAGATTTAGAGGCATCCGGCACACCATCTATATAAATCTTCATAGTAGTTCCATCATAAGTGGCAGCAATATGATGCCAGCTGGTATTAAAGCTGGAAGTAGTCGACTGTAGATAAGCATTATTACCCCAGGAATAAACTAGAGCATCGGCATTACTGGTTAAACCGGTTCCGACATAAAACTTACCCTTATAAGCACTGAAGGACTCAATTTCTTCAATGGTATTTCCCCAACCATTATTAATGCCGTTGCCTGCAATTTTATTCCAGGCATTATTTTTATATTGCCAAACTTCACCATCACCCGCTGTATTTCCTAAGCCAACGTACAAATCGCCATTATAAACGGCTAGAGTTTTAACTTTTTCATAAGTTCCGCTAGTCCAACTAGAGTTAACATCATCGCCACCTATTTTTGACCAGGTTGAGCCGTTAAATTCCCACAGGCTAGCATCACCCGTCCCAGAGCCCAAGCCAGCATATAAATTCCCGTTGTACTGAACCAGGCTTTCAACTTCTTCATAAGTCGTTGAATCCCAACCGCTATTAACTGTGTCACCTCCGATTTTATTCCAGGAAGAACCACTCCATTCCCATACTTCAGCATCACCGGCGGAACGTCCTAAGCCAACCTCGAGTTTTCCTTTGTATACTGACATTGAGTAAACGTTTTCAGCATAATTTGTCCAGCCGTTATTTAAACTATCACCACCGATTTTAGACCAAGAAGTACCATCGTATCGCCAAATCTCGGCATCATTAGCGCCTTGGCCAAGACCGGCATACAAATACCCATTAGCGACGGCCATTGCATCTATTTCGCCATAGTGACTGGCTGCGTTCCAACTCGAATTTAAGCCATTACCGCCTACTTTTGTCCAAGTTGTTCCGTCCCAGCACCAGATTTCACCATCTTGGTCTGTGGCAGTGGCGGTATTGCCTAAACCGACATAAAGCTTACCTTTATAACTGGCCATACTAAGAACCATTTCATATTTTTGAGGGTCCCAACTGCCATTAACACCTTGACCTCCAATAAGCGACCAATTAGTGCCATCATATTGCCAAACAGTAGCTGCACCGGTTGTATTGCCCATGCCGGCGTAAAGATATGAACCTTGATTTTGCATAACCTGAACGGCACTGTAGCCATAATATCCCCAACTGAAATTAATATAATTGCCGCCTATTCTTGACCAATTAGTGCCATCATAACTAAATACCCAGCCGCTCCCAGCGGCATCGTATGTCCCGGCAAATAATTTGCCGCTATCATACAACAAGGTATTAACCGTATCTCCTTCGGCTGTAGTCCAACTACTATTTAATCCGTCACCGCCAATTTGTGACCAACTTGTACCATTCCATTTCCAGACTTCGCCATCACCATTACTTGTGCCCAGACCTACATATAAATTTGTCCCATCATAGGCAAAACTGCCAACCTGCTCATAAGTCGAAGCCGCCCAGCTACTATTTAAACCATCACCGCCTATTTTCGTCCAACTACTGCCATCCCAACTATAAACATCAGCGTCACCGGCCGTATCGCCTAAGCCGGCATACAATTTACTCCCATAATATCTTAACGATCTAACAGTCTCTATTGTGTTATCCCAGCCACTATTAAGGCTGTCACCGCCAATTTTCGTCCAACTACTGCCATCCCATTTCCAGACTTCGCCATCGCCAGCGGTTGTTCCCAGGCCAGCATAAAGATTAGTGCCATCATTAGTTAAAGCACCAACTATTTCATAATTTGTTGTCCAGCCACTATTAAGGCTGTCACCGCCAATTTTAGTCCAACTACTGCCATTCCACTCCCAAACCTCGGCATCATTAGCGGAGCTACCAATACCAGCGTAAAGATGGCCACCAAAATAATCTAAAGTCCACACTTGCTCAAAAGTATTGATAGCCCAACCGCTGTTGATACCGTCGCCGCCAATCTTAAGCCAACTTGTTCCATTCCATTTCCATACCTCAGCGTCACCGGTACCGCTCCCTAAACCAGCATATAGGTTAGTTCCGTCAGTAGAAAGCGCATAAACTCCTTCAAATGTTTGAGCTGCCCAGCTGTTATTATCAGAATTTGGTCCACCGCCTATTCTTGACCAATTAGTGCCATCCCATTTCCAAACCTCGGCATCACCCGTGGTTACTCCTAAGCCAGCATATATGTTTGACCCCATTTTGACTACAGCATTGGCTGATAATTTACCATTTTGGTCCCAACTATTATTGGTGTCATTGCCACCAGCCAGCGTCCAAGAGTTAGCAGCATTATCGGCCAACTCATAAGTTACTTTACCGGTTTCGTTATCATAATAAAGCTGGTAATCACCTTTATCTAAAATGCCTTGGCGTTGATCAGAACTCCCAGAAGAAAAATTAGAGTTAAATTTGGTCCAGGCTTCTAGACTGTTAGTTTGGGATAATGATAAAGAAGAAGAATTTGGCACGCTGGCAAAATTATCTGTACCGTTGAAAGATAAAGCATTATTTAAATTTCCAGTTCCAAAGGTTGCTCCGTTTACAGATGCATTATTATTATTTGCCGAGGAATCATTTGCTGTACTGCCGTTAACTTCATCGAAATGATAAAGAGCTGAGGTGTGGGCATCACTGGAATAATTTTGGGCTTTAAGCCTTACACTGGAGCCGCTAGTTTCAAGACCGCTATCAAGAGTGTAGTTAATGGCATTACTAAAATCCCAAGTGTCGCTGATGTCTGATAAAGCTAGAATATGCTTATAAGAACTTAACAACAAAATACTTATAAAAATTATAAAAGCCGCTAAAACTGTTGAATGAACTTTGCCGTGGTATGATTTTTCATGCCAATTTCCATACCAATTGACTTTTTCAGTAAGTTTTTGATGAGGTTTAACGGCTAAATGCCTATGTAAAAATAAAGAAATAGTCTTGCTAACTAGCCAAAATACTTTTATAAATCTTAAGAAAAGTTTTCTTATTATGACTAAAAAACTGCGAAACAAACTTCCACAACTCCTTACGGAGCGCGAAATAATAATTTTCGGTTGAATTGTAGCAACAAAAGAAAATACTTTTCTTTTAAAATTCCGCACTGATTCGCTCCACTTTTCTAGTTGCCTAATTAAGTATAACATAAGCAGTTAAAGTGGTTGAAAATATAGATAATTTTATTAAGCTAATGTAATAAAAATTACTACATATCTAGTTCATATTAAAAATACTAAATGAAAAAGCTAAAACTATCGGTTCAATGATTTTGTATAGGCCAATTAATATAGTTATATTTGTAGTTAGTACAATAAGTGAATCAATTTTCTATAGCTAGATTTATTGACACATCTGGTATATGCTTATGGCATAATTCAAAACACAAAAAATTTAAGGATAAAAATGTCTTCCAAAAAGAATAATCGTATTAAACCTTTGCGGCGTTTTAGCCGTACTCAGTTATATGTTTTCGTTTTGGTTTTTGCCGCAGTTGGTGGCTACTTTATATATCGTAGTTTTGCCGCCACATCATATATATTAGCAGCGCCTAATATAGACTCAGTCCACTCGGTAATTGCCGCAAAAGTAAAAGAAACTTCGGTATCAAATAAACAAAATAACACGGTTATCCAGTTAGCTAATAGCAGCAGCTTAAATACTGCTAAAGTGGCTTTAACTTCTTCGCAGTTTACTTTGCCCAAAGCCCAGTACCAGGTTTGTGCCAATATGAGAACAATATCTGGCAGCATCAGTGGTAAATTAGTTGTCAACGGCATAAATGGCGGCGTTTTGGGAAAGGCCTTATCTTCTGTCCAAAGTTTTACGATTTCAAATTCCTCTGGCTACAGACTAAACGGTTGCGTTAACTTTTCTTATGATGGTTCGGTGCCAAGTGTGGAGGTAACTGTTAGTAATGTTACAGCTGGCTCAACTTTAAGAGTTGGTTCAGTGTTGATTAAACCGGTAGGCAGCTTAACTTCGACAACAACGTCAAACAATTGTAGCGATACAAACTTAAAATTCTGCGATGATTTCACTGGCAGCGCCGGTTCTATGCCGGACAGCTCTAAATGGAGCGTTCTGACTGGGGCTTCAGGCTGGGGTGTTGAATGTTTCACAAACTCACCAAATAATATCTCTCAAGATGGTAGCGGTAATTTAAAATTAGTAGTACGCAAAGAATCTGGTTGTGGCCGTAGCTACACAAGCGGTGGCATGCAGTCGGGTGATAGCGGATCAAAGTTCAAATTTCATTACGGTGAGGTAGAAATCCGTGCCAAAGTGGCTTGTGGCGGAGGCGTGTGGCCGGCATTATGGACGTCTACGGCTGACGGTCCAAGTTGGCCTAATTCTGGCGAAATAGACATATTGGAAGTCATGGATGGCGACCAGTACGATGCACAACAAACTATTCATGGCGGACCCAATCACTGGCAAGTCAATACTACAAACAAAGCTTCTACTCGGTGGTGTGATAACTGGCATATCTATGGTGTTAACTGGCGTAAAGGATCGATCCAATTTAAAATTGACGGCGTAACCAAACACACCATTACTCCCTCCAATATACCTTCAGGACAAACCTGGCCATTCGATACATACAACCAAAGGTTACTTGTTGACTTACAAATCGGTAGTTGGGGCGGCACAATTAATGACAATGACCTACCCTCTTCTATGCTCGTTGACTACGTCAAGGTCTATAACTAAAGCAAAAAGCCAGGAAATATACCTGGCTTTTGACATGGCTGGAGATACGGAACGATTATAGAACTTTAGCTGAATTAACAGAGGAATTGGACGAGGAGGCTATCGTAAATGATGACTAATCGTCTTTTCTCTAAGTCTAAATCGGACGATATCCTTACTTCTAGCCTATTCTGCGACAAGACTTTTTACAAGGCATTTGTTAAAGACCTAAAGCACAGTAAACAAGAGGTGCTAATTGAGAGTCCTTTCCTTGCTGTGAATCGAACAAACAGCTTACTTCCTGTGTTTCGGAAGTTGGCAAAGAGAGGAGTTAAGGTGCGCATTAATACTCGTAACCCTAGACACCATTACCAAGAGCTTAGGATACAGGCTTGGCAGTCCATTAAGATGCTGCGAAATGGTGGGGTCAAAGTTAAGTTCTATGACGACATGAGGCACCGTAAGCTGGCTGTGCTTGACCGCAGAGTGCTTTGGGAAGGTAGTCTCAATAT
>CAZBLI010000010.1:0-17557 GCA_964492785.1 uncultured Candidatus Saccharibacteria bacterium
CCGTTTCGACAGGGTTATCAAGCTCGTCCTGGCTGGCTGGTTCGGCATGGAATAAGGTCCTAACGACGTCGTGGCGTAAGCTGTCTTGGACTTCGTCAAATAACATTTGACCTTGGCGGCGGTACTCTACTAGCGGATCGCGCTGGCCAACACTTATCCAGTGAATACCCTCCCGTAAATGGTCCATATTTTCTAGGTGCTGCATCCACAAGTTATCAAGGATTTGAAGGTAAATATCGCGCTCAATTTTGTGCATTATGTCTTCGTCATAGGCCGTTAATTTTGACTGGTAAGCTTCGATGGCTTCGGTCTTAAGAACTTTGCCAAACTTATCGGATTCAGTGTCAAATAATCGGTCCAGGGTTGGCTCATCAAATGGGAAAACTTCTTTTAGGATAGCTTCAAATTCATCACTGGTTAACAGCGGTGATTTGGCCAATACATCAGCTTCTTCTTCTATCATTAATTTAATGCGCTTGCTGATATCGGCTCGGTTCAATATTTCGCGGCGCATGGCATAGATGGCTTTTCGATGGCGGTTCATGACGTCATCGTACTGAACAACGTTTTTACGCTGGTCAAAGTTAAAGCCTTCAACTTTCTTTTGGGCAGCTTCTAAGGACCTTGAAATAATCCGGTTTTCGATCGGCGATTCATCGTCAACCTTTAGCCGGTCCATGATTGAGCCAATCCGTTCACCACCAAAGATTCTCATCAAATCGTCTTCGGTGCTAACAAAGAACTGGGTTACGCCTGGGTCGCCCTGACGGCCGGCCCGGCCACGCAGCTGGTTATCGATTCGGCGTGATTCGTGCCTTTCACTACCTAGCACAAACAAACCACCCCGTTCTTTGACGCCTTCGCCTAAAATAATGTCGGTGCCACGACCGGCAATATTTGTGGCCAACGTGACGGCACCTTTTTCGCCGGCTTTGGCAATAATGGCAGCTTCTTTTTCGTTATTCTTGGCGTTCAAAACTTGGTAAGGCACTTTTGCCTGCCGCAGCAATCTGCCCAGCAGCTCGTTCTTTTCGATTGAGACAGTACCAATCAAAACCGGCTGTCCCTTTTCATGTAACAGTTTAACTTCCTTAACAATGGCCTTGAATTTGCCTAGCTCAGTTTTGTAAATTCGATCCGGCCGGTCGTCACGCACAATTTTGCGGTTTGGCGGTACTTCAACGGTGTCTAGTTTGTAAATTTCGTGGAACTCTTCGCTTTCGGTCATGGCTGTTCCGGTCATACCGGCAAGTTTTTCATAAAGCCGGAAGTAATTTTGGAATGAAATTGTCGCCAGAGTCATAGATTCTTCCTGGACTTCAACGCCTTCTTTAGCCTCAATGGCCTGGTGTAAGCCTTCGTTATAACGGCGGCCTTTTAGCAAACGGCCGGTAAATTCATCAACAATTACAATTTCCCCGTCGCCGGTTACAACGTAGTCTTTGTCTTTTTTAAATAATGTCTGGGCTCTTAGGGCTTGCTCTAAGTGATAAATTGTCCTGATGTTGTCGGTGGCATATAAATTATCAATGCCAAGGATTTTTTCGACTTTTTCGACTCCGGCATCAGTTAAAACGACGGCTTTACGCTTCTCATCAACTTCACAATCGACGTCAACTTTAATTTGTCGGGCAACTTTAGCAAATTGGGCATAGGCACTGCCGCTGGTGACAGCCGGTGCGCTAATAATTAAAGGTGTACGGGCTTCGTCAATCAAGATTGAGTCGACTTCGTCGACAATCGCAAAATGCAGTTCGCGCTGGCGTAACTGGTCAACTTCTCTAACCATGTTGTCGCGCAAATAATCAAAACCAAATTCATTGTTAGTGCCATAAGTTACATCGGCAGCATAGGCTTCTTGTCTAGTACAGGGTTTTAAACGTTTAAAGCGTTCGTCATCATGATCGCGGTTAGTGAATTTAGCATCATAGATATAAGACTGGTCGGCAATAATAACACCGGTAGTTAGGCCCAGGAAGTCATACACCTGGCCCATCCAGCCGGCATCTCGCTGGGCCAAATAATCATTGACCGTCACGACATGAACGCCCTTGCCGGTTAAGGCATTTAAATAAACTGCCAAAGTGGCCATTAGAGTTTTACCTTCACCGGTCTTTAGTTCGGCAACGTTTCCCTCGTGCAACACCATGGCACCGACTAGCTGCACATCATAATGTCTTTGGCCTAATGATCGTCGGGCGCCTTCACGAGCAACCGCAAATGCATCCGGCAAAATTTTATCCAGTGATTCTTTTTCTAATCGTTTCTTTAAAGCTTTGGTTTGATCACGCAATTTAGCGTCTGACAACTTCTTATATTTTGGCTCTAAGGCATTAACTTCCTTAGCCCGTTTAGTCAGGCGTTTAACCGTCTTGATCTGCGGATCACCTAAAACTCGTTTAAAAACTTTCTTCATAAATTAACTGTCCTCGTCTGTCCCTCAACAATTAACCGTTATATTGTAACTTATTTTGGACTTTATCTGGTGGCATTTTTAAATTTCACTACGGCGAAATTTGGAAATCACTCGGCGATGGATTTTATAAGGTTTTTCGTGCACTTCTTTATACTTTTTAAGTTGGTTCTTGAGCTTTTGTTCCACAATATCAACCGCCGCAAACATATTCATAGTGGTCTCTTTGGTTGTTAATTTGCCCTTAGGTAAAAACAAAATTACTTCGCAGGTAGACTGTTTACGAGTCTTGAGCTTGACTGATTTGAGTTTAACAGCGGCGTGGGCCGACTCGCGGGCATGGCGGCTCATATACTGGTCAAGTTTGCCGATCTTCTTTATAACGTACTTGTATATATCGTCATCGACGGTCGTATGAATACCACTAACCTCAATTTTCTCTATCATTTTATCCCTCAACTTAACTAATAAATTCTTTGCCGCCGATATAACCACGCAAACTTACTGGAACGCGCAGTTGCCCATCAGACTGCTGGTGGTTCTCGATCATGGCAATGCAAATTCGACTAAATGCAGCGGCTGTGCCATTTAGAGTGTGTACATAAGCTGGGTTGCCGTGGTCGTCGCGGTAGCGAATATTTAAGCGGCGGGCTTGGTAATCAGTAACATTTGAGCAACTCATTAGTTCACGGTAAGCCTTATCAACCGGGCTATAGTATTCGATGTCAAATTTTTTGTACGCCGGCGCTCCTAAATCGCCGCTGGCGATGCGGATTAATCGATATGGGATTTCCAACTGTTGGCAAATTTCCTTTTCGATATCTATTAATTTCTGATGCCATTCTTCGCTTTGTTCGGGCGTACAAAAAACATACATTTCCAGTTTGTTAAACTGGTGGACGCGATATAAACCACGGCTATGCTTGCCATAGGCACCTGCTTCACGTCGGTAAGCTGGGCTTAGGCCGACATAAAGTTTAGGAGCATCTTTGATATTTAATATTTCATCGCCATGAAAGCCAGTAATTGGGATTTCAGCGGTGGCAATCAGGTGCAAGTCTTCATCTTCAGTTTTATAAATTTGCTCTTCTTCGCCTTTTGCCAAAAAGCCGGTGCCCTCAATCGTCCGCCGATTAACTAAATGCGGCACTGTAACAGGTTTAAATCCGTGCTTTTGGGCTATCTGTAAACCTAATTGAATGACGGCTTGCTCCAGCTCAACTAAGCCGCCCAAAGTAAAATAAAATTTATTGCCGGCAACTTTGGCACCGCGTTCAAAATCTAATAAGCCGTGTTCTTCGCCCCAGGTTTGATGGTCTTTTATTTCAAAATCCTTGGGTTCAGTATTGCCCCACTTTTCAACTTCGGCACTGGCTGATTCGTCGCCGATCGGTGTATCATCCGGAAAAATATTAGGAATATTCCGAGTAATAGAAAGGAAATCCGATTCTGAGTTTTTGAGCTGGTCTTCTAATTCATTTAGACGGTCTTTAACGGCTTTGAGTTCGTTGCGCTGTTGTTCGTTAGGCGGCTGGTTCTTAAACTCATCGGAAGCCTTGTTGATTTGGGCCCTTAATGCTTCGCATTGGCGAATTAAATCACGCCGATGGCTATCGACTTCTAAGAGTTTGCTAACATCAACATCGTAGCCTTTTTGCTGCGATTTTTGTTTGACCAACTCAGCATTGTCCCTAATAAACTGAATGTCTAACATCTCGCTTTCTAGTATAACTTATTTCTTGAATGCTTTCAGCGTCAGTTCGGTTCTGGCCCTGGCATAAGTACAGTAATCGCAAGCTCCGCCCATTGCCGCAGTGCCCACTTCAGGCATTTCCCCCTCCATGCAGGCTTTCATAGACAGGATTGTCGGTTCAACCCAACTATCATTACCCGTGTATGGGATAACCTTGGTACGAAACTCGACCTTGTCATAAAAACCATCCAGATCGAGCCGGCCATTAGTGTAGACAAAGTAACCGGTGTCGCTAACCTCAAAGCCATTTTGGCGTAACAGCCACTGGTAGACTTCCATTTGGCGCTTATAACTTATTTGCCAGTCTGCATCTAACGATACCTCAGTAGCTTTGGCTGTAGCTTTATAATCCACCACGATGACTTGTCCCTCATCATTTACCCATAAGTCATCGACGGCTCCGAATATATGCAAATTAGTCGGCTTATGAACCGTTGTTACGCCCACAAAATTCTGGCGCCATTTATTTAAATCGGCATGTTGCATAGGCACGGCTTTTATCTGATTATCGGTCATTAGAGGATGGGGTTCACCCTTAAGACGATAAGAATCAAACTCTTTTTTAAACAGCTCGTCGATAGCTTTGTTAATCTGAAATGGCGGACCATCCGGCCGTTTAATTTTCATGCGCACATCCAGCCAAAAACAGCGTGGGCACTGCTTAAATAGTTCTATTTTGCTGCGGCTGAGCTTATAAACAGCCGTTTGGCCAGGTTTATACGGTAAGCTTCTTTCCTTCCAATAATTCGAACCCATAGTCAGCTTATTTTATCAGCTTTATTAATTCGGCGGGTTTAGTAATTAAAAAATCTGGTTTATGCTGTTTTAAAATTTTCGGGCTGTTAAAACCCCAGCTAACGGCAATAGTTTGCAGACCAATCTTTTTGGCGGCATCGATATCACGGGTTTCGTCACCGATAGAAAATGTTTCGGCTTTATTTAGGCGGTGGCGTTTGACGATTTTCTTCATAGCTGAGGCTTTCTTAAATAAACCGGCGCTGCCATAGACGGCACTAAAGTATTTTTCTAGATCGTGCCGCTTAAGATACTCAGAAACATTGCGCTGACTATTTGAGCTCATTAAATAAAGCGCATGGCCCTGACTGTGTAATGCGATGATTGTCTCTTGCATACCTTGAAATATATCAATTTCATCAATGTGTTTGGTAAATTCTTTGCGCCCCCGGACAAGCAAACTTGGCGCCCGCCAAATTGGCACACCTACTGCGTTTATAACTTCTCTGGCCGGCATATCACGCAGAGCCGCAATTTCCTCATCACTAAATGGTTCTCGCTTTGACCACTTGTAGAATAATTGGAGAATTACTGGTAAAGAATCTGCGATTGTGCCATCAAAATCGAAGATTACTGAGGCCATCTAAGTCAAGAAGCCTGCAAATACCAGCCAAGCTAGTATAGTTTGTGCCAAAAATCCAAGGATAATGTAGATTTTTTCACTGTAAATATAATCTGCCCATTTACCCTTGCCGTTCATTGATTGCCATTTGTTGTAAGTTAAGCCAAGCGTGATTAAGAAGATTACACCGTCAATCCAATAGACATATTTGCTTAAGCCTTGGCCGTAGAACAGAGCGCCTTTTAATGATGCCGCTACAATTAGCCAGGTAGTCGCGCCGGCCACACAAACAGCTACAAATAATTGAATTTTGCTGCGCAAATCGGTAATTTTGGCTTCGCCGAAGTAACCTAAGAAATGAATAAATCCAACTAACACAAACACAGCTATCAGGGTGGCACCATCATAAACGCCATTTAACAAAGCGATCAGCACCAGCATTAAACCGGCAGTTATACCTTGTTGGATCCAACGCATTTTGTTAGTTTTGTTCTTTAGACCATCTTCATATTGCTGTCGTCTAACAGTCGCAATTAAGATATAGTAGACGACCGATATAAACAAAAATGCAAAAATTATGTAGCGTAAATCGATATTGAACATGGTCCTTACAGCTGGCGCCAGAACAGTCTTACCAGCCGCATCGCTTGCCGTCGAATCTTTAGCTAAATAATGATTTACTACCGGCACGGTCACTGCTTTGCCAATAACTAAAATTGCTACTGACTGAAGTAAGAATAGAACCGCTAGAATGATGTTCCAGTTCTTTAAATTGCCTGCCCGACTCTTATTATTTTTAGAAACTTTGGATGCCGATACTTTAGCAACCGGCTTTTTTGAAACAGTTTTCTTAGTTGATGCTTTTTTAGCGGGGGCCTTTTTGGTCTTTGCCTTAGTCGTAGTCTTACTCTTTGTAGCCATGCGAATTACTATACCACAGGTTATTTAACTGGTGCGTATGGAATGTGGCACATTCCACGGCCGGTTTTTTCGGTAAACTTTTGGTGGTATTCTTCGGCAACGTAAAATTCTCTGGCTTTACTAATCTGCGTGACCAGAGGTTCTTTAAAGTTAGCTTGCGATTGTTTTTTGATATCTTCTGCTAATTTTTTCTGCTCGTCATTAAAATAGAAAATTGCCGAGCGATACTGGTCGCCGACATCCGGCCCCTGCCGGTTTAACTGGGTGGGATCATGCATCCTAAAGAACTGTTTTAACAAAATCTCCAGGCTAACTTTTGCGGAGTCAAATTCAACCAAGACAGCTTCGGCATGGCCGGTTGTATGGTTGCAAACTTCTTCATAAGTTGGATTTTTAGTTTCGCCACCAGTATAGCCGACAGTAGTTTTGGTAACGCCGGGTACTTGGTCAAAATAATACTGTACTCCCCAGAAACAGCCAGCTGCAAAAATAATTTTATCCATAATAATCTAACTCTACACTTTCTAGGGACTGTCCGCCAAGCGGCAACCAAACTAAACTATTTATTGAAACGCCTAGCCTCTGCCTACTTTCGGGGTCCAAATCGGCTAATAAACAAAGCCCTGCCATTTTATCGACCATATCAGCATCACGCCTTATTGGCTTTTCTTGCATATGTGATAATTCTATCGTATCGAGTCCCATACATTGAACTTCAACTATGTCATTGATTGGCAATCTTACAAACCTCACCCCGTCGGCTTGAATATCTGGTACATAGGCATATTGAGCTTCCACTAGTAAAATTTTGTCTCTTATCGGTAACCTGGCATTTACCTCGTCAATAAAGCCCGTTACAAATCGTTGTTGGGCGCCTTTGTTTTGCCTTCTAAATTTGGTAGACCTATAAATGTCTATTAATTTTTCAGAGAATTTATTTAAAGTTTTCATGCCATCATCATCTAAATCAAAAACTGTGCTTTCATAGCCAAATGCTTCATCGACTTTATCAATCATAAAAATGCTGGCATCACGTCCAAAATAACCAAAGGTATTGGTAATATTTACTACTGTGCCGTTATTTTCATTACGAGTACTAGTTTGCACCCAGTGCATTATTTTGGGGTTAGTACTATCTTCTGATGATGAAATTACTTGCACACCCCTATGAATTCCGGGCAAAAGTTCCACCTCAACCATAAAATCACCAATGTGTTCGCCCTCTTCAATTTTTGGCAAGACTGCTTTGCCGGTCATGATGACTTTTTCATCAGCGAATGGACACAAAGCACCCAACTCTTCACAAATTTGAGGAATTATGGCATCCAACTTAATTAAATCTTGCTCGCAATCAAGTTTATTTTGCCAAAAATCCCAACGCTCAAAAAAATAATCCTGAAGTGATTCATTAATTGGAGCTTTATCGGCATATTCTCCCATCATTACTAACAATTATACGAAAATATGTTTTAATTTGTATACTTTTAGATATTAATCCTTTTAAGATCACCATCAATAATGATCGAATTTAATCCGTGTACTTCTTCGTATGTTGGCATTTTATCTGTAATTGGATAAAGCACATAGATGGGCTTCTTCAGATAAAAAGCTATGCCCATTTCGATAATTACATTTGGGCCAACATAACCTTTGATGTCGTGTTTAGTATCGTTAACAACTAGAATGGCATCGCTCTTTTCTATTTCTTTTAAATGCATCTCGATGTAATGCGATTTTTTATGAAAGTCTTCTGGATTGTCATACCAAGACTTAACATCTGAAACATTATAATTTCCAGTTTTTCTCATTTCCCTGGCACTTAGAGGAACAATGCATTTATAGCCTTGCCGCTACAGCTCGTCTGCTAATTCATTAACATGTTTGTAGAAAGCGGCACTAGAGCACAGAACAATTGTTTTCATGCTTTAAGCTTAAATCTTTTGACTAGCCAGTCCTTGCCGCGCAAATTTACCAGGGTGGCTAAGAACCAGCCGGCGCGCGGCCCGGAATCTTTATTGATTAAAACTTTGTAGAGCGTTTGGAAAATTTCTTGCGGGACTAAATTATGGGCTTCTTTAAGTTTATAAATAGCTTCGTGGAACCAGGCCCCATCAGCGTCATCCGGCGCATTACTAATTTCATCTGCTAATTCATTTAAAAAAGCTTTTTGCTGGTCATTAAAATCGTCAGGTTTAACATCTTCGCTTAAGTTAAACTTAATTTCTTCTGGCGCACTTTTATCTAGCCAGGCACCAATAAATTTTAGTTCGTCACGGATAATGTCAGCGTCCTCGGCTGCCGCCTTGCCATGCTCAGTCCGCTCAATCACTTCAATGGTTTTATCGGCGTCTTTGAGTGAGGCTTGATAACTAGCCACCAGATGTGAAAATGGCACTCGGCTGACTGTCGATTGGTTCTTGCCTTGCAAACACGCCGCCAGCAAGGCTTGCTCATCTTCCGATTTCTCGGCTCTAGCTAGTAATTCTTTGTAGTCATCGTAAAGTTTTATAAAGGTCGGGCCTTCGTCAAAATACAACATTTTATCAGGGCTATAACGGAGTAAAAAGAACCAAAGTAACTCGGTAGGCAGCAAATTTAATAGTTCTGCAGCGGTGAAAGTGTCGCCGGCACTCTTACTCATTTTTTTTGTGTCGCCGGTTTTATTTATAAAATCATAAGGCACCGGCATAGGCGCAGTTTTGCCGTAAACTTTTTTAACAATTTCTTTGCCCGTATCGTAACTGCCGCCTTTGGTGGCATGGTCTCGGCCAAATGGTTCAACGCTAACATTTAAAAGTGACCAGCGGGCCGGCCAATCAATCCGCCAATTTAATTTAACCTTTCCATCGTCATATTTTTGAGTTTTCTGCTGGCCTTTTTCATCCAAATAAGTCACCGTTTTGGCTGATTTATCGATACTGACAAACTGTCGGTTCTTAATATACTGGCCTTCTACAATTTGGATTGGCGAATACTGCTGGTCTAATTTCCGGCCAGATACTTCTTCTAAAATTTGTTTTATGTCCTCAGCTTTGTCTAAAGCTTCCTCGATGGCTGGCACAAAAAAGCCTGCCCGGTATTTTTCGTGGGCTCGAATTACTTCCATCTCTAAATTCATTTTTTTAGAGGCATCAAATAAATCTTTTAAATAGTAGTCGGCATAAGAAATATCGCTGCCATCCGGCGAAGGCACATCACATAATGGCCAACCTAAGTACTTACTAAAATCAGCAGGAACTCCCACTGGAACTTTTCTGAATACATCCAGATCATCAGAAACATGTAAATGGCGGCTTTGCCGGCCTTTTTGTTTGATAGCCCAGGCGATAGCTTCAGCTGTTAAGACTTCACGCAGTGTGCCAAGATGATATTGGCCACTAGGAGAAACCCCTGATGATACAATTATTTCTCCTTCTGGCTGCTGTTTAATAGCTTCTTCGGCTATTTTATTTAACCAATACATAAGATAAAGCTTAGCTGATTTCAGATGTTAAGGCTAGAACCTAATTAGCCGATGTCGGCAATTTTATAGGTTAAAGTTTCTGAATTGGCTTTTATTTCGACAGCATCGCCCTCTTTTTTGCCCATCAAGGCTTTGCCTATTGGTGATTCATCAGAAATTTTTCCGTGTAAAGGATCGGCTTCAACAGTGCCGACGACTTGAAATTCTTTTGTCTTACCTTTAGCGATTAGCTTAACAATTGAGCCCAACTGGACCTTATTGTCGCCGCGCGGCTTGGTAATAATTTCCACATTCATTAGGATGTGTTCAATTTCAGCAATGCGGCCTTCTACAATCTCTTGTTCTTGGCGAGCACTAGTGTATTCTGCGTTTTCAGCTAAATCACCGAATTCGCGGGCGGTTTTAATCCGCTCAGCGATAGGACCGCGTTGGGCGATTAATTCTTTTAGCTCAGCTTTTAGCTCAGCTACACCGTCTTTGGTTAAGTGAAATTGTTTCTTCATGAGTAGTAACTGCTCCTTGATTACTCTTAGCAAAACCACCTGTTCGGAATATTCGTCTCTAGTGTACCTTATTTTCGGCTAAAATCTTAATGATTTTATCACCTGTCATTAAGGTGTGCTTTTCCTCGGTGCGTCGTTTTAATTCGTACTCGTGCTTAGCCAATGTCTTGTCGCTAACTACAATCCTATAAGGTATGCCCATGAGATCGGCGTCTGTGAACTTTTCACCAGCGCGCAGGTCACGGTCATCATATAGTACCTCAACACCGGCCTCAGTCAAACCCTTATATAGCTTTTCGGCTGATTTTGTTACATCTTCGCTATCACCAAGCTGGATTAAAGTTGCTTTGGCTGGCGCAATCGCTAGCGGCCAGACCAAGCCTTTCTGATCGCTGCTGACTTCTGCAATAACACCCATACAACGCGATATACCGATACCGTAACATCCCATGATGACAGGTTGCCTGTTACCATTTTCATCTGTAAATTCAAGGCCGAGGGGCTTCGAGTACTTAGTCCCTAAGCTAAAAATATTACCGACTTCAACGGCCTTTTTCTGTATTAATTCTGACTTTTTGAGGCCAATTTCGTTTAAAACTTCATCGTTAAACACTTCTTGATTAACGGCTAACTTTTTAGCTTTATCTAAATAAATGATGTCCTCGCCAGCTTCGCTTAAAGTTTGGAACTCATCACTAAATTTACTGAAACTGCCACCACTGGCGAATGTTACATAGGTGTCGGCACCAATTCCCAAGCGATCATAAACCCGCCCATAAGCGGTTTTGATTTGATCGTAGATTTCTTGGTGTTCTTTTTGGGTGCGGGCAAAACTATACATATCTTTCATTAAAAACTCGCGGCCCCTAAAGATACCGCTTTTAGCCCTTAATTCATTACGAAATTTAGTTTGAATTTGATAGACAGATAAAGGTAAATCCTTGTATGAGTTAACATAATCTTTAAGTAATTCAGTTAATGGCTCCTCATGGGTTAAGCCCAAACCGACTTCTGTGTCATTGGCGAGCTTGGTTTTAAACCAATCATCAATTACTTCGTCACTCCAGCGGCCAGTCTTTTCCCATAAATCTTTGCGCTGCAAACTGGTTAGACGGACTTCTTGGCCACCGACGCTATTCATTTCTTGCCTAACAATTTCGGCAATATTTTCTAAAACTTTTAAACCCAGTGGCAAATAATCATAAGCCCCTGCCATTTGTTTGTGAATAAAGCCTGCTTTAATTAACAGCTGGGCATTGCGAGCAGTTTCGTCAGCAGGAACTTCTTTACGGCTTTTGGTAAATAATTGTGAAAGTCTCATATCTGAGAATATTCTACACGCCTAAGCGACAGCCTCAAAATAGATTACTTAAGATGAAAAACAAAAAGGCCTAGGAACGCGATTGAGTTCTTAAGCATATGCAAGCCAATACAAGCTGCTAAGCTGCCAGTCTTCTCTTTTAAATAAATTAAAACTAATGACAAAATAAAGGTATCAATTGCGGCTGACCATAACAGCGGCGCATTACTGCCAGCCTGCAGATGAGCGACCGCAAAAATAAGGCTGGTAACAATAGCTGCCCAAATAATCGGTAAAGATTTCTTGAGGCCGCTATACAGAAATCCGCGCACTAAAAGCTCTTCAACAACTGGCGGCAAAATCACTAAAGAAATGAAGACTAGTGGCAGTTGGCCGCCGCTAGCATTATCAAAGCCCAATTGCTGAGGCTGGTCGGTATTTATATGCACCACCTGCTTGACCATCGCTAAAATCAAAATATAGGCCGCAAAGTAAATTACAAAACCAAGCAGCACATAAGCTAAATCTTTCCAGCGGGGTTTTTTGAGGCCAAGGTTTTGAAAATTTGATTGGCGGCGCTTGAGAAAACCATAGAGTAGCGCCACGGTAACGGCTTCGATTGCCAAAACCAGAAAGAATTGGCCAACAGAATTCTTATCCAGCCAGCTAGATGCCTGGTCGATGCTCATCCCTCTTAATAAGGCGGCCAGAAAGATTAGTAAGCCGCCAACAAATTGAGCAATTAAATAAATTGCCACGGTTATGCCAACTGTTTCAAGCCCCGACCAGTTTATGCCGTTGTCTGCCTTAGCTTTATCGGGTCTTATAAAATAATGAACCATGCCATAGATGGCCAAAATTAGTATCGGCGTGGCCCAGCTAATGCCTAAAACTGAAGCTAGCATAGGCTTATATTAAATGATTCTTTTAATATCAACTACTGTGACTAGAACGATAAGGATCATTAATATTACAAAGCCGGCAAAGTTAACGTTTTCTTCGATATTCTTTTTAAGTGGTTTATGGGCGGCCCTAAAAGCCAGAGTCAAATACAATCTGCCCCCATCCAAAGCTGGTATCGGTAACAGATTCATTATGGCTAGGGCCAGTGATAAATAAGCAATAATAAAAAGAATAAATAAAATGCCGAGTTGGCTGCTTTCTTTAAGAATGTAAAAGATGCCGATGGGCCCACTAATATCTTGACTGGCCTGAGTTTGGCCGGCCACACGGGCAGCATGATTACCGGTGACGGTGCCGGCAATAATAGAGCCCAGGCCGTGTAAGGCATGTCCTAAACCCTGGAAAGTCAATTTTGTTAGTTGCGCCATGGTTCCTAAGGCCACAATTGGTGCCGACCAGGTCGAACGCTGGACTGTGAATTCCACTGGCGCAATACCCAAGTAACCCTTAGGATCGTTAGTATTCAAACTAGCGTCAACCACTTGTTTACTTCTTAATGTCGTATAGGCTGTAGTTGTTTGGCCATTGCGCTTAATTTCAATCCTTACCGGTTGGCCTGCCAAAGATTTAGTGGTTTCCTGAAGTTCTTTTTGGGAAGTTATTTGAATAGTGTTGCCGTTCTGGCCGGTGATGCTTATCAGTTGATCCTTGCCCTGGAGATTGGCTTGTTTGGCCGGTGAATCTTTTTCTACATCAGCAATAATTACTTGGTTTTTAACCACTTTTGTGTCGGCTTTATAGGTGTATTGATTGTCAATTAGTTTTGGCATGCCTAGAGCTGCCACAACCGTAAATAAGGCAAAAGCTGTTAATAAGTTCATGCTGATACCAGCTAACATAATCTTAGTTTTTGCCTTCAAACTAGCCGCCCCAAAGGAATGCGGTGCCGTATCAGAGTCATGCTCCCCTTTTAGCTTGACGAAACCACCGAGCGGCAACCAGTTAAGCGTAAACATAAAGCCGCTTTTCATTTTCTTACCCCAGGCTTTGGGCGGAAAACCAATACCAAATTCTTCTACTTCTACATCATTTCGCCTGGCCGCTAAAAAGTGGCCATATTCATGCACTACTACCAGTAGTAGAAAAAGTATTAAGCCTAAAATTAATAATAGAACTGACATGTGCCTCTATATTAGCATGTAAACTTGAGAATTGCTGAGACTTAACAGATGTAGAAAATATTTATATACTGAATAACAATTTTATTCAAAAATGTTATACAGTCATGATTTCTTTTTCTTTGTCAGCCGACAGATTTTTAATTGTTTGCTGAGCTTTGGCTACCTGATCATCCAGCTCTTTCTTGATGGAGCTTAGATCGTCTTCAGTGATGTGCTTATCTTTTTTAGCTTCTTCGGCTTCTTTGAGGGCTTCGTGCCGTGCGTTACGCAAACTTACAGCCGCGTCCTCGGCTTTGCTATTAACGACTTTGACATATTCTCGGCGCCGCTCCTCTGTTAACGGAGGTATGGGTATACGAACTACCCTGCCGTCATCGGCCGGATTCATGCCCAGAGACTGCTTATTTCTAATTGCGGTTGAAATGGCCTGTAAGTTTGCCGGGTCAAAAGGTGTAATTTGCAATAGCTGTGGTTCCGGTACAGAGACAGTGCCAACTTGAATTAACGGCATTTCGGTGCCATAAGCTTCAACCATGACCCCGTCCAACATGCTGGGGTGAGCCCGGCCAGTTCGAATCTTGCTTAGTTCATCTTTAAAATGGTCAACTGTGTTGTCGAACTTAGTTTTAGCCTGGCTGGTGATATCGTTGGGATTCATTAGTTATATTTTACCTTAATAACTAAACTTAATTAACTTCACCAAGAGCCATGCGGTTAAAACGTCGAACCACAACATTTTCGCCTAGTTTGGCATTGTGTTCTTTAACTAAATCACCGACGGTTTGGTCAGGATTCTTTACAAATGGTTGTTCAAGTAAGGCTTTCTCGGCAAAGTGTTTCTTTACCTGGCCTTCGACAATTTTCTTAACCATATCAGCTGGTTTGCCTTCGGCCTTAGCTTTTTCGCTAAACTCAGCTTCTATCTTTTTACGATCTTCAGCCGGGACATCATCAATGCTGACGTATTCAGGGGCGCTAGCAGCAATGTGCATGGCTAAATCTTTAACTAAGTCGGTAAAAATTTCGTTACGGGCCACGAAATCAGTTTCACAGTTAACTTCTACCAATACGCCAATTCGGCTATCGTGGTTGTAGGTCCCGACAACACCGGCCCGGGCTTCTCTTTCACCACGCTTCTCGGCTTTGGTGAGGCCCTTTTTACGCATTTCTTCCAGGGCTTTATCAAAGTCACCCTTGGCGTCTTCTAAAGCCTTCTTGGCATCCGTCAGGCCAACGCCGGTTAAGTTCTTTAAACGTTTAATGTCATCTATCGAGATCGCCATTTTATTCTTCCTCGTCTTTTTTAATTTGAGAATTATCAGCTTTGGCAGCTGGTTTTTGCTTAGATTTGCCTTCTTCAATCGCTTGCTTTATGTAATCTGCAATCAACTGGATTGTTTTAATAGCATCATCATTGGCTGGAATTGGGTAATCAACCATTGAGGGGTCAGCATTAGTGTCGACTACGCCAATAGTTTTGATCTTAAGCTTACGGGCTTCGTTGAGTGCATTGCTTTCATGAACGATGTCTACCAAAAATACTGCGCCAGGTTTGGCAGCCATATTCTTAACACCGCCATACATAAAGTTCATGTGGTCAATTTCTTCTTGGTAGCGCTGTAGCTCTAATTTATTGTATTTAGCTGCTAATTGGCCGGATTCCATCTTAGCTTCCTGATCTTTTAGGTACTTAATTCGGCCGCCAATAGTTTTTTGGTTGGTTAACAAACCGCCCAACCACCGTTCAGTAACATATGGCATACCAGTGTCATCGGCTAACTTCTTTATAATATCTTTGGCCTGGCGTTTAGTACCGACCAATAAAACTTGCTTGCCGCTAGCGGTAGTTTCGCTAATAAATTTCAAAGCGTCTTCTAAAGCCGGCACCGTCTTGGTCAGGTCAATAATGTGATTGCCAGCTCTTTTACTATGAATATAGGGCGCCATTTTAGGGTGCCAACGGCTAGTTTTGTGGCCAAAGTGAGCTCCGGCCTCTAATAATTGTTTAACGTCCACGGTTGTGGCCATAATTTGATCCTTCCTCTGCATTTGGGATGCTCGGCTACGCCTACACGGCTGCAACAGAGAGGATTTGGTTCCCAAACTGATTAATTTATATCTTTAAGAGTTTAACAGATAAGCCGACTTTTGACAACTCCTTATTGACCAAAGGCTAACAGATGTGTATACTGACTTGGTTATGAAAACGGGAATACACCCAGATAATTATCGTTTAGTCGTTTTTGAAGACCTCAATAACGGCACTCGCTTCCTGACGCGCTCAACCGTAGCCGCCGAGGAAACTATTAAGTGGGAAGACGGTAATGAATACCCTTTAGTTAAAATTCATATTTCCAGTGCTTCACACCCCTTCTTCACTGGTGAAGAGCGAATTGTCGACATTGAAGGCCGCGTCGATAAATTTAAGGCTCGTGCTGCTGCTGGCCAAGCTGCCCGTGAAAAGCGTGCTAATGCAGCCAAGAAAACCTCAGCCCGTAAAGCCGCCCGCCAAGAAGAAACTCAAACTGCCGATGTAAAGGAAGCCAAACCAGAGGCTCCCAAAAAAGCTAAACAAGAATCTAAAGAAGAAGAATAACTCAGAATTTATAAAACACCGGGATCTAAATGTTCTCGGTGTTTTTGTATATAATTAAGGCATTGTATGGAGTCAAAAGAGACACAATTAAAGCAAGAATTTCAGGACCTACAAGCAAAATTGCAGGATCCGTCTATTTTTAGTTCGCCTGATTATCCAAAACTGGCTAAGAGACTTGATGAACTTCGTTCCGTAATAGATATCTACAATATTATCGACAAGTTAAATAAAGATATTGCCGAGAACAACGAGTTACTTAGCACAACTGATGATAATGAAATTAAAGAACTGGCTAATAAATTATTGGAAGCAGATAAAAAATCTCTAGAATCTGCCAAGGAAGAGTTGGCAATTAAATTAACCCCCAAAGATCCAAATGATGAAAAGAATGTAATTATTGAGATCCGGGCAGCGGCTGGCGGTGATGAAGCCAGTTTGTTTGCCGGTGACTTATTCCGCATGTACAGCCGCTGGGCCGAACGCAATGGCTACAAGATTGAACTCGTCAGCGAAAGCCCCAGCGAAGCCGGCGGTTTCAAAGAAATTATATTTGAAGTTAATGGTAATGAAGCTTACCGGAAACTTAAATTTGAAGGCGGCGTTCACCGGGTCCAGCGTGTACCCACAACTGAAAGCCAAGGCCGCATACACACCAGTACTGTGACGGTGGCGGTTATGCCCGAAGCCGAAGAAACCGATGTCGAAATCAAAGATTCAGACCTGCGCATTGATGTTTACAGAAGTAGTGGTCATGGCGGTCAAAGCGTTAATACTACTGACAGCGCCGTACGCATCACTCACTTGCCTACTGGCATAGTGGTTGCTAATCAAGATGAAAAATCGCAAATCAAGAATAAAGCAAAAGCCATGGGCGTGTTGCGAGCCAGATTACTGCAAATCAAAATCGACGAGGAACAAAAGCAATTATCTCAAGCCCGTAAATCATTAATTGGCAGTGGTGACCGCAGCGAAAAGATTCGCACCTATAACTTTCCGCAAGATCGCATCACCGATCACCGCATTGGCTACTCACGCTCTAACCTGCCCGGTGCTCTCGATGGCAATATCGATGACATTATTGAAAAACTACTGGCCTACGAGCACGAATTAATCTCCAATGAAAATAAATGATTGGCTCAGCCACGCAACTTCGTCGCTTAAACAGGC
>CAZBLI010000011.1:0-8884 GCA_964492785.1 uncultured Candidatus Saccharibacteria bacterium
TGTCACGGAAACTGCCGTCGGCGTGTTCAACTATCAGCGCCAAGGCTTTGTCATCGACTTTAATTTTCTCCTGTTTGGCGACTTGTTTTAAGTGGTCAACAGCTTGCTGATTATCAATGGGTTTAAAAGTAAAGCGTTGCGTCCGGCTAATGATTGTCTCCGGTAATTTGTGTGATTCGGTGGTAGCTAATATAAAAATTACATGAGCCGGCGGTTCCTCCAAAGTTTTTAACAAGGCATTAAATGCCTCTTTGGTCAGCATGTGGACTTCATCAATGATGTAAACTTTATATTTTCCGCTGGATGGCGCGATGTGCACCTTGTCACGCAAATCCCTGATTTCATCAATCCGGCGGTTACTGGCGGCGTCAATCTCGATAATATCCAGCTGTAGATTCTCGTCATAATCAAAGTTGTTAACTTCATGCGCTAAAATTCTAGCCACGCTGGTTTTGCCGACACCGCGCGGACCGGTAAATAAATATGCGTGGCTAATTTTGCCATTTTTAATGGCATTTTTTAGCGTCGTAGTGATGTGGTCCTGCCCAACCACCTCATCAAGTTTTTTTGGACGATAACGTCGATATAATGCCTGCCCCATAGCCCATTTATTATAGGTTATGATGGTTCAATTGTCTGTTGTGATTATAAAGCGGCTTCCAGCGCGGCCCACTCAGCATTGGCATCGTCTTCTGGAACGTTGACGCTCACCTGGTCACCCGGTTTGGCCTTGAAGTACGTAACACTAGCTAACAATACGCGGTATTCTTTATCACCGACTTTGACGTAATAATGGCCGTCTTTTAATTCAAGCGCGCCCACGACTTGCTTGCGTGGGATAGGACCGATTTGCTTGTACATAAAGGCACCATCGTCACCGATGGTAAGTTTAAGGATGTCACCTTGGACTAATTTCGATTTAGAGGCGTAGTTGGCCGGCACCGGATAAGTTTTGCCATCACTACCCACCATATTTTGGCCGTCAAAGACACCTTCGATAACTTTGCCAAGAGCTTCATCTTTTACACTAGAGATTTCTTCAACATCATCACCCACCAGACTAACTAGCAATTCTTTGGCCGCAGCTAAACTAGTCTCTGCTTCTTGAATAAGACTCCTGAGCCGTTTTATTTGTTTCTCTGGTACTTCGGACATGATTACCGCCTAACTCCGTAGTGTTTGTTTAGATACACTCTTGCCTAAAAATACCACTTTTGTAAATAATAGTCAAAGCCGCAAGCCCCCACCTGTGGATAAAATAAAAAGACTCACTCAAAATTAAGCAAGTCTTTTTATATAACCTGTTGAATTATTAAGCCAATTCAACAGTTGCGCCGGCGTCTTCCAAGGCTTTCTTAGCAGCTTCGGCGTCTTCTTTCTTAGCCTTTTCTACGACAGTCTTTGGAGCACCGTCAACGATAGCTTTGGCTTCGCCAAGACCAAGGTTGGTGATGTCTTTAACGGCCTTAATGACGGCTACCTTTTGGGCACCAGCGTCTTTAAGGACAACGTCGTACTCACTCTTCTCTTCTTCAGCAGCGGCACCATCGCCGCCAGCGGCTGGACCAGCCGCAACTGCCACAGCGGCAGCAGCTGGCTCAATGCCGTATTCATCCTTAAGGATGTTCTTTAGTTCGTTAACTTCTAATACAGACAGGCCGGTTAGCTCTTCTGCAATCTTCTTTAAATCTTTTGCCATGTAAATTCCTTTCTTAGGCTGAGGCCTTGGCCTCGATACCATCAAGCAAAGCGTGCAAGTTGCCGCTGAGGCCACTCATCGCGTCATTTAATGGTGAACTTAATGTTGCGAATACCTGAGCGATTAGCTCATTCTTGCTTGGTAATGTTGCCAAAGCTTTAACTTCGTCAGCACTTAAGAATTTGCCTTCAGCGCTGATAGCACCAACAAACTCTAGAGTTGGCTGAGTCTTGGCAAAGTTTGCCAATGACTGGGCTGGAGCAACCTCATCTTCGCTGTTAAAGGCGTATAACAACTGGCCTTTAATGGCGCTAGTGTCAACGTCTTTCAAGTTTTCAGCCGATTCGATTGCTTTAATTACCAAACGGTTTTTTACCACTTTAACGACGGTGCCGTTTTGTTTGGCGTCGCGTCGTAGTTGTTGCATGGCTTTGACGCCGGTGCCTGGGTAGGCGGCAACAACTGTCATGCGTGAATCATTCAGCAAGGCGCTGATTTCATCAATGACTTCATGTTTCTTATCTTTAGTTAGAGCCATTCTTATTCCTTTGCTCTTACTTAGTTGGGTGCCTGATCGACCGGCAGGACTTAAAATTTATTAACAAGTTACCGTAATAAAAAATCTTTGGACGAAGCCAAAGACTTAAACGAGCAAAAAAGTAATTTTTCACCTCGGCGACATTTTCAAAGTTGCCTCGTCGCTGTCTTTGGTAACTAAAGGCTAATTCTACCCCATTTAACTTCTTAGGTCAATGGTGATGGCAAGTTTACTTTGTACAGTTGAACTAAAGGGCTGTCTTCGAAACTGTCCAATATGGTTAACTCAAATGGGGTAAAATCGCGAACATATGGCGGTTGGATGTTAACCCAGGTCGCTATTTTACGTTCCAGATCAACTCTGTCGGTAAGAGGCATGAAAGATATACATTCTTCTAGTAAAGCATCGGCTTCTTGAATTAAGGCGGAGTTAATCGATCGATTATTTTGAGCAGCACCCTCTAGCAACATTTCATCGCCTAATTTACGTCTAACTTCTTGCATTCCAGCTGTATAGTGAAGTTTAAAGGCTAAAACTGGATAGGCTCTAACGAATTGCCAGGATTTATCGAAGGGTTTAATTTCGGTATTAGAAAGAATATCTACACTTGATGTTCCTAGTAATTCTTTGGCCAGTTCACCACCTACATTTACTGCACCGAATCGATCTCTTTCCATAAAGTTGATGGTATTTAAGCTGGTAAGTTAGCTATAAACCTTCCTATTCTCGTTACTGGACGCCTTTCAGGTATGATATCAAAATTTCCTGATTCATTGGGAATTTTAGTACGTAATTTTTCGGGCCCTTCAAACGTTACATAAGGGCTAACTGTTTCTTGATCTGTCGTATGAGGACCGCCACCGCATTTAAATGAAGCCCAACTTGGTTCACCTGGTTGCATGATTAAATGACTTTCACTTTCCCAACTAGTTGTTTCAAAATTTTTAATAGACATAATAAGTTCCTTAAATTAAAAATAGGCTTCGCTGAAGCCTATTGGATGGACTGTGCTAATCCGTTTAGCGACGGATGGCTTCAACCTTGCTGAAGCACAGCCCTTGAAGGCCGAGAAGTAGTAAGAATTGCTTCTGCAGATTGATCATACAAAGTATTATACGCCTTTTGTCAACGGAATTTAACGACTACTTCTTCTTATCAAGTTGTTGCAACTTAAATTGGGTGTAGCGTTCAGCAGCTAAACGGGTTAACTCCGGATCTTCACCCTGGTTAACAAACTTCATAGACTCAGCCAGGAGTGGATGAACTTCGGCTAGTTTTTCATGCATTTGCAAAACTAATTTACGGTAACCGGGATGACCCTGTGGACTGGTGCGGAGCTCATGGAAATGTACTGCTTCGCGTGCGTTGTAAGTTACTTTCCAGCGCATACGGTGGCCTAGCAAAGTCGCGTATTGGGCTTCGACCAGATAGCCGGCCGCTTGCAGCAAGCTATGAATCTCCAGACTTTTATCAAAGCAGGCTTCAAATAATTCTGTTAGGCCGGCTTCTTCGATTAATTTTGGCACTTCGTAACCGTAACGGGGCGTAAGTTCCTGCCATTCCAGATCATCAACCATACGGTGTCGTTGTAAATCACGGAAAATGCCGTAATCACATAGTAAATCCCAACTGTAGTGGGCGTTTTCTAGGGCGCGGCCTGGGCGATGACGGCGGTTTAATCGTTCGCCCATATAAGCCATAAAGACGGCTTCGCGCTTGGAGTAAGGCCAGTTGTTAACTTCTTGTTTAAGTTCGTTTAGCGATAAGGCGCTGTGCTCGTATAACATATCTGGCACTAAATCTAATTCGTTACGCGGCCAGTAATTTGTTAATTGGACCGCATCCTCCTGCTGGCCATACTGCGAGGGCAAATATTTGTCGGCTAACTTTTTAACGGCTTGGCGAGTGTTTGAGTAATAAGCAATGGTTGCGCCACCGCGATCGGGCTTATCGGCCCGTTCCAAGAAAGTCGGAATAACTTTGCGTGATTCTTCGAGAATTTTCTGGCCAACTTGTTTGGCTTCCGGTAAATTATCACTTAGTAAATGCATAATTAATGATTCCAGGGCTTGGCCGGAGGCATAAATTCCCACGGTCGACTTAGTGGCTACTGGCAAAACCGGACGGACAGCATCACAGGCCTGGGCTTTGGTGGCGCCTTTCCAGGCAATGTCTCGTTCGGCCGATGGAACTTGGGATTCGCGGCGAACGTAATCTGTTAATTCGCGCACCATCTTGGAGTAATTATCAAAGATTTCATTCATGCCTTGGCGATAGAGTTTTTTTGTCTCTTTATCGAGATGCTTCGGCACATGGTATTTGTAATGGCCTTTGGCATCTTTTTGGTCAAAAAATATGTAACGGGTGGATTGTTCCAAATAAGCTGCCAACCGTCCCCACTCAAGTTTTTTACTAAGTAGATTCGAGGCACCTTCTACGACGATATGTTGGCCAACAAGTTGCTGAACTGAATCATCGCCATAAGCTGTAATAACGCGGTGCAATAATTGCTGGTCTTTGCCGGCTTCGCCGCCGAACTCATCCAGAATAGTCACGCGCATATCATCACCGCGGCGAGATAGACGGGCCATAGCTGCCGCAACGGTTATAGGGCTAAGTTTTTCAGTGAAAGCATAGACATTGTCGTCGGTGTTTGTAACGGCATCTTCCAGGTATTGTTTGCCGGCGGCGGTAATTGTAAATAAACCGCGTTCATCTTTACTAACCAATGGCTCGCTAGATGTTTCGTGCTTTTCTGGCCGTGGAATTTGCTTTTGGCTTATAACCTCTTTAATTGCGGTTGGTTGGCTACTGGTTTGGCGAACTGGTGAATGCTCAGCCAAAGTTTTTGTGACATGCCCCCAAATTTCTTTAAAAACTTTTTCCACCGGATCAATTGCAAAAACCACTGGTAAATTACGTTGCTTGGCTTCCCATAAATAACCGGCCCGGACTCGCTCCAGAAAAGCTTCATCTAAATTATCGAAGCGCTCTTTGGTGCGCCGGCCGCTGGCGCGCTGCATTAATAAATTAACTGGCGCATCCAGCACAATAGTTAAATCCGGCTCCATATCACCAACTGCAAAGGCGATAATACTGTTGATAGTCTCGTAATCCGGAACATCGCCGTTACCATAGTACTGTAGAGCCAAAGTAGTCAAATAATTGCGGTCAACTAGGCAGTAAACGCCTTGTTCTAAACTTTTACGGACTACTTCTAACGATTGAGAACGGGCAGCATTATAAAGTAATACCTCAGTCTTGGTATTCATTGGAAAAGTTGGATCTTGGGTCAAGCGGCGAATTGTTCGGGCGGTTAAATCGGTTTGGCTGTCTGGTTCACGTAAAATACGGACCGGTAATCCAGCCGACTTTAGCTGAGTTGCCAGCAACATTATTTGAGTGGTTTTGCCAACGCCTTCAGCACCTTCAATAACAATGTATTTGCCGCGCTCTTGGCCACGCTCAGTCATAGCTCAAGCCTTCAATTTTTGTTGGCATTGAGCGGCTATCTTTGTAGGCCTGCGGCAGCATCATATCTGGCGACCAGGTTTTTATTAATGTATCGATATCGGTACTAGTTTGATACTTTCCGCTAAAGCCGGCATCGCGGCCGGCCCCGTAGTTGCCTTCAACTTCGCCAGTCTCCTGAAAGACTGCTTGGGCAATGCGCTCGCCAACCGGCAATACTACCGTCTCGCGGTGATTTAAATTGTAAATCTCTAATGTCAGTCGATTAATATAGCCCGGATCAACCCAGCCAGCGTCAAAACAAACTGCTATGCCGTTGCGCGCCCAACTAGAGCGGGCACGCAGATCATAGGCGCCAGGTGGCAAGATGCCAAAAAATTCATGGGTATGAGCCAATATTCTCTCTCCAGGTTTAATGGCTATTACTGGGTGGTCATCAGGAATACCGACTAATTTATTAACACCGTTCAAATCGCACCACTGCTTGTGCGGCATGGCTTTGTATGGGCCATCAAAGTATCTTTCGACATCTTCTTTATCAAACGGATTATAAATTGTCCGCTCATTCATGCGTTCAATCCGATAGTAATGATAACCAAGAGTGACGTCTAAACTGGCATGAGATACATTTTTTGGATTGTATGGCACGCAAATAATATGACCGTCGTCAATTGCCTGGCGAATTTGAATATTGCTATATACTCCCAAAATTTCTCCTTCAATAAATATTGTACGAAACAATTTGCAGGTAAAGCAACTTCGCAGTCAAATATTACAACTTAATTTTTGGCGTAGTAAGTTTTTTGGAGTTTGTTGGCATGAATATCTTGGAGGATGCGCTCGGCACAATTGTTCAGATCATCTACCGTGCCATTACTTATAATTGTGGTATCAACTTTGATGTTTTCTCTTTCTCTTTCGGTGGGATCTAACTTGTCGTACTCCAAATGGCCGGGCCGGTAAACTTTTACAATTATGCCGCCGGCTTGGTGCAAAATCTGGGCATCGGTTGGGAATCTTAAACCACCGACTATGCATAGTGCATTGCCGGTTGATTTTTCATTATGAATGCGGCGCACAATTTCTTTATACCAAATGCCCGGGTCGATCTTTTTTACTAAATAACCGCCTAGCCATTGCAATATTGGCCGGTAGCTTTCCTTATTTTCTTTGGTAATTTGATGCTTGAGCAAATCCGGATTGGCTTTAAGGTTTTGAATGTGCAGGAATAATTTCTCATACTCTACCGGATGCAGATTAACATCATCAGCTGAGATTTTAATTTGTTCAAAACTGGTCTTGGCGTGCACTGTACTTAACAAAATGCTTGGTAGCGGTTTAAGCCAGTTGTTAATTTTATCCAAATCATCACGGCTCGGTATATCTTTGCTGCTGGCATGCAAAGCATCAGCCACTTCTGCAACGATTAAACTTGATTCAAAATGTTGGGCTGCGGGTATGATCTTTTTTAAAGCGCTGGCAAAAGTGCTTTTGCCATGGCCAATCGGACCCGTCATGCCGATTATTATCATGATTTTATTGTACAGTAATTTCTAGAGGTTGACTTTTAGGCTAGGGCCCATTGAGGTGGTCAAATATGCTGACTTTATGTAAACACCTTTAATGGTGTTGGGCTTGGCGGCTTTAATGCTAGAGATTACGGCCTGGCTGTTTTGCTCAAGTTTATCTGAGCCAAAGCTAACTTTGCCTACGCCGACATGAATAATCCCAGTACTATCAACGCGGAACTCAACCCGCCCGGCTTTGGCTTCTTTAACAGCTTTGACAACATCAGTTGTAACAGTGCCACTTTTTGGATTTGGCATTAAGCCTTTAGGTCCTAATACACGGGCATATTTACCTAATTTAGCCATATTAGTTGGCGTAGAAATCAGCACATCAAAATCCAAAGTACCTTTGTCTAACTGTTTCAAAAAATCATCCCCAGCGGCAATGTCGGCGCCAGCAGCTTTGGCCTTTTTAGCATCGTCCTCATCAGCAAATACGGCAACTCGGGCTGATTTGCCGGTACCAGCTGGCAGCACAACGGTGCCGCGTATATTCTGGTCGGCTTGGCGCGGATCGACGTTAAGGTTGATATGTAGCTCGACTGTAGCGTCAAATTTAGCTGGATTGGTCTTAATGGCAGTATTTAAGCCTTCTTTGAGTTCGTAAGTCTTATCTTTATCAATGGATTCATAAACTTTACGGTAATTTTTTCCGCGGCGCTCTAAACGTGATCTAGCCGGTTTGACTTCTACTTTAGGCTTGTCATCGGCTTTATCTTCTTTCGGTTCGGCTTTGCGAGCTGCCTTGGCTTCCTTAGCTTCGGCTTCTTTGACAGATTTTGCACTGCGTTTACCAGCCTTAGCGGTTGATTTCTCAGACTTTGATTCAGATTGAGCTTCTTCAACGACTTCTTTGGCTTCAGTATCAACTACTTCTGCCATTTGCTCTTTAATCGCTTCTAATTTCTTCTTTTCTTCGGCCATAATTACTCCTTCGTGGTTCAAGCGGCCAATGGCCTCCCACAAATAAAAAATTAACTTTCTACTTCAACGCCCATGCTGCGAGCTGTACCAGCCACCATTTTCTTGATTGATTCAACATCTTCAGCATTCATGTCTTTGGCTTTTTCTTCAGCAATTTCAGTCAACATTTGCTGTGACAATTTTTTATCAACTTTTTCACTGTTAGGCTTGCCAGAACCCTTGTTAATGCCAAGTTTTTGGCGAATTAAGTCATCAGTTGGTTGGCTAACCACCCGAAAATCCATTGAACGGTCGTCATAAATATTAATATGAGCAGTCACGATGCCTTTTAGCTCTTTAGTTTGCTCATTGAATGGGTTGATGAAATCCATCATATTAACGCCGTACTGGCCAAGGGTGCTGCCTACTGGAGGTGCAGCGCTGGCTTTACCGGCTGGTATCTTCATCTTTAAACTAGCTGTAACTTGTTTAGTGGCCATTTATTTCTTCTCCTTGCATGTGATCGATGAAGCCTACGATCAAGCGTGCGTAACTAAAAAATTATACTATACTTCACCCCTGTTGTCTAGCTTATTTTAAGTTTTGAATGCCGGGCTTAAATTACTTGCTTTCAGAAAAGTCATAATCAAACCAACGCGGATCATCTTTTGGGAATAAGAATGCAACTGCATTTTTACGATTATG
>CAZBLI010000011.1:8984-11302 GCA_964492785.1 uncultured Candidatus Saccharibacteria bacterium
GAACCGTCAAAACCTTTAAATGGACCATCAGTAATGCTAACAACTTCGCCTTCTTTAAAGTCGATCTTGTGCTTAGGCTCGGCCCGGCCCATTCGTTTCATGATCTTTTCCATTTCGTCGTTGCTAACAGGCGTAGGTTCGGTGCCACTACCGACGAAGCCAGTTACACTAGGCGTGTTACGAACGATGTACCAAGCATCTTCGCTTAATTTCATTTGGACTAAAACGTAGCCCTGGAAAATACGTTTTTCAACGATTTTACGCTTACCGTTTTTGACTTCAATCATTTTTTCTTTGGGTACTAGGACTTGGAAAATCTTGTCCTTCATGTCTAATGAATCAGCCCGCTGGCGGATACTCTCAGCTACTTTTTCTTCGTAGCCGCTATAAGTATGAATGGCATACCATTGCTTGCTGGTGTCATAGCGTTTTGTCATAAATTATCCTTACTTAATAAGTATTCTCTTGAAAATCCGGTCTAAGCCGTAGTCGGTAATCGCTACTAAGATTCCAAATCCGATTGCGAAAATAAAGACCGCTAAGGTTAATTGGGTGGTTTGCTTGCGGTTGGGCCAAGTGACTAGCTTGAGCTCCTGGAATGATTCCCGGAAATATCGAGGAATTATGTGACGCCTTTTGTTTAGAAATCGGCCAGTTTTGTTATCCGGCAGGGGCAAGTAAACTTCTTTTTTGCCTAATTGGTGGGCCGCTTTAATCGGCTTGCCAGCCGTGCTTAAAGTTTGCTTAACTCGGCGCTGCTTTTGGGGCGCTTCTTTTGCTTTTGAAGCTGATTCAGCCTTTTGGCGGACGGTTTCCGATTTTCGGACTCGACGTTTTTTTGGCTGTGATTTTTCTGTGGCCATACTACTCCCAATTAAAAAACCTACTTATAGTAGGTCGTCACGTTGTCAATACTACACCCTGTTAACCCCTGTGTCAACCGGCATTTGCGCAGCTGGCTTTTCGAGATTAGGAATGTAGATTGTAAATTTAGAACCCTTATTAAGCTCACTGGTTAAATTAATTTGTGCATTTAATAGTTTTGCCAGCTTAGCGGTAACATAAAGGCCCAAACCAGTACCGTTATTTTTGCGGGTGCGGTAATCTTCAGAGCGGAAAAACTTAGCAAATACTTTTTCTTGGTCGCTTTTACTAATGCCAATGCCAGTATCTTCTACCCAAAACTCTACGCCATTGCCTTTTGGCTGGGCGCCGATAGTTATGTGGCCTTTCTCGGTATATTTGATGGAATTCGTTATAAAGTTTTGTAGTACTTCTCGTAAATATAGCTGGCCAGAACTGACAACCTCTAAAGTTGGGCTAAGGGCAGTTTGAATTTGTAAGCCTTTCTCTTGGGCGTCTTTGCTATAAGTTTCCACCAGTTCGGTCACTAATTGGTGCACATTTATATCTTCAATCTCAAATTTTAGGGCGCCCCGTTCGGCCCGCGATAAAGTTGAAAGATCATTGATTAATCCGGATAAGAAGATTATCTGGTCGTAAGCATGTTTTAGCGACTGTTTAATCAGTTCGGTGCTGCCATTTTTGTCTACAACTAATTGAGCATTGCTAATATTGGCTTCGGCAATAGTGATTGGCGTGCGCAGTTCGTGGCTAGCGACACTAATAAATTCATCCCGTTCTTCTTCTAAAGATTTTTCTCGAGTTATGTCGCGCAACAGCAAAACGTAACCTTTTGTGCCTTGTTTGCCAAAGCCCAGGTGCACCGGTGCAATACTCAGATACAATTTAACTTCGCTGTTGTCACGGTAAGGTATTGATAAATCACGCGAGCTATAAGCTGTCCGAGTGGTAGTGACTAATTTAGCGACATCAATTGGCTGGCCGGCCTTGTCATTTAACTTCATGACTTTATTAATCGGCTGATTAATTATTGTACTATTGCTATCTAAAATGTTTAAAGCAGCGCCGTTATAGATAACAATTACTCCGTTTTCGTCGGTTGCTACCACACCATCGGCCATACTGTTAATTAGGCTTTTAAGTCGTTCCCGCTCCAGGCTGGCTTCGCTGAGCTGAGCTAAAGTTTTATCATCCACAGTGTAATTATGCCATAACCGGAATAGAGTTAGCTATAAAGCTGGTTGGTAAACACGCAGTTGCTTGCGAAACAGCTTGGCCTTGGGCATATGTTTTTCTATTTCTGACCAAAACGCTGGACTGTGATTGAGGTGCTGCGTGTGGTTAAGTTCGTGCAGCAAAACATAGTCAATTAATTCCCAGGGCAATATCATCAAATATAAATTTAATGAAATGTGTTGTTTATGGTTACAACTGCCCCAGCGCGATTTTAGTTT
>CAZBLI010000011.1:11402-17054 GCA_964492785.1 uncultured Candidatus Saccharibacteria bacterium
AGCCGCTGGTGCTGTTTTATCCAGTCTCTTTTAGTTTTTACATATTCCAGTCCGGCCCGATACGGCAGCCAGGTTGGTAATGTTACCCGTACTCCGCCTTTCGGTAAAATTGTAATTTTAATTGAGCGGGCGTTGCGACGCTTGTACAAATTAACTAAACCGATGTCGGCGACTTCAATTTGTTTTGTGGCCATAATTTAGCGAATAATTATATTGCGCCGAGACAAATCAACCCGGCCGGCTTGTGGATTCGGTACTAAGTTGACTAAGCCTGGTTTTACGACACTAGCAGAAACCATATCTGTTGATATTACACCTTGTTCGTACATTTTCTTTATAACGGCGCTGCGCTGGGTGTTAAAAGTATGCTTGCCGCTGATGACTATATAATCTTCGTTACTGGGGTTTTGCATAACGCCAACATAACTTGCAAAGGTGCCTTTATCGTAAGGCCGGGCAAATTTATTCTCGTTCTTACGGCGATCGCGCGTGGTTATACGTTGCTGGGCACTGTCAGAATCAATTTGCAGCCAGATAAGTATCGGTACGGCATGGGTTTTTCTGGCTAAATCACGAATTGCCCGGCGCTGGCTTAGGCGTGAAGCGTCACCATCATAAACTACGCTGACACCGGCTTTTAAAAATTCATGGGCCATATATTGGCCAAGATGATTTACGACTTCGTTTTCGTCTTTGTCGTATTTAGGATTTTCAAATAATTCGTGGCGGATTCGATCGCCGTGCAAGTGGGCCGCTGATATTGTTTCGGCCAAATGAGTTGCAAAATGAGTTTTCCCTGCGCCAGGGAAACCATAGAGCATGATTAGTACTGGTTTAGAAGTATCTACCTTTTGCATGCAGTACCTTAGTGTATAACAGATTTCAGCTCTTTTATAAAGTGTTTAAGCCTGTTAAAAGCCTGGCAATTTTGTATTTAACAGATATAATGCTTGTGAGCTGTCATTAGCCATGCTTAGGGGCATAGTACAACGGCTAGTATAAGGGTCTCCAAAACCCTAGATCGTGGTTCGATTCCACGTGCCCCTGCCAAAATCGCAACTTGATACACAATTTAAATTATCTCTTTCAAAATGGTTGTGCTTGATGATTTCAATCTCTATAATTTAAGAGATAATGAAGGTGTTGATGCTTGGTTGGGAATTGCCTCCACACAACAGCGGTGGACTTGGTGTGGCTTGTTTGCATTTAACCAAGTATTTAGCTAAAAGTGGCGCTGATATTGAGTTTGTATTGCCGCACAAAGCCGATTACGGCATTGATTACATGCGAATAACTGGCACTGATCAGTCTCCGATTGAGTACATTCAAAAAGCCTATAACAGCACGGTTTACGCCAATGATTCTGATGATAGTTATATCAACAAAGTTATGGAAATTGTCGAGGAACGAAGCTTTGACATTATCCACGCCCATGATTGGTTAACCTTTCGGGCGGCTTTGAGAGTTAAAGAAAATACGGGCTGGCCACTAATCGCCCATGTTCACTCGATTGAGAGTGACCGGGCTGGTGGCAGCGGCAATCAGCTGGTTTCCGAAATCGAACAAACTACCTTTTTGTTAGCCGATCAAATTATTGCCGTAAGCCAGCATACTAAAGACAAAATCATCAATGATTACAGCATTCCTGGCGATAAAATTTCTGTTATTCACAATAGTTTAGAACTGGAAGATATTAAGAAGACTGATACAGCCAATGCCTTTTACTATTTAAGTTTTCTAAAAGACCAGGGCTATAGAATTGTTAGTAATGTCGGCCGCCAAACTATGCAGAAAGGTTTGCCCAACTTAGTTAAAGCTGCCGGCCATGTAATTAAAAAGACTCCAAAAACCATCTTTTTATTGGTTGGTGATGGAGAGCAACAAAATGAATTAATAGATTTAGCCGCGGATTTAGGTATCAGCCAAAATGTTATTTTTGCTGGCTTTCAACGGGGCAAAAAACTACGCGACGCCTTTGCGGTGGCTGATTTATTTGTTATGCCATCAATTTCCGAACCTTTTGGTTTGACGCCGCTAGAAGCCATTGGTTATGGTACGCCAACTTTAATTTCTAAACAGTCTGGCGTGTCAGAAATATTGCGCCACAGCTTGAAAGTTGATTTTTGGGATGTTGACGAAATGGCCAACCAAATACTGGCGGCGTTAAATAGCCAGGCTTTGAGGGAGGAACTGCTAGTAAATGCCCAAAAAGAAATCAGTAGTTTATCTTGGGGAACATCGGCGGAAAAATTTATTAAAGTCTATAATCATGTTAGCCAGGTGGCGGTATGACCAAAGCCATTGTCCTTTACCTCCACGTTCACCAACCATTTAGAATTGGCCAGTACTCAATTTTTGATGCTAGCCAGCGCCATGATTATTTTCATTCAGCCGAGAGCCAAAAAACCAACAACCAGGAAATATTGCGTAAAGTCGCAGAAAAATCTTACTTGCCGACCAATGCTAAGCTACTGGAACTACTCAACAAGTACCCACAATTTAAACTAAGTTTATCGATAACTGGCACAGCTATGGAGCAAATGGAGCTGTGGTCACCGCAAACCTTGACCAGTTTCCAAGACCTGGTGCGTACCGGCAAAGTTGAGATTTTAGCCGAAACTTACCATCACAGCTTGGCCTTCTTCTACTCAAAAAGAGAATTCGAAGTCCAAGTTGATATGCACAAACGCAAAGTCGAAAAATTATTTAATTTCACGCCGCGGGTATTTAGGAATACTGAGCTGGCCTACAACAACGATTTAGCCTACTGGGCAGAACAAAATGGTTACAAAGCGATTTTAGCGGAGGGCTGGGATAAGGTGCTGGGCTGGCGCAATGCCAATTTTGTTTATCAGCCGGCTTATACCGAAAATATCAAATTATTGCTAAAAAATTATAAATTGAGTGATGATATTGCCTTTCGATTTGGCGACCGAAATTGGGCCGAATGGCCGCTAACAGCCTCAAAATTTGTTAACTGGTTAAACGAAACCAAAGAATCCACTAACTTTAATTTATTTATGGATTATGAAACTTTTGGCGAGCATCAATGGGATGACACGGGCATTTTTGACTTCCTAGCTGAAATGCCTGAGCAGTGGCTGGAAAGCCAGGACCATACCTTTATGACGGTTAGCGAATTAGCTGAATCTTTTAAACCAGTCGACAAAATTGATATTCCCCAAACCATTACTTGGGCCGATACCGAACGTGATTTAAGCGCCTGGAACGGTAATTCCATGCAAAAAGAAGCCATCAAAGCCTTGTATGATCTGGAAGAAGACATGCGCTCATCGGGCGATGTTCGCTTAATTGAAGATTGGCGCAAGCTACAATCATCCGATCATTTTTATTACATGTGCACGAAATGGTTCAATGATGGCGACATTCACGCATATTTTAGCCCTTACGATAGCCCTTACGAAGCTTTTATTAACTTTATGAATGTCTGGCATGATATAAAGTTCCGGCTCAATCAAAAAGGCACGGTGGGTTAATTATGTTGAGGGTGGCACATGAGTAGACCAGTAATCCTCGGCAATGGCGGCCTGACGATTGGTTTAAATGAACATGGCCTGGTCAATGATTTCTACTATCCATATGTCGGACTTGATAATTTAACAACCGCCAGAAGCTTAAACCATAAAATTGGCATCTGGGTAAATGACCAGTTTAGCTGGGTGGATGATGGTAGCTGGGATATAACCACTGATATTGAAACTGATGCTCTAGTTAGCAAAATCACCATGCACAGCTCTAAGCTCATGATAGAACTTAGTTTTCAGGACTTTGTCGACTTCGAGTATAACTGCTTTGCCCGTTTAATAAATGTCAAAAATTTAGCCGACAAAAAACAAGATGTCCGATTGTTCATGCATCAAGTTTTCCAAATTTCCCGGGCTGGCCGCGCTGATACTGGCTTATTTGTGCCCGAAGAAAATTATATTTTGGATTACAAAGGCCGATGTAGCCTGCTTATATATGGGCAAAACGCTGATGGCAGCCCATTTGACCAATTTGCCATTGGTAATTATGGCATTGAAGGTAAAGAGGGCACATTCCGTGACGCTGAGGATGGCGAATTATCCGGCAGCGCGGTTGAGCATGGCGGCGTTGATTCGGTTACTCGTTTTGCTTTTGAATTAGAAAGAGAATCAAACGTTCAAATTGATTACTGGACAGTGGCAGCCGACTCACAATTTACAGCCGAAAAAATTCACAAAATTTATCTCAGAGAAAAAGCCGTTGTACGATTGATGAAAACTCGGCGTTATTGGCGCGACTGGCTGGCCCAAGGTGCCAACGGCATGCATGTGGTCGAAAAACAGTATCTTGATATGGTCAAAAAGTCTTTAATGCTAATTAAAGCACACTGCGACAAGCGCGGCGGTATAATTGCCTCTTGCGATTCGTCCATATATAACTCCGGCCGAGATTATTACAGCTACGTCTGGCCGCGTGATGGTGCCTATGCCATCTGGCCTTTAATAAGACTGGGTTTTTATGAAGAAGCGAAAATGTTCTTTGAGTTTTGCCGCGACATACTAACAGAAGATGGTTATTTGATGCATAAATATCAGCCAGACAGGTCGATAGGTAGTACCTGGCACCCATTGTTGCACGGTAAGCACCAGGAGCTGGCTATTCAGGAGGATGAAACCGCCATTGTTATCTATATGTTGGGCGAATATTATTTACGGAGTAAAGACGATGACTTTGTGCGCAATCTTTACACCACCTTTATTCAACCAGCCGCAAACTTTTTATCAAGCTTTCTTGATGATGAAACTAAATTACCGCACGCCAGCTATGATTTGTGGGAAGAACGCTTTTTAACCACGGCTTACAGCACAGCCACCGTTTATCAGGCCTTAATTGTGGCTGCAGAATTTGCTGATGACTTTGAGTTCCCTGACGATGGTGTTCGGTGGCGTGATATTGCTAAGCAAATCCTGCAAAATTCCGATAAATTTTTTGACCCCGAGCAAGGCTACTACCGTAAAGGTTTTCTGCTGCAAGAAAACGGCTCGATATCATTTGATAATACTTTAGACGTTTCTAGTTTGTATGGTGTCATGATGTTCGATCTGCATGGATCTAAGTTAGATGAAGTCAAACGAACTGCCGAAACCATTTATCAAAGACTAGTCGACAAATCCCCATCAGGTGGCGTGCCTCGTTACGAGAATGACCATTATTTTGAGACCAATCCTGATTATTTAGGTAATCCATGGTTTATTTCGACGTTATGGATGGCTCAATTTGATATTCGCAGCAAAGACTTGGATAAAGCCCGGCAAAAAATTGATTGGACGGTTCAGCATGCCCTTCCTAGCGGTGTTTTATCAGAACAAGTTAATCCCGATAATGGCACGCCTCTTTCGGTAGCTCCTTTAGTTTGGAGCCACGCCGAACTCATCAATACCATTCTTGATCTAGCCAGCGCTAATAATCAGTAAAATTATTTTTTGACTTCGTTGCGGCCCAAGCTTTTCTTGGTTTCACTGTACCAAACGTGCTTGCGGACTTCAGGATCATACTTCTTGAGGCGAAGTTTATCGGGTGTATTCATAGTATTTTTAGTCGTGTAATAATGACGATGGCCAGATGCCTCGCTAACTAGTCCTATGATTTTACGCTTATCGCCTTTTT
>CAZBLI010000012.1:0-4262 GCA_964492785.1 uncultured Candidatus Saccharibacteria bacterium
TCACCGACAATTTCCGGGTCGAGGATGGTTGAGTTGGAGTCCAGTGGATCAACCGCCGGGTAAAGACCAAGTTCAGTCAGCGCCCGGCTCAAAACAATCGTCGAGTCCAAGTGAGCGAAAGTTGTGGCTGGAGCCGGGTCGGTTAAGTCGTCAGCCGGCACATAGACGGCTTGGACGGAAGTAATCGAACCTTTGCGGGTCGAGGTAATGCGCTCCTGCAATGCACCCATTTCCTGGGCCAGGTTAGGTTGGTAACCAACTGCCGAGGGCAATCGTCCCAGCAGGGCCGAGACTTCGGCGCCGGCTTGAGTAAAACGGAAAATGTTATCAACGAACAGTAATACGTCGCTACCTTTGTCACGGAAACCTTCAGCGATAGTCAAGCCAGACAGGCCAACCCGCAAACGGGCGCCTGGCGGCTCGTTCATTTGGCCAAAGACCAGCGAAGTCTTGTCTAACACGCCGGACTCGGCCATTTCGTGGTACAGGTCGTTACCTTCTCGGGTACGTTCACCGACGCCAGCGAAAACTGAATAGCCCTGGTGGAATTTCGCAATGTTGTTAATTAATTCTGTAATAAGAACGGTTTTACCGACACCGGCACCACCGAACAAGCCAACCTTACCACCTTTGGTGATGGGCGCGATCAGGTCGATAACTTTAATGCCGGTTTCCAGGATTTCAACATTGCCTGATTGGTCAATTAAGGCTGGCGGGTTACGGTGAATCGGTGAGCGGGTCTTAAACTTGTCGCCTTTGCCATCAATTGGTTCACCGGTAACATTAAACATCCGGCCCAGCGTTTCTTCGCCAATCGGCACACTAATGGCTGAACCTGTATCCACTACATCGGCACCTCGCTCTAATCCGTCAGTCCCGCCTAAAGATACAGCTCTAACACTTGATTCACTCAAGTGCTGAGCTACTTCGAGTATTAATTTTTGGTCACCGTGCTGAACTTCCAGCGCGTTATAAATTGCCGGCAAATGGCCTTCAGAAAATTCAACGTCAACCACCACGCCTACAATTTGGCTGATTTTGCCGTGTTTTGTATTAGTCTTAGTTGCTATGGCCATAATCACCTCCTTGTAATTCTTCGTGTATTGATCGAGCGGTTTGCAAAGCATCATCTGTAGTTTGAAGATAACCAATGGTGTACTCCTGCAGAGCAACCCGGCAAATACCTTCGCCAAAAACCTGGTCATTATTACCCATGGCAGCCTTTACAATGCCATCAACTTCATCCGAATCTAGCGGATTTGTTTCAAAACCGGCTAGTTTGCGGCGTTGGACGGCTTTTTGAATTCCGGACATAACTGTATTGGCAAAATCCTTATATAAATCTAATTGAGATAATTTAGATTCGGCTTCTACCACTACAAATGCTGCATCTTCTGCTTCTAGTAGTGTGGAGAAGGGTAACTCGTGAACGCTCATTATATGACAACCTCCTGTGTACTTTGGTCAAATATTTTATACGCATCGGCAAATCTATCGGCATAATCTGGCGCCCAAATTTCATTCACTAACTGAACTCCAGCTATTAAATTAGATTCTGGCGTTAGTCGAAATACAGGTTTAAATACGTCTACAATACTGGCGATAGCGGTATCACCGATGGCTCTGGCCGCTACTTCGATTTCCTCCCTGACGGCCACTATATCTTCTTTAGTTTTTCCATCATGCCGATTAGCAAACAGTTCTCTGCGTAGCCAAGCCGGCTGTTCACTAATTTTCGCAATAAAATTTGGGTCTTGGGCGCGCCTGGTTCGAAGTAATAAACTTGCGCCCGATTTCATTGGCAAAGAATCTTTGGCTAAACACAAAACTTCTTGGGTCATATCGACAACTATCGGCAAATGCGGATATTTTTCGATAGTTACATGGCTTTTGTGGGTCATTTTATAGCCTCCGCGCCGCCAGTAATTTCAGCCAACTCTTGAGTGATGGCTGCCTGGCGGGCAGTGTTAAATTCTAACGTTAAATCGTCAATTAAATCAGATGCGTTATCGGTGGCATTTTTCATAGCTAGCATCCGCATGGAATGCTCGCTAGCAATACTTTCCAACATAGCTTGCCAAAGTTGGACTTCTAATAAACGTATTGTAACGTTATCTAGTACTGCTTCAATTGATGGTTCAAAAGTAACATTTTCTAATGTTGTGTCATCATCAGGCTCAACTTCGTTTGGATCAATTTGGGCCGGCAGGATAGCCAATTGAGTCGCAATTTGCGAAAGATTAGATCTAAACTCGGTGTATAGCAATTGCACATTGTCAACTTTTTTATCAATGTACATATCGGTCATTGTGTTTAGCAGTGGTCGAATGTCGTTGGCGGTTGGATTGTCGCCAAAAGCCGGATAAGCGGCTAATAATTCAGCGTCTTTGAGTCGACGAGTGTGATTGGCAGCTTGCTTACCGATAGCAATTACTTGGGCGCTGATACCTGAATTTTTATCAGCTTTGAGGGCTTGGGTCATTAAGCGCAAAATATTAGCGTTGTAGGCACCAGCCAAACCACGATTTGAAGTGATTACAACATAGAGCTTGCGGCGGATTGCTCGTTTAGCAAATAAAGGATGTTCGGCGGCTTCGTTCATCTTACTCAAGCGCGTTAGCAGGGAATAAGCGGCTTGGCGATAAACTCTACCAGACTTGGCATGTTCCTGGGCCCGTCGCATTTTACTTGCTGCTACCAATTCCATAGCCTTAGTAATCTGCCGGGTGTTGCGGACAGTCCCAATCCTGCGCTTAAGAGTAATCGTGTTAGCCATCGGTAGGCTCCTCAGGTGGATAAAAATCTGGATCTGTCGAGATATCGTATGTTTCCGACATTTTAATTCTTTCTAGTGCAGTATCTAATGCAGCCTGCCTGCCAATAGCAGTTTTCTCTGTATAAAGAAAGGAGCTTTCGTCATCGGGTTGTGGTAGTTTGCCTGACATAAAGGCATTTATGATTACTCCCACAGCCATAGGATCAATGTAGTCAAAAGTTCTAGTTTCTATTTCTTCTTGTCTACTTTCCACTTGATATCTATGCACTAAACCTAATTCTTTTAACTGCTCGGTTAAACAAGCTTCCAACCTAAATGCGGCAGCTTCATTAGAAGTATCAAATCGTCTATTTACATTTCTTAAGTGCGATAAAACTTCTTGTGGGCTAAAAGTTGGTCTTGTTTCAGACATATTAGTTAGCTTTCTCCGCCAACTTAGTTTCAACCGGCTTGTATGATGTGGCGATTTTGTTGGCCATGTCGACAATCATTTTCTTGGTCTTGTCGTCAGGCTCATCGCCGCTGTTGATTTTTTCAACTGCTTTGGCTTGGTCGTGCTTGAGCTCGCGTAACAAGCTTTCTTCTGCAGACTTAATTTTGTCCAGCGGTACGGCGTCAAAACAACCTTCAGTAGCTGCAAGAAGAGTGGCATACATTTGCCAGATCGAGTAAGGGCTGTATTGCGGCTGTTTCAAAAGTTCAGTCAATCGTTGGCCACGTTCAATTCGTTGGCGAGTTTCGGCATCAAGGTCAGTTGAGAACTGTGAGAAAGCGGCTAGCTCACGGAACTGGGCCAGGTTAACACGTAAACTCTTGGCCACGCTTTTAACGGCCTTGGTTTGGGCATCACCACCAACACGGGAGACTGACAAGCCAACCGAAATAGCCGGTCGAATACCCTGATAGAACAAGTTAGTCTCCAGGAAGATCTGGCCATCGGTAATAGATATCACATTGGTGGGAATGTAGGCAGAGATGTCACCAGCCTGAGTCTCGATAATTGGCAGAGCAGTCAAACTACCGGCGCCCTTGGCATCACTCATTTTGGCAGCACGTTCCAGCAAGCGAGAATGTAGGTAGAAAACATCACCGGGATAAGCTTCACGGCCGGGTGGACGTCGTAGTAGTAATGACATCTGGCGGTAAGCTACAGCGTGCTTAGTCAGGTCGTCATAAATTATTAGGGCGTGCTGCTTGTTGTCACGGAAATATTCGCCCATGGCGGCACCGGCATAAGGCGCTAGGTACTGCATGGAAGCAGGATCAGACGCTGATGTAGCCACCACAATGGTTTGCTCCATCACACCTTCGCGTTTTAATCGCTCAACTAAACGGGAAACTTTGCTTAACTTTTGGCCGACAGCCACATAAATATTGATGACGCCAGTGTTCTGACGATGCTGGTTTAGCATGGTATCGACAGTTACAGCTGTTTTACCGGTCTGGCGGTCGCCAATGATCAGCTCACGCTGGCCACGGCCGATTG
>CAZBLI010000012.1:4362-8268 GCA_964492785.1 uncultured Candidatus Saccharibacteria bacterium
GTTTTACCGGTCTGGCGGTCGCCAATGATCAGCTCACGCTGGCCACGGCCGATTGGCACCATGGCGTCAATGGCAGTAATACCGGTCATAAGTGGTTCGTGAACGTGTTTACGATCTAATACGCCGGGCGCGGTACGTTCAACCGGGCTGGTGAGCTTAGCTTTGATGGGGCCTTTGCCGTCTAGTGGTTGACCAAGTGGGTTAACCACGCGGCCAACTAGCTCCGGGCCAACCGGCACTTCTAGCACGCGGCGGGTTAATTTGGCGGTGGCACCAGCTTTAATCAAAGTGTCATCGCCCAAAATCACGGCGCCGATTTCGTCTTCGCCCAGGTTGAAAGCAAAAGCCGTGATAGCTTCACCGTCGGTGGCTTCGATTTCAATCATTTCGTTATAACCGGCCTGGGTTAAGCCGTATATCCAGGCCACACCGTCACCAACTCGGGTGACAATGCCGACATGCTCAATCTCGGGACGAGTTTTTAACTCGGCAATGGCGTCGCGGATTTCTTGTGATAATTCTTTTATTGATACTGCTTGTTTAGCCATCTAGGCTCCTTCTCCGGAAGATGTTAGTCGTTTGAACTTATTAACTTTGGCACGAATGGTCAGGTCGAGTTGCTCGCCGGGCAGGTCGAGTTTGATACCCCCCATGGCTTCTGGCTCTAAAGCTTGGTCGATAGTGAAATGTTTGGCCGATGGGTACTCGCTTTTTAACAAAACTTTAATATCGGCTATATCCTGGCTGCTTAGCTTATGGGCACTAGACGTTTGAACTTCAATCACGCCGTGCTCAGCCCGGTAATTCATTATGTCGCGCATCAATGAATCAAGTTGGTTAACTTGGCCAGTGTCAAGCAAGTATGCGGCGATTTCTTTGGCCAAAAGGTCAAAATTGCCAGCTTGCAGGCTGCGTTTGCCAATAACTTGAGCTAAATGATGTCGCGAGCTGCTCATTTCTTGATGTGCTCCTTAAGAATTTTGTCGATGACGGCGGCGTCTTTTTTAGGATCAATCTTTTCGCCAACGATAGCCTCGGTTGCTTCGGAAACCAAACCAACAATGTCTTTTTCTAGGGCCCGTTTAGCGCGTTCTTGCTCTTCGTTAATGCGCACTTCGGCATCGGCAAGGATGCTGTCGGCTTTACGGTGGGCAGATTTCTCGGCCTCGCGAACAACTTCGCGGGCTTCCTTCTGGCCGGTGGCAATAATGTGATCAGCTTCTTCGCGGGCTTGGCGGAGCTCTTTGGCCATTTGGTTTTCAAACTTGGCTTTTTGGGCCGATAATCGTTCGCCGGCTTTGACGCCTTCTTCAATTGTCTGGCGGCGATCTTCTAGCATTTTAATAATCGGTTTAAAAGCAAATTTCATTAATACCAAAAAGACCAGGATGAATGTAATCAGCTGAATGACAAAAGCCGATACGCTGATACCCAGCGCACCAATTCCTGATGATCCTTCGGCTGCAAAAAACAGATTTATCATTTAATCCTTCCGGGGGTCTTACTTAACAATGAATAGAGAGGCAAACACTAGTAGCGCCATCAACTCAACGATAGCAACGAAGACTAGAATTTGGCCCATGAATTTAGCGGACTCGGGGTTGCGGCCTACGGCATTCATAAAGGCGGCACCAATTAAGCCAACGCCAATACCAGGACCAATCATACCGAAACCAAGCATGATGCCTTTACCAAGGACATCCAGGCTGCCGGTTACTTCTGCTAGATACTGCATTAATTTATCTCCTTAATTTGTTATTAATCACCTATGCTTTTTGAGCCTTGGCTAACTGTTTAGGCTCTTCTAAACTATCTTCTGCCTCGTGTACATCGCCATGTTTAATGGCTAATGAAAGGTAAGTAGTAGATAGCATCACAAAAATATAAGCCTGAAGCAAACAAACTCCAAGCTCAAGCAACAGGAAGGGTAGGGCAGTTAAGGGAGCGACGGTCCGGCCTAAAAAGGCAAAGACACTGATAATAATTTCGCCAATGGCAATATTCAGGAAAAGTCGCAGCGCCAAGCTAAAAACGCGCACCAGTTCATTTAAAACTTCGTATATACCGGCCAAATAAGTCAGTGGATTCTTAAGACTGCCACCAAAATAATGGCGCAGGTGTTTGGTAAAACCGGATTCTTTAACGGCATAGTACTGAATCATAATCATAGAAACTGCCGCGGCTGCCAGAGTGCCGTTGAGGTCGGCCGTGAAAGCCCGCAGCACCGGTGCATTGTGATAAGTCACTGCCTCACCCACACCCGGCAAAAGCCCGAAGATGTTTGCAAAAGCAATGAAAAAGAACATGGTTACAAAGAAGGGCGCATACTTGACGGCTTGCTCACGGCTGCCAAAACTATTTTCTAAAGTGCCGGTAATGAACTCGGAGCCAAGTTCCATGATTTGCGTAAAACCGCCCTTGGGCCGCAAAGTTGCCCGCCGACCGACGATGATAAATAAAATTATTAAAACTACAGAGGTAATCCAGGCAAACAGCATGGAATTTGTAATAGTTATGCCATGGACCGTAAAGATGGGCAATGGGGAAATATGGACGATAGGTTCTGATTCAGCCAAATGTAACAGGCTATTGAGCATTCTGGTCACCCTTCTTATTAGTTTCCGATTGTTCTGACTGGGTTAGCTTAACACTCTTGATGGTTTTTGCCACCACCCAGCCAGCCATAGTCACTGCAATAAACAAAGCACCTAATGTATACGAAGGCGAGGAATTATATTTTTTATCAAGCTCGACGCCAATTAAAAGCGGCACAATAATCGTGACGGCTAGTTGCCAGCTCATATTAATTGTCGAAGATAAAAATAGTTGGCGAGCATCAGCAATACGGGCCAGGCGTTCAGCACTATCCTCAACGCGAGGGTCATTAACCTTCTTACTGCTGGACTCTCCACTCATCTGAGTTGAGTATAGCGTTTTCTTGGGGTAGTTGCAAGATATCAACCCTAAAAAAACAGTCGACCTCTTACTACACAAAGTATAGTGACTATGCTATTATTTATTTTATGATTACCGTTTATTCAGCAGATTGGTGCGCCTTTTGCCACGCTACCAAACAATACTTGGATGGCTTAGGCGTTAAATACCAAGAGAAAAATGTCGAGAAAGATCCCGGCGCTGCCAACGAAGCCGTCGGTAAAAGCGGCCAAATGGGCATCCCGGTAACCGACATTGACGGCACTATAGTTATTGGATTTGACCGGCCTCGCTTAGACGCACTCTTGCGCGAAAAAAAGCTTATATAGCGTTTTAGCTTTACGATTTACCCCCACATTTGGTATGATGTAAGAAGTTAGGAGGCAATATGGCAAATGATATTGAAAAACCGACTTTTATTATCGACTATGATGATACTTCTGCTGAGCAACTATTGTTATTAACAAACTTAGAAGCCGGCATAAACACTTCCCCAGAACTTTACAGAGAAGCTTTAGATGTTTGGAAAATGGCCAAAGACAATGGTGTCACTGGCGCCGCAATTGCTAAAGCCATTGACTTTCTTATTAATACAAAATCTGGTATCTCTGGCACAGACTTTGGCCGAGCCTATGATATATGGACAGAATTTATGAAAAGCCGAGCCGACTTATTAATTAGTTTTGATGATTACACCGATGTCACACTTGAACAGGATCCAGATATTTTAGCTGCTAAAGCTAAACCAGAAAAAAATCCTGTTGAGCAACGTGACAAAATTAGGTATTTAAGAATGAGAGCCTACGTTGGTCGGGTTGCATTAATTGGGGCAAAATCGGGCGAAAACCCAAATGATCAAGCCCTGACGGCTTGATATACTTAAACCGTGAGCCTTGAGGACTATACAACTAAACAGTCGGTAGTGGTGGTTTATACCGGTGAAGGCAAGGGCAAAACCAGCGCCTCATTAGG
>CAZBLI010000012.1:8368-15348 GCA_964492785.1 uncultured Candidatus Saccharibacteria bacterium
TGCGACGAAATTAATAATGCTGTCCATGAAGGATTAATATCAAAACAACAACTAGATGCATTAATAAAAAACAGAAATCCTGCTACCAGCCTTTGTTTAACTGGCCGCGATTTTCCTAGAGACTTATTGAATAAGATCGACATAGCTACCGATATGACCAAGCTCAAACACCACTTCGATGATAAATTTCTTGCTAACCGCGGTATCGATTTTTAGAAGGTGCTAAGATTTAACTATGCATCAGCCCATTTTGTACTTGATGTTTGGATACCCGGGAGCCGGCAAAACTACCGCATCGAAAATTATTCATGAAATTACGGGCGCTATACATTTAAGTTCTGACCAGACTAGATTTGAAATGTTTCCTAGCCCGGCTTTCAGCCAAAAAGAGCATGACATGCTATATCATAACCTGGATAAAGAAACCGAGTTGTTGTTACAACAGGGTAAAAATGTAATTTATGACGCTAATTTAAATCGTTTGCAGCATCGGCAAGACAAGTATGAGATTTGCCAACGCATCGGTGCCAAACCGGTCTTAATTTGGATCAAAACACCGCGGGATGAAGCCAAACAACGAGCCTCGCACTTAAGCCGCCAGCATTTATGGCCGCCTAATGAAACATCGGATCAATTGTTTGAAAGAATCGCCAACTTAATTGAGTTGCCGACTGCTGACGAAAAATATATTGAGATAGACGGTACTAAACTTGACAAAGAAAACATCAAAAAAGTATTGCTTGACGCCAAGGCGTTATGAGTCGCCGTAAACTTTTTAGCAAACGCAATTCTCCTATTTGGAGCTTGATATTGTTGTTGGTGGTGATTATCGGCCAACATTATCATTGGTTTGACCAAGTACAAAAAACAGCTATGACTAACCAGCCCGGACTTTATCGGGTAACCGAATTCGTTGATGGTGATACTATTGCCGTGGATATGGCCGGGAATAAAGAGACTATTAGGTTTATTGGCGTAGATACGCCCGAAACTCATGATCCCCGCAAACAAGTCCAATGTTTTGGCGTAGCAGCAGCAAACTTCACAAAAAACCTAATTGGCACGAATGATGTACGGCTTGAAAGTGATCCACTAAGCACTAACCGTGATCGTTATAATCGCTTACTGCGATATATTTACTTGCCGGATGGCAGGTTGGTAAATGCCGAAATAATTAAGCAAGGCTATGGATTTGCGTACTTAAGTTTTCCGTTTACAAAATCAAATGAATTTCAATCTTACCAAACAGAAGCCAGGCAACAAAATAAAGGTTTGTGGCAAGATTGCCATCCTCAAGCCAATCAATACGGTGGCTTTACCAGCAATAATGCTCAGTGAGCCATTGGGTTCTTGCGAGCAGCCTCGCGGCTATGACTTTTAGCATATTTTAGTGTACGCAGCCCAGTTATCGGATTATAACGAGCTCGAGTGGGCCTTAACAACAAGTATCCCAAAGTGTAATAAGTAGTTACTATTCGAGGAGCAATGCCACCTATTCCATGTTTAAGGTATGAACTACGAAACATTTGGCCATAATGCAAGAAATCCTGCCACGAATCTTCATAACGGCGAGATGAAGCGCCAGCATGTAATCTTTTGTCATAACTGATTTTAAAATTATTTTGGTGCAGGTGGACGGCTAAATCTAAATCCTCGTGTAACTGCTGGTCATCACAAATTTTTGGCAATATTTTCTTCCAAATGTCTTTTCTGATCGCCATGTTGCTGCCAAACAAGAATGGATGATTGGGCATAAAAACAACCATGCCTTTTCTAATCCAGTGGTCCAGCCAGTAATTAAACCAGGGCAATGGCATATCATAATACGACACCGGTCCGGTTACGGCTGCAATTGATTGATCGTTAAAATCTTTTAATACAGTTTCTGCCCAATTATGCGGCAGCACCGTATCGGCATCGATTCGGCCGATAATATCGCCTTTAGCAAGGTTAAATCCTTTATTGCGAGCGTACAAAACGCTTTGGCGCGGCTCTTTGATTATTTTTACAAACTTATATTGACCAGCTAATTTCAAGCTTTGGTCTGTACTATTGTTATCAACAACCAGGACTTCGAGGGGTTTAACGGTCTGGACTTTAATAGCCTCAAGGCAACGTTTAAGGTAGCGTTCTTCGTTGTAAACTGGTATAACTATGCTAAGCGTAAGCTCCGTTTTCACATACTATTTATAACAGGTTATTCGTACGGTGGGAAAAGTTACCGATCAAATAAAAGAAAAACATAGCCATAAAATTGAACCACTTCATCGTTGGTATAGCTGGTTGCGCCGTTATTTGCCTAAAAAAACTTTTTGGCGCCGGTTATTATTGACGGTAATTGCGGTGGTGACCTTAACCGTAGGCTCAATGTACGGTATAGCCCGCTGGTACATCGCCAGCCAAGCCAACCAGCCACTGGAACTTGGCACGACATTTATTCCTGCCTATGCCAAAGGCCTGGGCTTAGACCCAAAAGATACAATGCAACATATTATTGATGATTTGGGCGTCAAAAATTTCCGGCTAGTAAGTTATTGGGATGAAATTGAACCCAAGCCTAATCAGTTCGATTTTAGTCAGTTAGACTGGCAATTTGCTAAAGCCAATGCCGCTGGTGCCAAGGTCAGTCTGGCGATTGGTTTACGCCAACCGCGCTGGCCGGAATGCCATTCGCCAAGTTGGGCGAAAGTTGATTCAACACCAGAGTCAAGTTGGTACCCCGACTTACAAGCTTTTATAGCAGCTGTTATCGCTCGATACAAAGACAATCCGGCACTAGAAAGTTACCAGTTAGAAAATGAATACTTCTTAAAGGTATTTGGCCGCTGCACAAACTTTGACCGCCAACGCTTAATCAACGAATTTAAACTAGTTAAAGCCTTAGACCCAACCCACACAGTTATTGTCAGCCGCAGCAATAATGCGGTTGGCTTGCCGGTAGGCCAACCGACACCTGATGAATTTGGCGTTTCGGTTTATAAGCGCGTATGGGATAAAACTTTGACTAAGCGCTACTTTGAATATCCATTTCCGGCTTGGTTTTATGGTTTCCTAGCCGGTGCCGGCCAGATCCTGACGGGCAAAAATATGATTATTCACGAACTCCAAGCCGAACCCTGGGCGCCGGATGGAATACTTGGCAGTTCGCCTCAAGAATTAAATAAATCATTAGATGCCAAACGCTTAGAAAATCGTTTTAAATACGGCGAAGCCACCGGAATTCGCAAGATAGACTTGTGGGGTGCCGAATACTGGTATTACCGCAAAGTTAAACTTGGTGATGACAGTCTTTGGAAAGTCGCCCAGGAACAGTTCCAAAAAGCCAACGAAATCAACGCTAAATTAAACCGCTAAAGTTAGCCCTTCAGTCACTATCGCGGCTTGTAAATGAATATCGTTAGCAAAGGCGTGTTTTTGCCCTTTATACCTAGTCGTATGGATAAGTTGTTTAGCTCGTGGGGTTCTAAAAGGGTGAGACCACTGTAAGGTACTTGTTAAAATACCGTCAGTTGCTAGTTCGCTTTCAGTCCCCCAGACAATGTTAACTTCGCTCAGCAATGGCTGCATATCTTCATCGAGGGCATTGGCTAATCGACTAAAGAATTTTCCCTTGGCAATGTCACGGGCAAAGGCAAGGTTAGTAGGTTTTTTAAGGCCCAGGGAATATGATATTAACCCTTGAGAATTTTTACGAGCTTGTTTAAAGGTGTCTAATTCCGTTGCGTTTACATAACTTTCCAACGGCCCATTGGAACTTAAAAAAGCTATGGCTAATTGCGCTAATTTTCTTTTTTTTATTGATACTGGCTCGATAAGTACAGCTGTACTTGATTCCTGCGAACTGATAGATAACGCCGTTAGGGCAAGATCTACCCCAGCTGAATATGCTATGTGGTCAACAAATGAAATATCCTGATCGTCAAGGTATCTTAAAGTTGGTTCGACCAATGGGCTCAAAGAGTTTAATTCATCACTTTGTAAAAGTTGGTTTTGATGTTCGCTTAAATGTCCGTAAATGCTATTTGACGGATTTCCCACGGCAATAATTCTGGTAAATGGATTAGCTTTACTGATTGTGGCTGCTTGATAAATAATATTTGGCTCAATTGGAGTTGCCATTGGCAAGTGATAAATGGTAGCTTCTTCTTCGTTGAAATGTTTTGGTTTTATGTCTAAGACTTGTACGGCAGTATGACCAGCGTCAAAAATAGTAACACTTTCATCGGTTATGCCTTGTGCGGCAAACATTTCTTGATAAGTATCAAACGAGGATTGCCAATCTGCCACTTCGGCCACGGTCTCAACAATTTGCGGCGAGAAGTTAGGGTTGTAGGCAAGCAAACGCTCATGCGTTGTCATTAACTTATTATACTATTTTTTGTACTTTTTGTCTATACTTATGCTTATTTTCTGTTAAAATAAGGAGGCTATGAAAAAGCGCCCGAACCAAACTAAGAAGATTACTAATCGGCGAGCTAAATTTGACTATCAGCTCGGTGATAGTTTTGTGGTGGGTATTGTTCTGGGTGGTGCCGAGACCAAGGCCTTAAGGTTGGGCCATGGCCAGCTCCGCGGCGCTTACGTAACTATAAAAGACGGGGAACTCTGGCTGATTAATGCCACGATCAGCGCTAGCAGCGGCTTACCGATTAGCGAAAGCGACCAAACCCGCAGCCGAAAACTGTTAGCTAAAAAGCGCGAAATTAATCATTTAATTCAAGCCAAGCAGCAGGGCTTGACCATTGTGCCAACCGAAATGTTAACCCAGGGCAGATTTATAAAGTTAAAGATCTCGGTCGGACGTGGTAAAAAACAATACGACAAACGCCAAACTATTAAAGCTCGAGAACAGGGAAGGCGTATCCGTTCGGTGGTTAGGCATTAACAACATTCTTTAATTGTATTTACAAGTTAAACGATAAGCTTTATACTTTAAATCATAAATAACAGGAGAAAATATGTTTGGTAAAACAGAAGACTTGATAATAGTACTGGTCATAATCTTACTATTATTTGGCGCAAAAAAATTGCCTGAATTAGCTCGCAGTATTGGCCAAGCCGGACACGAAGTTCGCAAGGGATTTGAAGGAGAAACTGACTCCAAAAGTACTGCCAGCAAAAGCTCTAAAAAAACTAAAGCTTAGTTCCAGCCCAAGGGTGGGCTAGAAAATAAACATATTTAAGAGGGATTAGTGGTGGCTGATGGCCAAACATTTCATCATCATGTAAATGAGCTCAGACGGAGACTAGTCTGGGTTATTGCGGCAATATTTATAAGTGCCGGTATTGCTTATGGACTAAGGGACAGGGTTATTGTTTGGCTGCAAAGGCCTCTTGGTAAAACCCTGTATTACACTTCACCGACAGGTAGTTTTAACTTTGTTTTAAAGATAGCAATGGTAGTAGGTATCTTTGTAGCCTTGCCAGTAGCGATTTATCATTTAATGAGATTTATTGAGCCGGCATTACCTAAAAGAATAAGCAGTAAAATGATTCTGGCTACCTTGTCGGCATCTTTCTTGTTAGCCTTTGCCGGCGTGGTATTTGGCTATTACATAATGATTCCGATGTCACTGAAATTCTTTGGCGGTTTTTCTACTGCCCAAGTCCAGCCTTGGATCTCAGCTGACCAATATTTAACATACATGATCAATAACTTATTGATCTTTGCACTAATTTTTCAGATACCGCTATTTACATTATTTATAAATAGAATTAAGCCCCTAAAACCCAGCCAGTTATTAAAATACCAGCGGCATGTTGTCGTAGGTGCTTTTGCAATCGCCTTAATTTTACCGTTTACTTATGATCCAATAACCCAATTTATAACAGCACTGCCAATTATTGTGCTTTATTACATGTCAGTTTTATTTGTGGCTGTCTCAAATGCCCGACGGGGCCGCAAGCAGCGTAAACAAAAAATTTCACCAGATATCATCGAGCCCAAGAATCCTGATCCTGATCAAGCACCAGAATTAGCCGCTCAGCCTGCCGAAGAGGAAGAAGCTCCCAAACGCCAGTTTGTGCCAGTGCCTAGTTTTTTGTTACCAGCTGTTATGCCCATAAATGAAACGATTGCCAGAACAGTAGACGGTTTTGGCTTTAACTCTCGTCCTACGGTGACCCTATCCGCACCAAGGCCACACGCACCTAAACCAATTCAAAATACAGAATCAACTGATTCAATGCGAATTGACGGATTCTTTCCGCCCAAAACTGCTTCAGCTTAGTAATCTCTCCTCTGGCTCACCGTAATAGAGGAAGTTATAACTGTCATTAAGATGCATTTTCTAACGTAGAGTGACAAAAAACAAAACGTGTTACTATTATTAGAACAAGCTAAATATACGGGGGTACATATGAAAATAGCAGTTTTAGGGACAGGTATGGTTGGCCGGGCGCACGCTGCGAGACTTACTGAGCTAAGCCACGAAGTTGTTATGGGTACTCAAGACATCGACAAGACGATGGCGAACACCGAGAGTGACGGCAGGGGCAATCCGCCATTTAGCCAGTGGCATAAGGATCATGCGAACGTCAAGCTCGAAACCTTCGCTCGTGCCATCGAAAACGCAGAAATCATCTATAATGCGCTGAATGGTCAAGTAGCTGTAGAGGTGCTGAAAGGGCTGGAGAGCACGATTGGCAGTAAAGTCCTGATCGACATCACCAACCCGTTGGATTTCTCCAAGGGCTTTCCGCCTACCCTGTTCGTTAGTAACACCGACAGCCTGGGTGAGCAAATCCAAAAAGCCCTGCTGAGCGCTAAAGTCGTTAAAACTTTCAACACTACTAACGCCGATATTCAAACAAATCCAAAAAATCTATCCAGCGGCGACCACCATATCTTTGTCAGCGGCAACGACGAGTCCGCCAAGATTAAGGTTACAGAGATTCTGAAAAGTTATGGTTGGGAAAACATCGTCGATCTCGGCGACATTACTACAGCTAGAGGCACTGAGATGTTCCTACCTCTCTGG
>CAZBLI010000013.1:0-3597 GCA_964492785.1 uncultured Candidatus Saccharibacteria bacterium
CAGTAATATCTTCCCTGGCCTGATTGACTCTATGCGCGAACGTGGCCTGATACCGGATTTAAATTACGCCTCAATTGTTGATTCATCCCAGGTCAAAGCTATCAAACCAGAAGCTAAAATTTATGAAATTGCCCAAAAACAAGCCGGCGTGCCGGCCAACGAAATTTTATTGGTCGACGATAGCCGGGCCAATGTCATGGCGGCTGAGAAAATGGGCTGGCGCGTCCTTTGGTTTGATGATTACCGCCCCAGTGAATCCGCCAAGCGTATTCGTAGCACCCTGGAATTAGCTTAGCTAACTGAAGCGTTTGGCCTCGGCTTGGAGTTTGCCAAGCTGGATTAGAGCGTCTTCTAACTGGCGCTTAGTTTCGTTCACGACAGCTTCAGGCGCGTTGTCGACGTAGCTTTTATTACTTAGGCGGGCTTCGAGGCGTTTCACCTGCCCCTCTTGCTCCTCTGCCCTGCTCATTAGCTCTGCGGCGTAAGCCCGCAGCTTCGATTCATCAATATCCATCCAGACCGGCTGTTTGGTTTGGTTCAAATGATAGCCCTTACCTTCGTCAGACGGCCTAACCTCCCCTGCTCCGCTCAAACTTTCAATCAAGGCAGTATTTTCTTCGATTAATTTTGAGTCGCCAAAGTCCAGGCGGGGCTTAGATAGTTTAAGGTCAGCCTTGAGTAGTCGGACTTCTGTCACAATCTTTATAACTTCTTCAAAGTCCTTAGCCTGCGCGGCATTATAGCCGGAAATTTCCGGCCAGTGGCTGGTAATCAGCAAGTCTTTTTCGCCCGGTAAACTATGCCAAATGGCTTCTGTAACGAAAGGTGCGAAGGGGTGTGCCAACTTAAGCACGGTTGCCAGGGCAAAACTCAAAACACTGGGGTTAACTTCAACTTTGGTGGCTTCGATATACCAGTCGGCCAGGTCATCCCAGACTAAGTGGTACAACTTGTCGTAGGCCTCGGCAAAGGCGTATTTATCCAAATCTTTAGCAATCTTCTCTGATAATTGTTGTAACTTGTACAATATCCAATCATCAGCACTATTCTTAGGAATAGGCTCGCCGACGCGGCGAAAATCATCACCCAACTTGTCTTCCACAAATCTAGCAATATTCCAAAGCTTGTTAGTAAAGTTACGAGCACCGACAATTTTTGATTCATCATAGGGCCGGTTTTTGCCAGCTGATTCGTCGGCCACAATACCCATGCGGAAAGCATCCGCGCCATACTTTTCGAGCTTGCTCATCGGATCCACCACATTGCCCTTGCTCTTACTCATTTTGGCGCCGTGTTCGTCTTGGATCAAGGCGTGCAAATAGACCTCTTCGAATGGTACCTGGCCAGTATTATAAAGGCCCATCATGATCATCCGGCTAACCCAGGGATATAAAATATCGGCAGCGGTTTCCATTAAACTTAAGGGGTAGAATTGTTTATAATCGTTGCCACTAGGATAATCCAATGTGGCATAAGGCCAGGAGCTGCTGCTAAACCAGGTATCAAAAACGTCAGGATCACGCCGATAGGTTTTGTGGTCAACCTCAATCTCTTCTTCCCCTACCCGTTCGTCATAAATCCAGTCATCCGGATCATTAATATTTTGGAAAGCCGGAATCGGAATCCCCCAGGCAATTTGGCGGCTGATATTCCAATCATGCAGGCCTTCAAGGTAACGCACTAACTGGTCCTTTTTATTGGCCGGATAAAACTTAATTTTGTTGCCTTTTAGAGCCGCTATAGCGTTCTTAGCTAAAGGCTTAACATCTATAAACCACTGATCTTTTAATAATGGTTCGATAACAGTGCCGCATTTATAGCAGTGGCCAACGCTATGGCTGATTTCTTCTGTTTTTACTAATAGGTCCTGCTGTTTTAGCTCGGCAATTACCTTCTTGCGCGCTTCTTGGCTAGTTAAGCCGCGGAAGTCTACACCGGCTTCGTTACTCATCTTACCCTCAAAATCGATAACAGTAATTTTCGGCAAATCATGGCGCTTAGACATCTCGTAATCATTCGGGTCATGAGCCGGTGTGATTTTCACAGCCCCAGTGCCATAAGCCATATCGACGTAAGTATCGGCAATAACTGGAATATCGCGATTTGTCAGGGGTAATTTAACGGTTTTACCGACAAAACTTTGGTACCTTTTATCGTCCGGATGAACAGCCACTGCAGTGTCGCCCAACATGGTTTCCGGCCGTGTGGTGGCTACGACGACTTCGCCGCTGCCATCTGTTAATGGATACTTCAAATGCCATAAATGTCCGGGCTCATCCTTATATTCGACTTCAATATCAGCAAAACTAGTGCCGTGGTAAGTACAAAAGTTTACTAAACGTTCACCCCTGTAAATCAAACCTTCGGCCCACATTTTTTGGAAAGTTTTATAGGCGGTATTTACAATTTTTTTATCAAGCGTAAAGACATAGCGGCTCCAATCAACCGATGCACCTAAACGGCGGAACTGCGACTGGTAATTATCTTTGTTTTTAGCGACAAAGTCCCAGATTTGCTGATACAACTCTTCCCTACTGTAATCAAAGCGGCTTTTACCCTGTTTAGCTAGCTGTTTTTCGTAGACTACTTGGGTTTCAAAGCCGGCATGATCAGCTCCAGGTAATAACAGGGCTGCCTCCCCTTTCATGCGGTGATATCTCACGGCTATATCTTCTAAAGCCAGTGTTAAACCGTGGCCAAGGTGAAGATCGCCATTGGCGTTTGGCGGCGGCACCACAATGCTGTAATTAGCTTTCGCACCCCTGTGCGTTGGCGTAAAAGCTGAATGCTCTTCCCAGAGCTTGTAGATTTTATCTTCGTGCTCTGAAGGTGTGTAAGCCTTGGAAAGTTTCAATTTGTACCTCTGTTAAATTCCAACAATATAAATATCATAGCACCCCTAATAATAAATTCCTAAAACAGAGGTCGGTTTCACATGAAAAAAGCACAGTTAAAACCAGAGCTTTTTCACTCAAAAACCCTCGTCACAACTGCCTAAAACCGATTTTTATGATCTTAGGCAGCTCCGCCCAACAGACAATCAGGCGGAACCGCCAATTAAAATGTTTGTTTTCCAAACCAGCATACGCCACAAAGCATTAGCTTTGCAATATTGACAACATGGTACTAGCATTATATGGCTAATCTGTTACAAGGTGGAGTAGTTTAATAAACAACAGGGTAGGGGACAACTTTGTTGCATTCCGTACAACAATACTTCTTAGATCTGAATAAACTTTTTATCAGCTATATTTTAAATGATTACATTGATAAATTAGGGGCTATGTCAAGTTTATAGGGGTCAACTGGGTGTTGTTTAAGCCGGGCTTTAAAGCAACCAAGTGTAGCGATCATGGCGCCGTTATCGGTACACAGTTTTGGGTCGGTGTATTCGATAGGCAAGGGGAGTTGCTCGGCTAATTGGCGCCGTAATTCGCTGCTGCTGGCGACGCCACCACCAATGACGAAACTCTTTGGTTGGTACTCTTCAACGGCTTGTTTAGCTTTATCGACCACTGTTTTGACGGCCGAATATTGAAAGCTGGCGGCAATATCAGCTTTTTGCGAGTCATTTAAAAGCCCTGCAAGCTCAAAACT
>CAZBLI010000013.1:3697-14913 GCA_964492785.1 uncultured Candidatus Saccharibacteria bacterium
CCACTGACAATCAAGGCCAGCATGGGAAATTCCGGCTGCTTAGAGGGTAACTGATAGCCGGGCAGGGAAGTAGCCGTCAAGAAATTAGCGTATAAGTGGCCCTCGACGTGATTGATGGCGTACAGCGGTTTATCTTTAGTGATAGCTAATGTCCGAGCCGTTAAAACGCCAACCAACAGGGAACCGCCTAAGCCGGCACCTTGAGTTACGGCTAGGCCGTCAATATCGTCCCAATTACACTTGGCTTGTTCCAGAGCCTCTTCGATAACCGGCATGATCGACTCAATTTGGGCCCGGGCGGCCACTTCTGGCACGACACCACCGTATTTGATGTGTTCAGCCATTGAGGAGGCCACGACATTCGACAGTAATTTGTAACCGTCTTCGACTACTGAAGCTCCGGTTTCATCACAGCTAGTTTCAATTCCTAAAATTCTCATGCGGTTCTAGTATACTTTAACTAATGGGTTTTAGAAGTATCGTCAAAAAGGTGATTCCTCGGAATTTGTTTTTGAAAATTGAGCCTTATGGCCACTGGGCCGAGGCAGTCGCTGAGAATATTTTTTACGGGTATCCGTCTAAAAAATTAAAAGTTATCGGGGTAACTGGTACGGCCGGTAAGACAACGGCTTGTACTTTAATTACACACATGCTGCGGGAGAATGATTACAAAGTGGCCATGATGACGACTGTCTCGGTCGATTATGGCGATGATAAGGGCCCGCAGCCCAATGATACTCGAATGACCTCTGTTGGCTCGCTAAAATTAATAAAAGCCGTCAAGAAAATGCTGGCCAATAAAGTCGAATGGCTGGTCCTGGAAACTACCAGCCAAGCCTTGTCCCAGCACCGGGTACACGGTGTACCGTATACAATTGTCGGCTACACCAACTTAAGCCACGACAACGTCGATTATCACGGTAGTTTTGAGAATTACCGGGCTGCTAAAGTAATGCTGTTTAAGCAAGCTAACCGTAACAAAAAGGGCACTCGCATCGGTGTGGTTAATGCCGATGATGAAAACGCTAAATATTTCAGCGATGCCATCGCTCATCCGGTTACTTATGGCATTAAAGCCGGTGATTTAAGGGCTAGAGACATCAAATTAATGCCGGATGGCAGCAACTTTACCGCCCAAATCGAATCTGATAAATACCAAATTAATTGTCATTTACCGGGTGAATTCAACGTTTATAACTGCTTGCTGGCAATCGGCATTTGCCGGGCCGTTGGTTTGAATAAAGAACAGATAGAGCAGGGCATTGCCAGCTTAGAGCAGGTGACGGGCCGCATGAACCAGATAAATGAAGGCCAGGATTTTGGTGTAATCGTTGATTACGCACCGACGCCGGATGCTTTTACAAAAATATTTGCAGCCGTTAAGCCCATGGTCAAGGGCCGGATTTTAGTGGTTTTTGGCTCAGCTGGACGGCGCGATAAGCTCAAACGGCCAATTCAGGGTGAAATTGCCGGCCGCGAAGCCGATATTGTCATTCTGACCGAAGAAGATGACCGTGACCAGGACGGCATGCAGATCATAGAAGAAATCGCCGCCGGCGCCGTAAAAGCCGGCAAAGTTAAAGACAAAGACTTGTTTTATGTCCACGACCGGTCCGAAGCCGTTCATAAAGCCATCGATTTAGCCCAAACAGACGATATGGTGCTGATTCTAGGCAAGGGTGAGGAAACCGTCATTATTACCAACAAACCTGGTTTTACGCCGACGCCAGGCCGCAACTATAACGAAGATACCGATACCATCCGCCGGCCCTACAACGATACTCAAGCCGCCAAAACAGCCCTAAAAAAAAGACTAAATAAAAGATAATTACTGGTTATCTTTTTCGAATTTTTGACGCGCATTGGTATAGAAACCGACATCACGGTCAAAAGCAGCTTTGTCTATCTCTGGAAATTCACGACGCAATTTAACATATTCTTCTGGTGACATTTTACCTGCCACATGAGTAGCTACACCGGTACTATATTCACGCTCCTGCATATTGCGCTCAATCTCGCGATCATCCTTGGCTTTATCACGGTCAACGATCTTTACGTCTATGCCACCTTCGTCATTATGAGTACGTATTGAACGTTTAAGGCCTGTGCCTTGAGAACCAAATCGTAAGCCATTGTGTTCCAGGAAATCACCGAACAGGACTGAAGCAGCTTTCATACGGTCGGGTTCTGATAAGTCAGCATAACTTGGCACGCCAAATTTTTCTCGGTTCAAGCGGTTAGTAAGAACCCCAAAACCGACCAGTAAGCGTTCAAATTCACCTCGGAAATCGCTCCACTTATAGCCAGCTTTTTCGACATCTTCATAATTAGGTGGCAATTCAACAGGTGCATCAGCATTGAATGACATTGCTAAAATACCTGCCATTGCACCGTCCACCATTAAACGGGCTTCGTCAGCAGTAACTTCGGCAATCAATTGCTGGTCTTCATTTCGACGACCGCGATATTCGGCTTTGTCATCACGATATAATTCGCGCACAGTTTGGACGTATTGGCCAGCTTGATCAATTGTATCGAATGTTTGTTTTGGTTCTACCATGTGTTTATACTAACACATTTTTTGAAAATAAGCAATAACGTTTTGAAATTAAGAAGCGCTGGCCATATCAGTGTCAGATTGTGGCATATCTACTACTTCAGCAGTATGGCTTTCAGTGGTGTCGATAATACGAATATTTTCGCCGAAAACAAATTTATGCAAGTCAATGATTCGTTCAGTCGCAGTTTGTTTAGAATTTTTATCCGTTTCCATAGCATGTATATATCATTAATTACAGGGGTTAGCAACCACTAATTGTTATCTAGCGTTAGGCTGGTGCAGCGGATAAAGCCGCCACCTTTTTGCAGTTCAAAAACTTCAGGGGTAATAGTCTTGAGGCCGTGCTTTTCCAGTTCTTTTTGAAATTTTGGGGCGTGCGAGCTCATGATGACGGTTTCACCAGTCGATACCAGGTTACAAGCAAAGCCTTTGGTGGCTTCGGCCCGTGAAACCTTAATTTTTTTAATCGGTAAATTAGCTAATACTTTTTGGCTTTGCGGAATAAAAGCGGTCGGGCAATAAGCGATCAAGTCCGGTTTGATGACAGCTAGGGCCAGATCTATATCGTAGTAATAGCTGTCCGGCCAGCCGGTAACTTGGTTAATAATGCGCGGCCCATGGCCCCAAAAACGGCGCTTGGGAATAGTCTGTAGAGTGATGACGTCAAAACCCAGTAACTGTTTAATTTGGGCATGGGCGGCTAAATCAGTGCGGTAGTTGGAACCGGTAAATAAGTAATTGCCGCAGGGTAGGGCATCGCCTTGGCCGCTGAAATGCATACCTGGCGGCAGTTTTATGATTTCTTTGCCCAGGTCTTTTAGAACTTTTTCGGCGTAGGGCATCTCGGCTTCGCGTTTATTGGGCAAAACCGACATCAAGGCTTTATTACTGCGGCACAGGGCCCAATTAGCGGTGTAAACGCCGTCCTGGCAATCTGCCGGCGGCGCAACCTGGACAACTTTTATACCGGCTGATTCGAAAGATTGCCGGATATTGGCATGGTCTTGTTTGGCTCGTTCTATATTGACTGGAGCTTGTTTGAACATGTGGGGATTAATCGCGAACTCATCACTAAAGAAATCGGCGCCAGACATCAGGACTGTTTGGTTAATCATAGTGGCCTGTTTGATTCTTTTTGTTTGAATACATGCAGATAATTATAGCAATAAGAGGAAATAAATATGGTTGAAATAGCTTGACAAAGGAGTATAATGTTAAATAATTTTGAAGAGATAGACAGCCGATAGTCTGCCGGTCTAATCAAAAGTTTTAACTTACCCTTGAGTCCCCTGGATTCGGGTAAGTTTGTACGTTGAGATTGCGAGGAGTTATCCTCCTAGATAAGTAGATTAGGCTTTTAATCTGTTTTTCTAGGAGGAAATACACTCAAGGAAGAGAAACAGGAAAGGTAAGCTACCGATTAGGGAGAATGTCTTGCATCAGCGCAGAAAACTTCGTGGAACCAGAGCAGGCGAGAAGCTGCTCTTGCGGGAAGCGAGGGAACGACCCGACGACACGCACAACGACGACTTCGTCTTCGCGGCCGAAGTAGGTCCGCAACGCAAGCAAAAGTTCGTCAATGTGCCACAGGGCATGAGAAGCGCCTGACAGCAGACCGCGCAACACCCAACACCAAAGGGGGAAGCAAGTGAGCAAGTCAAGCAAGCGTACCGAACAATCCGTGATCAGCAAGAAAAGGCTGCGTCGCGTCCGTGCCATGGCTGGATGCTCCCAGAGCATCTCGCACCACAAGGCAGGTCGCTTCCAGCTGATGAGCTGACGGACGCGTTCGACCTATCGCCTAGTGAAAGGGGGAGCACCACCCAAGCCTGAGACAGGACGGACCGAATGGTCAGCGTCGACACGCATGTGTTGCCGAAAGGCACAGCTGGCCGCCGGATGCATCCGCCGCATCGCGAAGCTGGCTGTTCCATGTGAAGTTCCGCGGCCATTCGGTCCGCCTTCTCAGAGCTAGATGTTTTCAAGATGTCGAGAGTTCATCTCTCGATGAAGGCGCAGCGGCCGACCAGCTCATCAGAACCCCACTCCCGGAGCTGGTCGGCCCACGCCTTTCTCTTCACCGAGAAACCCCGCAATCTCAACGCAATACCCCCGCTTATAAGTTGATTTACAACCGCAAGGTTGTTTTTTTGTGCCCTAACTTGACAGTGTGTTAAAAATTCGGCTAGTATTAACACTGTTAGTTAGCACTCTCAATATCAAAGTGCTAACGCCCTTATAGATTAATTGGAGGTAAATAATTAATATGGCAGTTCCTATTCAACCACTGGCCGACTATGTAGTAGCCCAGCCGGAAAAAGCCGAAAATAAAACTACTAGTGGCATTTGGTTGCCCGAAGCGGCCAAAGAAAAACCGCAATATGCCAAAGTTGTGGCCATCGGCAAAGACGTCCACCAGGTTAAAACTGGCGACAAAGTTATTTACAAAAGTTACAGCACGACCGATGTAAAAATTGGCAAAGAAGATTACATTTTAATTAAAGAAGAAGACGTCCTCGCTACCGTTAAGTAATATGATAATTAATAAAGGGAAAAGAGCAGCCGGAGCGGCGATTCACTCGACCGCCCCGCGCGACGAGAAAAACCGTAGGTTTGTCTCAGTTACCTAGAAGGAGATTGAATGGCAAAAAAAGTTTTTTATGATGAAGATGCCCGCCGCCGCGTATTAGGCGGAGCTGAGATTTTATACAATGCCGTAAAGACCACCATGGGTCCGAAAGGCCGAAACGTGGTGATTAACAAATCTTATGGTGCCCCAACCGTTACCCATGATGGCGTGACCGTTGCAAAGGGCGTTGAAATCGCCGATGTAGATGATGAAACTTTAGGCTACAAAGTTGGCGCTGAACTAATTAAAGAAGCTGCCAGCAAAATGAATGACATTGCCGGCGATGGCACCACTACAGTGACTGTTTTGACTTACCACATTCTTAATGAAGCCAACAAGTTGATCGCTGCTGGCCACAACCCAATGCAATTGCGCAAAGGCTTGGAAGCCGCTGCCCAAGACGTTATTTCTAAATTAGCCACCATGAGTGAAAGCATTCAGGGCAAGAAACAACGGGTGGCTGAAGTGGCTTCGATTAGCGCTGGTGACAAAGAAATTGGTAATTTAATCGCTGAAGTCATCGAAAAAGTCGGCAAAGACGGCGTTGTAACAGTCGAAGAAGGCCAGGGCCTAGCCCTGGAAAGCGAAGTCGTGGAAGGCTTTACTTTTGATAAAGGCTTTGTCAGCGCCTACATGGTGACAGATGCCAATCGCATGGAAGCCGTAGTCGATAAACCAGCTGTAATTATTTCAGAACAGAAAGTTACTTCAATCCAGGAAATTTTACCACTGTTAGAAAAACTAGCCGCGGCCGGCAAAAAAGACATTGTCTTAATCGTTGAAGACGTTGAGGGTGAAGCCCTAGCAGCTCTAGTATTGAATAAATTAAAGGGCGTACTAAATGCCGTTGCAGTTAAAGCGCCAGCTTTTGGCGACCGCCGCAAAGAAGTTTTGGATGACATCGCTATCTTGACCGGTGGCCAAGTCATCAGTGAAGAACGCGGTATTACTTTCGAAAATGCCGAAATGGATGTGGTCGGCAGTGCCCGCAAAGTAATTGTCAGCAAAGACGAAACCACCATTATTGAAGGTGCTGGTACAGCTCGCGCTGTTAAAGCCCGCATCGCTCAAATAAATGAGCAGGCCAAAGCAGCCACTAGTGAATATGACAAAGAAAATCTTGATAAACGCCGGGCTGCCCTGGAAGGCAAGGTTGCTGTCATTAAAGTTGGCGGCGCCACCGAAACTGAAATTGAAGAAAAGAAATTCCGGGTTGATGATGCAGTCCATGCCGTCAAGGCCGCTTTGGATGAAGGCGTCGTGCCAGGCGGAGCCGTAACTTTGGTAAATCTAGCCTCTAAGATTAAAGTCGAGGGTGCTGATTCTGAATCGGCCGGTGCCCAACTACTTAAAAATGCTCTAGACCAGCCATTTAGAATTTTGATGGATAACGCCGCGGTTAACGCTGATGAATTCTTGTCACAAGTCCGCGCCGGCAAAGGTTTGCTGGGAGTGGATGTCAACAATCCCGGCAAACTGGTTGATCTCAAGAAAGCTGGTATCGTAGATCCGGCCAGAGTCACCAAAGAAGCAGTCCTGAACTCGGTCAGCGTGGCTGGAACCTCAATGACCATGGGCGCGCTAGTAGCTGACGTTCCAGAGAAGAACCCGCCAGCTATGCCGGGCGGCGGCATGGATATGTCCGCCATGGGCATGTAATTTTAGACTAATTCGTCGGTATCGTAGGCTTCGGTGGGGTCAATCTCGCTGTCTAAACTGGGGTGATCTTGAGGCAAATCACGGGTCCTGGGATCTTTAATTGATGCAGCCGGCGGATCAAAATCCTGCGGCAATTTAGGCTGATGGCGTAAAACATCCATGTTGGGATCGCGGGCTAAACGCTCTTCCTCCAGTATGTCGTCGGCTGATAATTCTTGCTCTTCAAAATCGTCCATAGTAACCAATTTACACTTTAAAACCTGGGCAATCAGTAAGCTATTTCACATCCAAATTTAAACTTTAGCGGTAAGATACAATGTTGCTAAAAACGCTAATTTGTACTATGGTAACAGTATAAATAGGGAGAAATTTTGTGGCAGTTTGGCCATTTAATCGCAAGCAAAAGAACAAAGCGCCTGTTCCGCCGGAAGTTAAACGTTACTACGACAGCGAACACCGTGAACGGGTTGGATTAGCCTGGCTGGTGGCTTTTCTATCCTTGATTGCGACCATTTTAATCGTGGCCGGGTTGTTCTTTGGTGGCCGTTGGATTTACCGCAAGTTGACTCACAAAAATAATCAGCCATCTACTAGCCAGCCAGCCTCTACTAATCAATCAGAATCTGCAAATAACCAGTCTGAGTCGCAGTCATCGCAAAGCCAGACTGATAATTCCAGTTCGTCATCTTCTGAATCAAATTCAAGTTCAAGCTCGAATAATTCTGAGCCCACCACCAATACTCCATCCAGCCAGGCACCATCAAACCAGGTGGCCAACACTGGTCCGGGCAGCAATTTAGCAATTTTCTTAGCCGTGACCATTATAGCCACTGCTGGCCATTCAATTTATTTACGCCGCCGGTTGGCTAAATAATTATTTGTCGCCTTTATCTTTTTGAGTGAAGTAATTTATTTCGTTGACTACGTCTAAAAGGGCTTGGCTCTTGGCTTTTTCGTCTGTAATTTGCTGGGCGGCCTCATAAGCTTCTTTAATTAAATCCTGGTTGTCATTGGCTTGAATCATCATCATAAGAGTCTTGAATTTATCTTCCGGCGATTGATCAAGGTGCTGAACAATCGGTGTTAATTGCGTTAAAGCCTGCTGCTTGATGGAAATCAAATCATCATCAGCAGGGCTGGAACCACCGTTAACGGAGCCATCATTTTTTACAGGATCCCCGGTGGCAGGTAGTGAAACATCGGGCAGAGACGGGGACGATTCATCATTGCTAGGTTGGGGCTCTGAAGAAGTAGCACTGGTATCGTCCAAATGCGGTGCCGAGGTTGCATCGGCAGTTGGCGATGCAGTTGGGTCTTGTGGCAATGTGCCTAAAGGCGCCGGCCCTAAGTCGGTTTTAGTCGGGTCCATTGTAAATGAAGTTATGCCATTATTACTTGGCGCTGGACCACTTGCGGGCTGGCTTTTATCATCGCTGCTACCAAACATTTCCACCTCTTTAACTCATTAGGCAATTTGATTTATACAATTTACAATGTAACAGAAAGTAAGCGCAAACGGAATAGGGAGTTACGATGTTAGATGACCTGAAATTTATTCATTCTCGTGATGCTCAAGATGCATTGGGAATAGCTGAAAAACAAGGCCAACAGTTGGATCAAGAGTTCCATATCCAATTAGAATCCCAACAGTTTAGTAATATCGTTTTTGCCGGTATGGGCGGGTCGGCATTGGCGGCACTGGTAGCTAAAGTTTGGCCGGGCATAAACTTGCCCTTTGAAATTTGCCGCAATTATGACATTCCCGGATATATATCTTCAAAAACCTTATTTTTTGCCTCCAGTTACTCGGGGAACACCGAAGAATCCGTGTCTGCCTTGCATCAGGCCGAATCTCTTGGCGCAACAATTGTGGTGATTGCTTCTGGCGGCAAATTGGCCGATATAGCTGAACGCAAGAGTTACCCTTTGATTAAACTACCAGCCGGCCTACAACCGCGTTATGCCTTGCTATATAGTTTAAAGGGGCTAGTAACAGTCCTTGACACCGTTGGAATTACCACTGGTAAAACGGCCGAACTAACTCAACAAAGTGTCTTTATCCGCCAAGCCACGGCTAACTGGCGGCCAGATATACCAACCGACAAAAATCAGGCTAAACAAATTGCCCTGGAACTAATGGGCAAGTCAGTTGTAATTTACGCTGGCCCAAAATTATCTCCAGCCGCTTACAAATGGAAGATCAGTTTTAACGAAAATGCTAAACACATTGCCTGGTGGAATGAGCTGCCGGAATTTAATCACAACGAAATGTTGGGCTGGACTGAGCAGCCAGTCCAAAAGCCCTATGCCGTTATTGAGCTCAGAAGTAAATTAGAAAACCCGCGAGTCCAAAAGCGCTTCGAAGTTTCTAATCAAGTTTTATCTGGCAAACGGCCGGCTTCGATAATTGTCGAACCGCAGGGCGACACAATCCTAGAACAGTTATTGTACGCTATCGCTCTGGGTGATTTTGTCAGCATATATTTGGCGCTATTAAATAATATTAATCCGACACCCGTGGAATTAATCGAAAAGTTCAAGAAACTCCTAGACTCCTAGTGCTATCATAGATTTAAGGAGACAAAGTGGATCCAAAATCACTTTTCAAGCAAGCTTTAGAGCAAGCCACCGCCACCGCCAAATGCGTAGAAGCCCGTCATTTTAAAAATTCTACACCTTGCACGGATTGGGACTGCCGTACTTTGCTAAACCACATGTTATATGAGTTATCCTGGGTGCCGGATCTACTAGAGGGCAAATCCGTTCAGGCGGTTGGCAAGAAGTATGATGGCGATTTGCTAGGCAAAGACCATATCAAGGCTTGGCAAGCCGCCGCCGACAAAGCCACCGCAGCTGTTAACAAAGCTGATCTCGACCAAAAGGTGCATTTGTCGTACGGCGATGTGGCGGCTGAGCATTACGTAAATGAAATTGGCGGTGATTTACTGATTCATAGTTGGGACCTTGACCAAAGCCTCAACTGTTCTTTGGTAATAGAGCCCGAACTGGCTCAAGCAATTTATGACAATATCCTGCCACGGCAAGAGGAATTTGCCCGCAGCGGACTATTTGGCAAACCATTTGAGACTCCTGAAGATTCAAGATTACAAACCAAGTTATTAGCGATTGTGGGGCGCCACGAGCCAACTGCATGAACCAGATAAAGACGACTGACGACATCAAAAAATTAGGCACAATTTTATGCGTTTGGGCCCATCCGGACGACGAGTCATTTAGTTGCGCTGGTATCATGGCGGCGGCCATCGAAAATGGCCAGAAGGTAGCTTGCATTACTGCAACAAAAGGTGAGGCGGGCGTTCAGGATCCAAATCGTTGGCCGGCTGATAAACTTGCCGAAATCAGAGAGCATGAAATGAAAGAAGCCATGGATTTAATTGGCTGTAACCATCACCATTGGTTGGGCTACCATGATGGCCACTGTCAAGAAGTGCCTAAAGAAGAAGCTATTGCCAAGATCCGGCAATTTATTAAAGATCTCAAACCCGATACTATCTTAACTTTTGGTCCTGATGGAATGACTGGGCATCCCGATCACCAAACAGTCTCACTTTGGGCCAAAGCAGCTGCGAAAGACACTAATATAAAGGTTTATCATGCTGTCGAAGAAAAAGATCGTTATGAAAGATATATGGTTGAGGCCGACAAAAAGTTCAACATTTACTTTAATATCGATAAACCGCCGGTTTATGATGAGGCAAAGTGTGACATTGCTTTTAGGCTGCCGCCTCCAATATTGTTCAAGAAGCGTTTAGCACTCAAAGCCCAGCACTCCCAGACAGAAAGAATGTTTAAGGACACGCCCTCAGATATGATGAATGCCATGATTGCGTTGGAAACCTTCATCCTGGCCAAGTGATATAATTACACCTATGAAACTAACAGGAGCTAACCGTTTATTTGCGGCGCTGGCTCTTTCCAGTGCCATAAGTGTCGGCCTTTATGCTTTTGGTTTGCTATTTTATCACGCTGGTGAATTCTGGTTTTTAAACTGGAATTTGTTGCTCGCCTGGCTACCACTGCTATTTATGCTGCTGCTAAATAAATATTTGGATTCCAATCGCTGGTTAACCTGGCAGGGAATCTTTATTTCGATCTTGTGGCTGGCATTTTTGCCCAATAGCTTCTATCTGATAAGTGACTTAGTCCATTTGAATTACATAACCACTACCAACTTGCTTTACTTCGTAGTTTTGCTGTTTTCATTTAGCTTTAATGGCTTAATTCTGGGCTATTTAAGCCTTTACATGTTCCACGAGCAATTAAGAAAGAGAGTTAGTCGCCGAGCCGCCGCCGGCTGGGTGGCGGCAATTTTGCTTTTGTGTAGCTTTGCGATTTATCTAGGCCGGT
>CAZBLI010000014.1:0-14728 GCA_964492785.1 uncultured Candidatus Saccharibacteria bacterium
TGGTGCGAGTGATGGGACTCTAACCCACGGCCTCCTCCTTGGCAAGGAGGCGCTCTAAACAACTGAGCTACACTCGCACGAACTTGCAAATTATAACCGTTATTACCCTTGTTAGCAATATGTTCTTACAGATTGCGAATGACTATGCATCTAGACAGCGGCTTTTATAACCGTCAGGTACGCCAAAATCTGGATTACCTGGCGTTCCAGGAGATTCTATTAAAAACGTTATTACTGCCTGATAAATTGGTGCTGTTACAAAATATGTTCCATCAGTTGTGCATTTTAGTGAAAATAGATAATTTGGTTCATCTACTGTGGGCGCTACCGCATGGCCGTCAACAAAAGTTGATCTTCCATAGTGGAAACCAGTATAAATACCAAAATCTCTGGAGGGATCAAAAGAGATATTATATGGATGTGAACAAAATTCTTGAAGATTAGGTCTGCCGGTATTTTCATTTATGCATTGTATTATTGCTGCGCCCAACGATGTAGCGTCTCTGTTTCTTTGAGTGTTTCGCCGGTTTCGTTGTAGTTGAGGAACAGCCATAAACACAACTAATAGAATAAGACTAGCTATTGCTAAGACCAATATAACTTCAACGATTGTAAAACCCGATCGATTAAATTTTGTATTCTTGGGTTTAAGCATTTTTATTAGTAAATTTGCATGTAAAATTTATAACAAAATTAATAAGCACACCTATTATTATAGGCGCGATAAATATAAGCACAAGAGATATCAACAGATTGAGTCAAATGTAAAAATTTGGTGGGCGAGGTGGGACTTGAACCCACAAGGTTTATTCAACCAACGGATTTTAAGTCCGTCGCGTATACCAATTCCGCCACTCGCCCGAGTGACTGGCCTGCATTATACAAGATATTACAGGGGTAACAAAATGGAGGCACGGACGAGATTCGCACTCGTGTACAGGGTTTTGCAGACCCTTGCCTAACTCCTCGGCCACCGTGCCATTGGGCCCAATTATACTAGAGAACTCTCTAATAAAGTACTATTTTATATCTGTATAGCTGGTCGATTTGGTGCTATAATTAATACAACTAAAGGGAGGATTTAGTAAATGCTGTGGGTTATTATTGCGGTCATAGTTGTCGTCGTTATCGTGATTGCCGCTATGTACAATGGTTTAGTAAGACTAAAAGTTAGAACTGATGAAGCTTGGAGCGACATAACAGTTCAGCTTAAGCGCCGTTATGATTTGATTCCGAATTTAGTCAATACTGTTAAAGGCTACGCCACTCACGAAAAAACTGTGTTTGAGGACGTCACCAAAGCTCGCACCGCTGCTATGGGGGCTAAGGGCCCAGCCGAAACTGCCAAAGCCGAGAATGCCTTTTCGGAAACTCTTAAAAGTTTATTTGCAGTTGCCGAAAATTATCCTCAGCTAAAAGCTAATGAGAATTTTAAAGCCCTGCAGGATGAATTAGTCGACACCGAAGACAAAATTCAAGCCGCCCGCCGTTTCTACAATGGCGTGGCCCGCGATTTCAACACTAAGCGCAAAGTCTTCCCGACTAATATCTTTGCCAATATGCTTGGTTTTAAAACCGACCGTGAATTCTTTGAAGTTGGCGAGACAGAACAGCAAACGATTTCTCAGCCAACTGAAGTAAAGTTTTAATATCTCTCTAAAGTTAGAAGGTAAATGTGTATTCGCAAATTGCTGCCAATAAGCGAAAAACAATTTATATATTGTTATTTTTTCTAGTATTTGTTGGCGCCCTGGGCTGGCTATTCAGCCAGTACACCGGCAATCCGGCCATTACGCCCTACGTTTTAATTGGCGCTTTGATTTACGTAATTATTAGCTATATTAGCGGTTCCAAATTGGCTTTGTCGATGAGCGGCGCCAAAGAAATTACCAAAAATGTAAACCCTAGGTTGTGGCGAACGGTCGAGAATCTAGCAATTACCGACGGTTTGCCAATGCCGAAAGTTTATATTATTGAAGATCCTGGCATGAACGCCTTTGCCACCGGCCGCAACCCCGAGCATGCCTCAGTAGCTATCACAACTGGTTTGTTGGAAAAACTAAGTGATAGTGAATTGCAGGGCGTTATGGCCCACGAACTGGGCCACGTCAAGAATTACGATATGCGCGTTTCGTTAATCGCTTTTGCCTTAGTAGCTGTAGTATCGATACTTGCAAATATGATCTGGCGTTTTACCTGGCTGAGTGACGACAACGACAACAAGAATGGCGTGATTGCGATATTAGGAATTCTGGCTATGATCTTAGCACCCTTAATTGCCGGCTTAATCCAGTTAGCGATTTCACGCCGACGGGAATATTTAGCCGATGCCACCGGCGCTTTAACCACCCGCTACCCAGAGGGCTTGATAGGCGCCCTAGAAAAAATTAAAAATCACAGCATCCTGCAAAAGCAGAATCCGTCAACGGCCCACTTTTTCTTTGCTAATCCGCTCAAAGGGCATTCATTAAGTAATTTATTTAGTACCCACCCGCCTATCGAAGAACGCATTGCCAAATTACGTGAAATGGGTACAAAGGCATAAGATGGCTAAGAAAAATAAAAAAGTCAGCGGTTCATTTAGGCTTTTTGCTAATTCATTAAATGTTCTTAAGCAAAATTGGCGCTTATTTTTAGTTATCACCTTAATTTATGGCGTTTTGAGCATAATTTTAGTCAGAGGTATTGGCGGCGGTTTAGATTTAAGCGGCATCAAAGACAGCATCAAGCAAGGTACTAACGGCCAGTATTCCCAATTGGCAACCGGTACAATTCTATTTAGCTATTTGCTAGGATCTTCCGGCGGCTCAGCCAGCGCCGACAGCACCAACCAGGCTTCGGCCGGAACTTACCAAACCATGTTAGTGATTTTGATGAGCCTTGTAATAATTTGGGCCTTGCGCCAGGTGTTGGCCAAACAAGCCATCAAAGCCCGCGACGCTTTTTATAACGGTATGTATCCGTTGGTGCAATTTATATTAGTACTATTAGTGATTGGTTTGCAGCTGATGCCGATGCTAATTGGGGCTTGGATTTATGGCTCTGTGATTGGCAATAGTTTGGCCAACACCGGATTAGAAAAATTTTTGTGGCTGCTACTTTTCTTTGCCTTAACTGTTGCTTCAATTTTTATGATAAGTTCGTCGATTTTTGCAGCCTACATAGTGACATTGCCAAATATGACACCGCTGAAAGCTTTGCGCTCAGCCAAAGCTTTGGTCAAAAACCGCCGCTGGCTGGTGATCAGAAAAGTATTGTTTTTGCCGCTGGCGATTCTGGTTATTGCGGCCGTCATTATGATCCCGCTGATACTGATTTTGACACCAGTGGCAGAGTGGGTGTTCTTTGCACTGTCTATGTTTGGTCTCGTCGTCGTCCACAGTTACATGTATAGTCTTTACAGAGAATTGTTATGAGCCGGGATGAAAAACGTTACCAGGAATTATTAAAATTACTCAGTAGTTACGCTTACGAGTATTACGTCTTAAGTAAGCCCAGTGTCAGTGACGCTGTTTATGACGGCTTAATTCAAGAACTAAAAAAAATTGAAGCTGCCAATCCTGGCCTTGTTTCGGCTGACTCGCCAACCCAGCGAGTGCTCGACGAACCAATCAAAGGTTTTAAAAAAGTCGAACATAAAACCAGAATGCTGAGTTTGAACGATGTCTTTAACCGTGAAGACGTCGAGGCTTGGGTAAAGCGCATGGATAAGTTACTGCCCGGCAAAAGCCATGAATTTTTTGCGCAATTAAAGCTCGACGGCCTAGCCTGTTCGCTCATCTACCAGGATGGCCGCCTGGTACAAGCCGTGACGAGAGGAGATGGCACAATTGGCGAAGACGTAACCGCCAATGTCCGCACCATCAAAAGCGTGCCGTTGAATTTAAGACAACACAAAAAATATAGCCACTTTCTTGATGGCCGCACAGAAGTTCGTGGTGAAATCATCATGCTTAAAAAGAATTTTGAAGCCTTGAACAAAAAACGTGAAGCCGCCGGGCAGCCAATATTTGCCAACCCGCGCAATTTAGCTGCTGGCACACTGCGCCAATTAGATCCCAAGCTGGTAGCTGCGCGGCCGTTAGATTTTAGAGCCTGGGATTTAATGCGCAATGACCAGGCAGAAGTACCTAGCTACCAGGAGGCTTACGAGACATTAAAAGAGATCGGTATACCTCCAGCCGATCCTGCAGCTTTAGTTAGCGGTGTTGACGGCGTGATGCAATTTGTTGATGAGTGGGAGAACAAACGCCATGAATTGCCCTACAACACTGACGGTTTGGCAGTTAAAGTTAATGACAAAAAACAATACGCCCAGCTAGGCATTGTCGGCAAAACTCCACGTGCCGCCGTCGCTTATAAGTATCCTGCCGAAGAAGCCACTACAGTCTTAAAAGACATTGTCTTAAGCATTGGCCGAACAGGTGCGGCTACGCCCATTGCTGTGTTTGATCCAGTAATTGTAGCTGGAACAACAGTCAAGCATGCCAGCCTGCATAATGCCGACGAAATTGCCCGCAAAGATATCCGCGTGGGTGATACGGTTGTAATTTATAAAGCCGGCGATATTATCCCCCAAGTAAATAAAGTCTTAACCGAGCTCAGGCCCAAGAATGCCCGCAAATTCGATATGGAAGCTGAGCTTAATCGCCAATATCCAGAACTGGAATTTGTCAGGCCGGAGGGCGAGGCAGTTTATCGTATAAAAGGTGCGACCGGCAAATTGCTGCTCAAGCAAGCCTTAATCCATTTTGCCAGCAAAGGAGCACTTGATATTGACACACTGGGCGAAAAAAACGTCGCTGCGCTGGTTGATGCTAAATTGGTTCACGATCTGGCTGATATCTTCATGCTCAGTAAAGCCAAAGTTTTAGAACTCGAACGATTTGCCGAAATATCTGCCCAAAAACTAGTCGACGCTATCAAAGCTAAAAAGTCACCGCCACTAGCCAGGTTTATCTATGGATTGGGTATAAGGCACATTGGCGCCCAAACAGCCATCGATTTAGCCAATCATTATAAGAAGCTTGATAATCTTGGCAGCGCAACTTACGAAGATCTTAAAAAAGTCGAAGGCATTGGCGAGATAGTAGCAGAGTCTATTTTGGCCTGGTTTAGTGATGATGATAACCAGGCATTATTAGCCAAATTCCGAAAACTCGATGTCTGGCCGGAGGAAGTCAAACATGTTGGCGGCAAATTATCAGGCAAAAGCTTTGTCATTACCGGCGCTCTACAATCAATGGGCCGTGATATCGCCGCCGAACGAATCCGGGCCCTGGGCGGAACATTTCAGTCCAGTGTTGGCCAGGACACTGACTATTTAGTGGTCGGTGCCAACGTCGGCGAATCAAAATTGGCTAAAGCCCGTAAGCTGGGAACCAAGCAAATCAGTGAAGACGACTTAATTGCTCTATTGTAAATAAGATTATAAAATAACTCTACATGAGTGAGCTAGAAAAGATTCCAGGCGTTGAGCCAATTCTTAATTATGTTGACCTCAATCAAGTGGCGACAGATTTAGGTTTTGATCCAGAAAATTTGCATTCAGACAAACTACTTGCTGCTGAAGCAGTACGCGCCGTCAGAATTCAGGCTGTCGCGGATTTAGCTTTAACGTCCCTACAGGGTCGCGTTGGTGAAATCGTCGCGATCAGGCAAAGTCTGAGTCATCAAATCGAAGAACTGGATATAATTTTAGCTGAATTACCCACCGCAGCTAGGCAACCGATAAACAGCCATAATTTCTTTAATCGCTACAACTATCTGTGTACCACTGTACATAGTAAAGAAGACTTCATGGAAGTTATTAAAATAGAACCTCCGTTTACGATTTATCTTGAAAATATTGATTATGATGACACCAAGCAACTTTATAGTATGAAAACTAAGGATTTAGTGCGGCATCATACTGACGAAATAAAAAGAATTGCGCCGGATGATCAAAACCTTGTCAGAAATATAACCAGAGCTATAGGTTGTCGACCATTTTTATATTTGTTAGATCATGAGTCTGAAAAACAGGCAGATTTGACCAATAAAGGCATTATTGAAATAGAAGACGTCGATGAAGTCGTTACTTTGCTGCACGTTAAAAAACCACTAGAATTATTTAGAGATTTATTTTCTTATAAGGAGCCAAGGTGGCAAGGATTAGGCATTAGAGGTGCAATTTCATTATTGGCACTAGCTAAATTCCAGGAGCCATATGTTATAGAAGCTTTGTATCGTAAAGATGAGCTTGACAAAGAACAACCATAAGCGTCTAATATAAATATATCGTGCGTACGCGGCGCGTGAAACAAAAACAACCAAAACAAAAACCACCCGTCGCGGGTGGGCGCGCACGAAAATAAAAAAGACCGATTCGTTCGGTCTCTTTTATTGGTGGAGGTAATCGTGCGCGTCACTGTATCCACGACGGCTTCAAAGTCGCCTAGACCTAGCTCAGATAGATCTTCCGGGGTAAGACCGGCTTGCTCCAGAGCCTGTCGCCCGGCGAACACTTCTGTGAGAGAACGGATCTCCGATTTTTGAAGCATCAGAAGCAGATCCCGCTCCTGCACTCGCTCTCGCAGTGAGCGTTCCGCTTCACGCAACTCGTCAGATATTTCGCTTTCTATCTCGTCTACCGCTTGAGACCTCTCCGCTATTAGACCCTCACTATATAGCATATTCGCGGTGTGCTTGGCAAGTTTGGACAATACACGGTCGTTTGGCCGAAGCGAAAGTTCGGGCACGGCTGCGTCACGCGATTGGCGGGCAACTTCTTTCTTAAGGACTCCGTTAATACGCTTCCGAATTTGTTCCTCTGGCGAGCGAATACTCCATCGATTGATCTCGCGGGTCAACAGATAGTCTGCCGCTAGCGGCACCGCCGGAAATCCATAGTTGAGGGAGCACCCTCGACCAAGAAGGAATCACAAGACGCGCTGTGGACCTTCCGCATGCGGAGCCCGGTCACAACGACACGGCTCGGTTCGGATCCGTCCTAGGAAGCTGAGACCTTGCTGCGCGGCCCCATCCGCTCAAGCACTTCTTGAGGCACGGTGATTCCGTGTTGCTGCCTGAGGTGGTCCGCGTTCCCCCACCAGAGAGAATCGGACGATTGCCCTTCGTCCTCTCGGAACTCAACTTCGCCAAAGGTCCAGTCGCCGTCTTCGCCGCGCCACACCTCAGTGGACGTCATGAAGGTGGCGTTTCCAGATTGAGTCGGAATCAGCCCGCGATCAGTCTTATCGATCCGGACTGTGATCGGACCACCTACGTTGCGAATGAACAGATCCTTGCCACTGGGAGCGGCTCCGAGTGTTACGAGGGTCGTCGCAGCAGCGACCGCACCGGACGCGCACGATGGCGTCAGACCGCTTCCGCGTTCGAACGTGTGCACGAAGAAGTCGTCATCCGACGCTGTCGCCTGAAGCGCCAGCGAAGTATTGATTCCGCCGGGGAACACCCCGCTGGCGGCAACTTCCCCCGCCGTGTCACGCAACAGCTGCTCACTGTATTCATCGACGACGGCGACGAGGTGCGGATTCGGCACCGAAATGTGCGCGAAGTGCAGGTGCTCCGAGACCTCGGCAATTTCTACTGAGGTCGAGAGAACCTTCACCGGCTCAAGCGACGTCACCGAAACGTTCTGCACTCCGCCGTCTGAGGGCGGGAGCTTCGATGCCCGGAACAGCGTCCCGCCTGAGGCGACGAGCACTTCTGGGCTTGTCTGGCCTTCGAGAAGGAAGCGAGCGACGCATCTGATGCCGTTGCCGCAGTACTCAGCCGGCGTACCGTCCGCGTTCACGTAAGTCGCGACGACGGGCGTGACGGATCTATCGATGAAGTAGACGCCGTCGGCTCCGAAGATGGCGTTCTCGCGGTCACACACCGCTCGAACGAACGACGCGACTTGGTCGGGAGTCAGACCACTGGCTGCGGGCGAACCGTCGACGAGGATCACGTCGTTCTGGCAACCGTGAGCCTTCAAGAGCGCGATCTTCTGCCGCTCCGGTGTTCCTGCGCCTTCCTCGCACTCGCTCGATTCCAAGACGCGCTGCATCAATCGTGCCCTCTACCTACTGTCGCACACACGCGAGAGACCAACCGAGAACGGGGAGCGCCAGTGTAGGCACACGACCTGAGACCTCGGCAAGGCGAGCCTCGATCTTGAGCCGTCGCCCCTGGGGCGCCCTTGGACGCCATCATTACTGAATCTCGCGCCCAGCGGGTGGAATTCCTTTCGCGCGTAGTCAACGGGCACCCGTCACCATCCGGACGAGCAGTTGCATCGCATGCCTGATGTACCTGCCGATGCCGTGCTCCTCGCTTCGTTTCGTAGCTTTTCATCTGTCTCAATTATGACATGGGAGCCAGAATCTACCAATCCTCGGCTGCGTCCTTCGGCGACGGCTGGAGTAGACGAGCCAAGCCCTCGGCTGAGTACTCAGCGTCTCCCTGGGGCACAAGCGGCGATCCGTAGCTCCGGCTGTACTCGGCAACGAGCGCCCGTAGACCTGCCTCCTTCTGAGCTGCTGCGCGGCGATGGTCCTCAACCTGGCTCTCGTAGCCAGGCTGGCCTTCGAGCCGCCCTACGGCGATCAGTTCAGCTCGCCAGCCGTAGACGTGCTGCCAGATGCGGGACACCAACTCTTCCTCGTGCGTGAAGTCGTCGCCGTCGGCATCCGCCGACGCGGTGCTGGGTTACCAAGCGAATCCAACGCAGACCTACTAGTGCTGGCCCTGACGGGTCAGGGTTCTAGTAAGGCCACGATGGTGGAGCATAAGGGATTCGAACCCTTGACCTCTTCCATGCCATGGAAGCGCGCTAGCCAACTGCGCCAATGCCCCTTAATTACCCAGAGATTCTATCTTAAAAAGAATAAAATTGCTAGGTTGCTGGTACAATAGACGCATGCCAGTTGGGAGTAAGACAAATAACATGTCGTCTGCTACGCGTGTAATTGTGTTAGTAGCGGCCTTAATTTTAATCGTTGCCGGATGGTTTTGGTGGCAAAATGTTTACATGAGTTCCAGTAATGTTTTCTGGGGAATGATAAACAATAACCTGCAAACCGCCAGTGTAACCCGGCACACTCTACAAATTGGCCAAGATAGAACCGTTGACCAACTTATTAGGGAACAATTTGGACCAGTCAATGCCGTCCAGACAAATGTCACGCTCAAGCAAAAATCGGCCGAAGGCGATACTTTAGTTAAATCTGAAACTATTGGCACGCCCAACAATGATTTTAGCCGTTATGTAAAAATTTCTACACCTCAAAAAGCTGCCAACGGCAAGCCGATTGATACCAGCAAAGTTACTGGTGTTTGGGGAAAGAGCAGTGATCCAAAGCCAAATGAAACGTCGACCGCCCAATATTATCGCCAAAGCATCGTCACAATTATTCCTTACGGCAATTTTAATAGCCAACAGCGCCAAACGCTGGTTGACCAGATGCATGACCATCAAGTCTATACCTATGAGGCCAGTAGCGTTAAGTCTGTCAAGGAAAACAACCGTTCGGCTTATGTTTATACCATTAAAATTAAGCCAGCCGCCTATATTGATTTAATGAAAACCTATACTAAGGAATTGGGCTTGGGTGATTTGGGCCTAGACCCTTCCAGTTATGCCAACAGCCCGGATTTAACTGCTGAAATTACAGTTGATAAGTTGTCGCGGCAAATAGTTAAAATTAACTACCCCGACTCTGGCCAGTCCGAAACTGTTGCCGACCAAAACCTACAACAGCCGATCACATTACCGGCCAGCACAATTCCAATCAACGAACTTCAAGATCGCATCCAAAAAGTCAGCCAATAATTAAATATCCCTAAACTAAGCACTACCAGCTATAATATAGGCAATGAAATCCTTGTTGAAACGTTTAGTCGTTTTCGTCTTAGCCAAACAAGTCCATCAGCTTTATAAAAAGCACAGTTTCAAAACCATTATTATCGCCGGCAGTATTGGCAAAACTAGCACAAAATTTGCCATAGCCTCAGTCTTGAAGCAAAAATATCGAGTGAGGTTCCAGGAGGGAAACTACAACGATTTGGTTAGCATTCCCTTGGTTTACTTTGGGCAAGACATGCCCAGCTTATTGAATCCCTTAGCCTGGATAAAAGTATTTATGACCAACAGGAAAGTTATTAAATCTGATTTTCCATTTGATTTTGTGATATTAGAGCTTGGCACGGATGGGCCTGGCCAAATTGCAGCTTTTCAGAAATATCTAAAAGCCGATCTTGGCGTTTTAACAGCTATCACGCCTGAGCACATGGAATATTTCGCTGATCTTGATGCTGTAGCAAAAGAAGAACTGACGGTCAGCCGGCTTTGTAACCAACTCATCATTAATAAAGATTTAGTGGACGCCAAATACATTCAGGCATTAGAAAAGCCAGCCTTACATTACTCGCTTAAAGGCCAAGCCAATTACCAGCTGGGCAATTTAAAGTATGATCCGTCCGGTTATCAATTTGACGTCATGAAGAATAACCAACTTTTACTGCACGCCAGTCATGAAGCCATTGCCGAAAGCCAGCTATATAGCCTTACAGCGGCAGCGGCGATTGGTGACTTGGCCCAAATGTCTGGGGCAGAAATTGAATCAGGATTGCATACCATTCAAGCTGTTAGTGGCCGTATGCAGCGCCTAGCTGGAGTTAACAACTCAGTCATTATAGACGACACTTATAATTCCAGCCCCGAGGCCGTTAAAGGTGCGCTCGATACGCTTTATAAATTACCAGCTAAACAAAAGATAGCAATTCTTGGCAATATGAATGAATTAGGTAAATACTCACAATCAGCCCATAGCGATATTGGTTTATACTGTGATCCCTCACAACTAGAAATTGTCTTAACTATCGGTCCTGATGCCAACCAATATCTGGCTCCAGCCGCCCAACAAAAGGGCTGCCATGTAAAAACTTTTAACAGTCCATACGAACTAGGCAAATTTATCAAACCGTTAATTAAGAACGGGGCAGTGATTTTGGCCAAAGGCTCCCAAAATGGCGTATTTGCAGAAGAAGCTGTAAAAATTTTATTAGCCAACCCGGCGGATTCCAGCAAACTCGTTCGCCAGTCGGCACACTGGTTAAAAGTAAAACAAAAACAATTTGGTAGTACGGCATGAAAATTTTAGTTTTGGGCGGCGGCAATTCGCCTGAAAGAGAAGTTTCACAACGTTCAGCCAAAGCTGTAGCCAGCGCTTTAGAAACTGCTGGCTTTGAGGTTGACCAAGCCGATCCCAAAGACGGTTTAAAAGTTGGTGAAGATACAATCGTATTCCCAATTCTGCACGGCCAAGGCGGCGAAGATGGTAAGCTCCAGAAACAATTAGAAGCTTTAAAGGTGCCTTATTTAGGTAGTGATAGCCAGGCTTCAGCCATTTGTTTTGATAAATCTTTAGCCCGACAAAAACTGCAAGACTTTAACATACCAGTGGCCGCCGGTGACACAGTTACTTGGCAAACTTATGCTAGCCACAAACTTTCTAAAGAGCCCCATGTTTTAAAAGTCTCACGCGGTGGTTCCAGCATCGGCACCTACATTGTGAGAGATCCCGAAAATATTAACCAGAATCATGTCCAGGAAGTGTTTAGTTTAGATAATGAAGCCGTGATCGAAGAACTAGTTATTGGCAATGAGATCACGGTGCCAATTTTAGACAACAAAGCCTTGCCGGTGATAGAGATTGTACCGCCCCAAGATGGGGAATTTGATTATGAAAATAAGTACAACGGACGGACTCAAGAATTATGTCCGCCACAAAACGTTAGCCAACTGCTACAATCCAAAGCCCAGACTTTAGCTACCCAGGTACATCAGGCATTAGGTGCTCGCCATTTGTCCCGCATTGATATAATCGTTAAGCCCAATGGTGATTTGGTGGTTTTAGAATTAAATACGATGCCCGGTATGACAGCGCAAAGTCTCTATCCTTTGTCGGCCAAAGCCCATGGTCTAGAAATGCCAGAATTAATGAGAGAATTTGTGAGATTAGTAAAAAGGGATTATAAATTAGGATAGAATTATGGAATTTGATTACCAAAAAGCCCAAGTATTTTTCAGAGATGATTTTGTACCTTTTGACCAGGCTAATTTAAGTATTGCCAGCTCACCAATCCTTTATGGTTTAAGTATCTACACGGTTTTCAATCTTGGCTGGAACGAAGAGCAGCAAAAGCTCTATGCCTTTAGGTTAAAAGATCACTATAACCGCTTGGTAAATTCAGCCAGTATTATGGATTTTCATTCTTTTACTAATGAGTGGCCATTTGAACGGTTCCAGAGCACCATGCTGGAGTTAATTAAAAGAAACAACGTTAAGGAAGAAGCTTTAGTCCGGGTCACAGTTTTCATCGATGAACTAATTGCCGGCACAAAAATACACGGCCTTAAAAATAGTTTAAGTGCTTATATTTATCCATTCGGACAAATACTGCCAGATCAAGGCGTTAATTTATGTATCTCCAGCTGGGTTAGAAACATGGACAATTCCATTCCAGCCAAAGCCAAGATTAACGGCGGTTATGTTAATGCCAGCTTAATGAAAAACGAAGCTATATTAAATGGTTATGACGATGCTATTGCCCTCGACCATAATGGCCATGTTGCTGAGAGCACAGTCGCTAACTTTTTTATTGTTAGAAATGGCGTCCTAGCCACACCTGATACATCGACAGATATTCTAGAGGGAATCACTCGTGACAGTTTGTTGGAGATTGCCCCTAAGCTTGGCATTAAGGTGCAAGAGCGCAGCATTGACCGGACTGAATTATATAAATCTGACGAAGCCTTTATTTGTGGCAGCAGTGCCAAAATTGTACCGGTCTTATCGATCGACAAGCGGCCGATTGGTAATGGCCAACCCGGACAAATTACTAGGCGTTTGGCTGAAGAGTATATCAAAATACAAAAGGGTAACGACGAAGCCTACCAGCATTGGTTGACCGCTGTTTAACGTTTGCGGTATGGTGTAAAGACTGTGCAGGTAGTGAGTTTAAGGCGATTAGATAATCGGCAGTCACAACCTTCCAGGCGGAGGTCGGTGTTTTACTTAGTGCCCTTGACCGTGTTTGTCGGATTGCTAATATCACCAATAATAATTTGGTCAGTTAGTAAAACCCCGGGTCATCCGGCCGCCACTAAATCTAATGCCCACCAGCTGGCTAAACCAGCTGGCTATACGTTAGCTAAAGTCTCTCAGCCAGAAAATCTTGACCAGGTATTGCCAGACAGTAACGACCAATCAAAGCTTTTTGCGATTCAGTTTTTACAGAACCTCCCCCTATCTTATGATTGCCTAAAGCAAAAATGCGTAGCATTAACTTTTGATGACGGCCCCAATAAAGATTCAACTAAATTAATACTCGATAAACTTTCTGACCACTATGCCCATGCCACTTTCTTTGAAATAGGTAATCGGATTGCTGGCAATGAAGAAGTAATAAAGCGAATGTATGCCGAGGGCAATGATATCGGCAACCATAGCTATTCTCATCCCTCATTTTTAAAATTAAACCCTAAACAAATCAGGCAACAAGTCAGCTTAACGCAAAAAGCCATAACCGCAGCTGGCGTACCAGCGCCTTATTTGTTTCGACCGCCATACGAAGATTTTTTGTTGAGCATGCAAAAAGATATTGGCTTGGCCGTTGTGCTTTGGAATGTTGATCCCAAAGATTGGGATTATCAAAAGCCGGAACAAATAGCTAAGATTATCAAGCAGCAAATTCGCCCTGGAGCGATTGTTGTACTGCATGATCGTGTAGCCACCGCCCAAGCCCTTGATAAGGTTTTCAAAGATCTCAGCGGAGAGTATAAATTCGTAACAGTCAGCCAACTTTTAGGCTTAAATGCGGACTCCAAAGGAGTCTATGTCGGCCAGTAGATGACAACAGGGGTAGCTTAGCGTATAATAGCGCCGATGAGACGCTACAATCCCAAAGAAATTGAAGCCAAGTGGCAATCTAAATGGGAAGAAACCAAAATATATCAGGCGACCGAAGATAAATCGAAGCCTAAGAAATACATTTTGGAGTACTTTCCATACCCTAGCGGCGCAGCGATGCACGTCGGCCACGTGCGCAATTACACGATTGGCGACGCCATTGCTCGTTTTAATCGCATGCGCGGTTATAATGTTCTTCACCCCATGGGCTGGGATGCTTTTGGCTTGCCGGCCGAGAATTACGCTATCAAGAATCACATCAGTCCTCAGCAGGCTATCAAAGACAACACCACCAAATTTAAACAGCAGTTAATGCAAATGGGTTTCAGCTACGACTGGAGCCGCGAGATTAATAGCAGTGATCCCGATTATTACCAATGGACACAATGGTTTTTCTTGCTGTTGTTCAAAAAGAATCTAGCTTATCAAAAAGAAAGTTTGCAGTGGTGGTGCCCCTTTGATAAAACCGTCTTAGCCAATGAGCAGGTCGAAAATGGACGTTGTTGGCGCTGTGGCAACGAAGTTGTTAAAAAATCTCTAAAACAATGGTTCTTCAAGATCACTGACTATGCCGATCGCTTAGTTGACGGTTTAGAAGATGTCAATTGGACCGAATCAATTAAATCAATGCAGCGTAACTGGATCGGCAAGTCTAGAGGCGCCGAAATTGACTTTAAAATTGACGGCCAGGACAAAAATATTACTGTTTTTACTACCCGGCCAGATACATTGTTTGGAGCCACGTTTATGGTTTTGGCGCCCGAACATCC
>CAZBLI010000015.1:0-8412 GCA_964492785.1 uncultured Candidatus Saccharibacteria bacterium
CCGCCAGAACTAAATTAATGCCTCCTAATCGGAGGTATTTTTATTAAAAACAGTGTAAAATTAGTCGGAGATGGCAATACCCAAAGGATACTTTCACGATCGTTTTATTTTGTTGCTTTTGACCATTAATACCTTCTTGGCGGTCTTGGGCACACTTTTGATTTTATTAAGATTAGACCCAGGTCGAAATGAAGGCTATATAGTTCAAAACAGGACTAATTTAGGCATCAATGCCTTTAAAGTTGGCCATGCTTCAGATCTTGTAGCCTTTATATTCTTCCTGGCGATTATATTGATAGTAAATACAGCTCTTAGCATCAAAGTTTACCCAATACACCGGCAATTTGCAGTTTCTATCCTGGCTATGGGTTTATTACTGATAAGTTTAGCTATTATTGTCAGTAACGCATTATTACTACTACGCTAAGGGTGGGGGTGTATGAGAGTTCAAGACATTGAAATTCCTTATCCAGAGGACAGGCAGGGTTGGTATCGAGTTTTCGAAATTTTACCAGGTGCGTTGTCGTTAATAGTCTTTCTGACCCCCGTAATATTAAGCATGATTTATATACCGGCAGCTGCGGCTTTTATTTTAATTTATGTTCTAGTGATATTAATTAGGGCAGCCGCTATGTCGTCTAGAGTTATTGAAGGCTATGGCAAGATTAAACAGGCCCGAAAAGTCGACTGGGAAGATTTGTTACAAGATTTTTATAATCCAGAAAATGTATCGCGTCATGGCCGTACCAAGCAGGGATTAGTTAAATCACACATAGGTAACATAAATAGACTCGTTAAGGGCAACTTAATCAACATGCTGCCCAACGAAGTTGTTCAGGTGGTTATTATTTGTACTTACAACGAGTCTCAAGCCATTATTCACCCGACAATTGAACACATAATTAATACAAAGGGCTTTGAAAATCGAAAAACTGCTTTGTTTATTGCCTATGAAGAACGGGCCACAGAACAAAAGAAAAAAGAGACAGCTGAAACACTCAAACAGTATAAAGATAAGTTCTACTATGCTGAAGCAGTTGAGCATACTCTGTTAGAAGGTGAAATTCCTGGTAAGGGTGCTAATGCCACCTGTACGGGACGCAGAGTAGCCGAGTGGGCTAATAGCAAAAAGATCGATCCATCTAGAATTATGATCACCACACTTGATGCCGATAACCGCACTGACAAGAATTACTTCTCATTACTTACTTATGTATATATTTCAGCCGAAAACAGGAAACAAAAATCTTATCAGCCGCCGGCTTTATACAATAACAACATTTGGGATGTACCAGCCATTATGAGATTGTGTGCAATTTCAAATACTTATTTTCATTTAGCTAATTCAATGCGGCCACAAGCATTACGCAACTTCTCAGCCCATAGCCAAAGTTTGGACGCCTTAATAGACATGGACTTTTGGAGTGTGCGTACAATTGTTGAAGATGGCCATCAATTTTGGCGGGCTTACTTCCGCTACGACGGCGACCACGAAGTTCTACCTATATATGCGCCTATTTATCAGGATGCGGTTTTTGCCGGTAAGCGCATTCGTACCACCAAAGCCCAGTTTAAGCAGATTAGGCGCTGGACTTATGGTGCTTCGGATGTGGCTTATGTTGCCAGTAAAGCCTTCTTTACTAAGAATAAAGTCAGTAAAGTCGATGCCTTCTTTAAGTTTAACCGGCTGCTGGAATCTCATGTTGGTTGGGCCACCTCTGCGCCTTTAATCTTACTTTCGGGCTGGGCACCTCTGTTTATAAATGCCCACGCTAACTCAGATATTATCGCTCATCGTTTACCCAACATTGTCAGTACAATTAATACGATTGCACTTATAGCGCTACTGTTTGTGGTTTATATTGGAATTGCCACATTACCACAACGACCGCCACATCAAAAAAAGCAGCGGGCTTTTGGTTTTGTTTGGCAGTGGATTCTAACACCTGTGGTGGGACTAGTTTTTAATTCCACAGCGGCAATAAATGCCCAAACCCATCTTATGTTTAAGCGCTATATCGGCACTTTTGATGTTACAGAAAAGGCCGTAGTCGAAGATAAAAAAGCTTAAACAGGGTGGTAGGCTTGATATTGTACGACACTAGCTTTATCGAAGCGTTTTAGTATTTCAGTAGCAGTATCAATTACTTGGCCCCGATTTAAGCTGGCATTCTCGATTTTGTTTAGAAGCTGGCTAATAATTGTGCGAGTTAAGTCGGTCGCCACAGTTGCCGCATCTGGTCGGTGCTTGCAGGATTCATAAATACTGATAAACAATATGTCTCTTTGAAAGGGTTCGGTATTACCATGTTTACCTACATAAAGTACCGAAACAGGCAAATCGGCAGCCTCCACCGTGGTAAATACAGCTTTACAGCTTTTGCATTCACGCCGACGCCATGTTTGATTAAGCTTTTTTTGGGCGCGGGAGTTAACTACTTTAGTGGCTCCGCCGCAATATATGCATACCATACCCATATATTGACATAACGCTAATGATAAACCAAGTGGAAAAGCAGGGTAAAACCGTGGAAATAAAAAGCCCCAGATCCACCAATCTGGGCTTTCTCATCTGTCCTTCGCAACCGGCTAACTTATTTGCTAGCTGCTGCAGCGGGACGGACGCGTCGTATTCGACTTATTGGCTTGGAAGAAGTTAATTCTTCATAAAAGAGCTTAAAGCTCTCAAGCGAACCGTTGGTACTCAAAATTGAGCGCCTCCCGTTTAACTCGGTAATGCTAACATAAATAACTAAGTTAGTCAATGCTCCTAACACCTTAAGCGGGATGAAAATAGGGGTAGGGGTGGGGACAAAATGTGGGCAGTTTAAGGTTAGTTTTAATGCTTAAGTCTGTTACGCTGCGCTACCAAACTTAAGCCATGCTCGAAGTAAACTTCTGCGCGTGGCTTTGTTTGTCGAACCTCGGCTACGCCGCACGGTTCTTACCCTATATGGGGCACCAATTCAAAAGGCCAACCGAAGTTGACCTCTTAAATTGGTGGGCGATACAGGGCTCGAACCTGTCACCTCCACAACGTCAATGTGGCGCTCTAGCCAAATGAGCTAATCGCCCGATCGTCCAAGCCTGCGCGTTTGTCTTGTTTTTACCGAAGTAAAAACTTCGACTTAATGCTAGACTTCTCCTCTCAGTTTTTCAAACAGTCGAATCGGCAAAGCCGCTTCTTGGCTTGAAAAACTGGATAAAAAACCAGGCTAACAGGGTACAGCATAGCTAATAATGCTCAAAAAGTAAATCTACCCACCGTTTTTTGTATGTTGTTATCATATATGAGTTTAAAACTGCTAAACTTATCCCCACGATCTTTGTATAAAAAACAACTCTTTTGTACTAGCCATATAATACTAATACTGCTAAGATAGTATCTACAACCTTGGTAAACAGGGTTGTAAGGTGAAGTTTTGCGAGTGGTTTACACTCAAAACCTAACGGTTGAATGACATTGCGAGATCATTCAACCGTTTTTCATTTATATTGGGGCATAAAATCTAATTTTGGTCATTTAACAGAGAGTGATAAGATTAAACCAATGGGAGAGACTGACACCAATTCAGAGCATTTGCATGCCATGCGCCACTCAGCCGCACATGTTTTAGCTAGTGCCGTTCAAAAATTATGGCCAACCGCTAAATTCGGTGTTGGACCAGTAGTAGAGAACGGTTTTTATTACGATATTGATTTGGGCAAAAAGAAGCTGTCAGAAGAAGATTTTAAGCAAATAGAAGCCGAGATGCACAAAATTATTGCCGAAGACCAGACGTTTGAGCGGTCTGAGAAGCCGGTAGAGGCGGCCATTGACTGGGCACAATCCCATAAACAACCATACAAAGAAGAGCTCTTAAACGACCTCAAAAGAGCTGGTACCACTGTAGCTAAAGAATTAGATGTAGAAGAACTGGGCCTGGCCTCTAAAGATAGCAAGGTCGACAAAGTTTCTTTCTATACCAACGGTGATTTTACAGATCTCTGCCGCGGTCCGCATGTACATTCAACCGGTAAGATAGGACCCTTTAAGTTAATGCGTGTCTCGGGCGCTTACTGGCGGGGTAAAGAGAGCAATGCCCAGATGCAGCGTGTCTACGGTGTAGCCTTTGATAATAAAGAAGATTTGGCAGCACATCTAAAGATGCTTGAAGAAGCTAAGGCTCGTGATCATCGTAAAATAGGGCAGGAACTTGATCTTTATACCTTCTCAGATTTAATTGGACCAGGCTTACCGCTGTGGACACCAAACGGCACGGTACTTCGTAAGGAGCTCGATCGCTTTGTGCAGGAGTTAAGGGACGGTTATGAGTACCAAGAAGTCACCATTCCTCATATCACCAGAAAAGAAGCTTACATTGCCAGTGGTCACTGGCAGAAGTTCTCGGAGGAGTTATTTAAGGTAAAAACCCGTGAAGGACACGAGTTTGCTATGAAACCGATGAACTGTCCTCACCATACTCAGATTTATGCCCGCAAACCTCATTCATATAAAGAACTACCGGTTAGATACCGTGAAACCACCATGGACTACCGTGATGAGCAAACCGGTGAGCTATCTGGTTTATCTCGTGTTAGGGCATTCACCCAGGATGATGCGCATGTCTTTTGTCGCAATACGCAAGTTGAAGATGAAGCAAACAAAGTCTGGGATATTATTGAAAAATTCTATGGAGTTTGCGGTTTTGACCTGGAAGTCCGTTTTTCAACGCATGACCCAGAGAAAATGAAAGCTTATTCTGGCTCAGAAAAAGCTTGGGAATCAGCCGAGAAACAGCTTTTAAGTATTATTAAGAGCCGGGTCGGTGACAAGTACATTAACGGTATTGGTGAGGCGGCTTTTTACGGGCCCAAGATTGATTTCATTGCCAAGGATGCAATTGGCCGGGTCTGGCAGGTGGCTACCATTCAGCTGGACTTTAACCAGCCGGAAGGCTTTGATTTAACCTGTATTAATGAAAAGGGCGAGCGCGAGCGTATCATAATGATCCATGCCGCCATTATGGGCTCAATTGAGCGATTCTTATCTATATACATTGAGCATAGCGCTGGTAAATTCCCGGTTTGGTTGGCGCCAGAGCAGATCCGGGTTATCACCTTGAACCAAGAGGTAAAGACCGTTGAGTTCGCCGAAAAAGTCGTTAAGCAAGCCAAAGCTTTAGGCCTTAGAGCTGGCTTGGACAATAATAGCGAATCAGTCGGCAAGAAGATCCGCCAAGCCGAGATCATGAAAGTGCCATATTCAATTGTAATTGGCGATAAAGAAATTGAATCCAGCCACGTGACCCCCCGGATCAGGGTTGATCTGGTGGCCAAAGAATCAAACGATGCCCATAAATTAGACGATTTCCTGCAAAAAATTGCCACCGAAGTTCAATCCCGCGCCCCTAAAAGCAGCCTATGACCAAACCAATTATTGCCATCGATATTGATGATGTTATTGCAGACAGTACCGAGACTCTACGAGTCCGGGTTAATAAACGAACAGGCGCACAATTAGGGCCAGAACATTATAAAGTGCCTAATCAGGGTTACTGGGGTTATTATGAGCGAATCTGGAAAAGTCATGGCATAGATATTAATTATTCTGATTTAGAAAAAGAAATGGAAGAAGACCAATCACATGTACCACTATTAGCTGGTGCTGCTTTTGCATTAGGTGAGCTTAGCAAGAAGTATCAATGGATAATAATTACATCTAGGCCACATACATGGGAGCCAAAGACAAAGGAATGGCTAAAAACTCAACTAGGCGACATATTTGTATCGATACATTTCACTGAAAAAGATGACGAAAAGAAGTCGAAGGGGCAGTTATGCAAAGAACTGGGTGCCGAATGGCTGATAGATGACAACATTGAACATTGCCAAAGCGCCAAAAATGAAGGCATCAAAGCGGTTTTATTCGGTGATTATGGGTGGCATCACGAGGCGCCTGCTGATTTGGTTAAATGTAAGGATTGGCCAGCACTACTGGAATATCTAAATGAACAAACCTAGCAATGATTTCCGGGATCGGGTTCAGGCTTTAGTGGCTCAGATTCCTAAGGGTAAAGTAATGACCTATGGCCAAATTGCGGCTCTTTGCGGCAGCCCTAGATCAGCGCGGATTGTCGGTGGTGTGGCTCATTTTGGCGATCCTGATTTACCTTGGCAAAGAGTCGTCCATAAAGATGGCAGCCTGGCGGCTGGTTATCCCGGGGGCGTCGAAGGTCAGCGCCAAGTCTTGGTCGCCGAAGGCGTAGAAGTTTCGTATGATTTAAAAGTTGATGTCGAGAATCTATTATGGCAACCGGACCGCTTTTAGTTATTGTTGGTGAGACCGCGTCGGGCAAAAGCTCTCTGGCAATGGAGCTAGCCCGTCAGTTTAATGGTGAAATTATTAGTGCTGATGCCTGGACGGTTTATAAAGGTTTTGACGTTGGAACGGCCAAGCCGAGTAAGACTGAGCAGGCTGAGATTCCACATCATTTAATAGATATAGCTGAGCCGGCTGATGGCTTCAGCGCAGCCGAATTTAAACGCCAAGCTGATCATGCTATACAAAGTATACTAAGCAAAAATAAACTACCTATATTAGTAGGTGGCAGCGGTCTTTATATAGATAGCGTTATTTATGACTATGGTTTTCTACCGGCTGGTTCGGCTGATGAAAGGCAAAAGTTAGACCAACTTTCGCTTGAAGAATTATTGGAGTTAATAGAACAAAAAGGCCTCGATACTACGGGTATAGATGTGCGCAATAAGCGTCGATTAGTGCGCTTAATTCAATCGGGTGGGGTTCGACCAGAAAAGTCAGAATTACGTCCTAACACCTTAATTTTAGGCATAACCAGACCCAAAGAGGAGCTGGAAAGTCGTATTACAGCCCGAGTTGACCAAATGCTGGCCGAAGGCCTGGAGGATGAAGCTAATCGATTATCTGAAAAATATGGCTGGCAAACGGAACCCATGAAAGGCATTGGCTATCGCGAGTGGCAATTATATTTTGATAATAAGCAAAGCCGCGATGAAACCCGCCAGCGCATTATTAGTAGCTCTATGCAGCTGGCAAAAAAACAACGAACCTGGTTTAAACGAAACAAAAGTATTCATTGGATTAAAGGTTCCAAAGAAGCAATAACTCTTGTAAAAAAGTTTTTGAACAAATAAGTCGTACACCCGGGCAGACTTTTGTTACAATACCTATATGATCGAGCAATTATTTGGGAGTAAGACTCGGGTAAAGTTGCTGCAATTGTTCTACAGCAACCCCAACCGCTCATTTTACGTGCGCGAAATAACCCGAAAAATAGATGAACAAATCAATTCGGTTCGCCGTGAGCTGGCAAACTTACTGAGCATGGGAATTATTGCCTCTGATAACAACAATAACCGGCTTTATTATGAAGTTAATCAAAAATATGAATTCTACGAGCCTTTGGCAGCTATCTTTGGCGGCAAACCAATGGCTGCGGCCAAGCCATCTAAGTCCAAGGCTAAAGATGACAAAGTTGAAGAGAAGGCTATAGATACAGTCATTAAAGACACTCCAGAAGTAGCTGAACTTAAGAGTTTGGGTAATGTTGAGTTGGTGATTTACACTGGCCAATTCACACGCGATGACACCAGCGGCGTTGATATGCTAATCGTTGGCGACGTTAATCAAACCAAAGTAAATAAATACGTCCAGGATTTAGAAGAAAAAGAAAACAAAGAAATTCGCTTTACAGTCATGACCTTGCCAGATTTTGAATACCGCAAACAAGTCAAAGACCGCTTCTTGTCCGACGTTTTAGTATCTAAAAAGCAAATCGTAATTGATAAACAAAACATTCTTAAGGAGTCTTAATGGAAATCGAATTTCACGGTGCTAATTGTTTTAAAATTGTCAGCAAAAAGGCAGCTGTTGTTATCGATGATAACTTGGCTGAACTGGGTGCTAAATCAATCACCAAAGCTGGCGACATTGCTTTATTTACCGGGCCTCACAAAGAATTAAAAGACGAAGTTCGCTTGATGATAGACCAGCCTGGCGAGTACGAAGTTGCTAATATTTCCATACAGGGCATTCCAGCCCGCTCTCACATGGACGAAGAGAAAAAACTATCAGCCACCATCTATAAAATTATTGTAGATGATATCCGAATAGCCGTAGCTGGGCACATTTATCCTGAATTAACCGATAGTGAATTAGAAAAAATTGGCACAGTAGACGTCCTCCTAATACCGGTTGGTGGCAGCGGTTACACACTGGATGCCATTGGAGCACTCAAAGTAATCCGCAAAATTGAACCAAAGATTGTCGTGCCCGCTCATTACGCCGACAGCAAGCTTAAATTCGAAGTACCGCAGCAGGACCTTGAAGGCGCTATTAAAGATCTAGCTATGGAGCCCAAAGAGCGCCTAGCTAAGCTAAAACTAAAATCT
>CAZBLI010000015.1:8512-10720 GCA_964492785.1 uncultured Candidatus Saccharibacteria bacterium
CTAGATTACAGAAGTCCAATAATGCTTTAAGAATAGTTTTTGAAGCTGGACGAAGGTTTCTAGAAGGTGCTGTTCATGTTGAGCCAATTAAAATAGTAACTTCAGCTGACGACATCGCTGACATAGAAGGGCGTTTTAGATCATCTAGTACGCCGCCAGTAGTTTTTGAAGAAGCTGTGCCTGATGATGAAGGCTGGCAGCAAAAAGTTCACCTTCACCTAGATTTTATGAATCATTTTGGCGAGATTACTTTTCTTGCCGAAGAGTAATTACTTAATTAAACCTTGTTTTTTGAGGGTGCGGATACCTTGGGCACTGACGTTCAATTTAACTTTTTTACCGTCAATAACAACAGTTTTAGTCTGAAGGTTAGGTTTCCAGACCTTTTTAGTGTGGCGCTGCGAGAAGCTGACATTATGTCCGAACTGCTTGCCTTTACCTGTGATATCACATACTTGCATAAGGCAGTATTGTATCTGTTTTACCTCTATAAGTCAACACTACTGCTATACTAATTTGGTATGTTAGATAACTTAGGATCCGGTGGAATAATTGCGCTGTTCGTGTCTTTGGTGATTTCGATTACGGTTCACGAAATGATGCATGCTTTTACGGGCAATTGGCTAGGCGATGATACCGCCAAGCTAGAAGGCAGGATTAGCCTAAATCCCTTGCGTCATGTTGATCTGTTTGGAACCATATTGCTCCCGTTAATAACTTTGGTAGTTTTTCATGTACCGTTGCTCGTTGCCAAGCCGGTGCCATTTAATCCTAATCGGGTTAAATATGGTGAATATGGCGCCGCTATGATTGCCTTGGCCGGTCCATTTACAAACCTACTATTAGCCATTTTTGGTGCTATAATTCTGCATTTAACACCTGTGGGAACAGCTTACGGTGTGTTGCAAGCTATCTCAATTTTCGTGCAACTTAACGTCGCTCTATTTGTTTTTAATATGATCCCAATACCGCCGCTGGATGGCTCACGATTGCTATATGCCTTTGCGCCAGAACCAGTCCAGGAAGTTATGGCCCAAATAGAACGCTACGGGTTCTTTATAATTATTTTCTTAATCTTAACTGTAAACGCCTTCACCCAAATATTAATAAATCTTAACGCCGCAGTCTTAAAGTTGCTTGGTTTTTAGTTGTAGCGGACCGGGTAAAGACGATATAATTAGGTTAGCGGAAGCTTAATAATGATAATCTGAATACTTATCATTAGGGAGCTCAAGATTTGTCCCGGCCGTGGCCGGTACGTGCGAGCACCCACCTGGTCTAAACAATCCAGGTTGTCATACAGCTCATCCGCACTGCATCACGCTAGCCTGCTTTCGAGCCAAGCTCGAAACTCCGCTAGCGTTTTTGCTTTATTGCAGCGTCATAAGTTCCGCTACTCATTCACCGTATATTAATACGGCTCATTCCGTTGCTCACTTCTTCCTTGCACTAAATGCAAATGCTGCACGGATATTGTTGATTAACACCCCGCCTCGGCAGGGTGTTTTATTTTCATTGTGGTCAGGGTGAGAGGACTTGAACCTCCGCTCTCCGGACCCCCAGCCCGGCGCTTTACCAACTAAGCTACACCCTGATTCAAGAATTTATTTTACCCGATATCTGTTAAGATAGTAAGCATGTGGCAGGAAACAAAAGAAGGTTTGTATCGCAAGTTTGAGTTTGATAACTTCAAGCAAGCCTTTGATTTTATGACTAAAGTGGCTGAAATAGCTGAGTCCAAGCAGCATCATCCACGATGGACAAACGAATATAATAAAGTCGAAGTTTGGCTCAGCACGCACGAGGCTGATGGCCAAATAACAGATAAAGATAGGGAATTAGCTAAAGCAATTGATGAGGTTAAGGCTCAGTGAAATATTTAAAAGTCAGCCACAAAATAGCTAAATTAATCTTGAGCGGCGAGAAGAAAAATACCTGGCGTATTAATGACGAAAAGAATATAAGTGTCGATGACACTGTCGGTATTATCGATAAAGTTGATCCTAAAATTCCTAGTAGTTGGCAGGTGATTGGTACCGGTCACGTGAATTCAGTCATCCAAAAGCGACTTAGCGAAATACATAGTGACGATTTAGGTCCGGGAGAAATTTTTGATTCGCGCGAGGACATGATTAAAACTTTTAAAAATTACTATGGCCCGGATATTAATGAACGTACGGCACTAAAGATCATAAATTTTGATTTTAC
>CAZBLI010000015.1:10820-14537 GCA_964492785.1 uncultured Candidatus Saccharibacteria bacterium
TATTCACAAACAAAGAACTTATGGTATAATATTGGGGTCAGATTATCGACTGGCCGCGTGCCGCAAGGTACGAGGAAAGTCCGGGCAGCGAAGGGAAGTGGCAGTTGCTAACAGCAACCGAGGGCAACCTTAGGGAAAGTGCCACAGAGACAATACCGCCCCGATTTATCGGAGCAAGGGTGAAAAGAGTGAGGTAAGAGCTCACAGTTCGCTTGGGTGACCAAGCGAAGAGGTAAACCCTGCCTGCTGCAAGGAGATGGATTCTTTCTCGACGACTCGAGATGGTTTCCCGCCAGAGTGCATCAATGAACCGCTTGACCTTGGCGGCAACGCCGAGGCTAGATAGATGGCCAGATAGAACAGAACCCGGCTTACGGATAATCTGACACTAAAAATACCGCCAAGTTGGCGGTATTTTTGTTAGAATTAAATGAATGACAGAGTACATGTGGACGGCAGGTGTTGAAACCAGGTTTATGGATGGACTAAGTTTGCCACGAGAATTAGGAAGTCTAATTTCAGATGAGCTTGTTGGTAGAGGTGCTAACTTCGGAATAAATAGCAAAGGTAGAGCGCGTATTCACTTTGGTGTTAATGGCGAATCCAAGCAAGTAGCGTCTGATGAAAGTGAAGCGCTTGTAAAACAAGCTCTTGGTAATATAGGTGTTGGTTGGTTAGAGGTAAGTTGTTTAAGTATCACACATAATGTGCTCATAGATGATGCCATAAGCCGCATAGATAATGAAGGTAACTTAAAGCCTGAAGGTGGACCGTTAACACATCCTCAAAATAATTAGTTATTTTTTGGCAGCTTTGGCAACGGCTTCGAAAGCTTTTGGTTCGTTGACGGCTAGTTCAGCCAAAACTTTACGGTCTAAAGTAATGTTGGCGGCTTTAAGGCCGGCAATTAGGCGAGAGTAAGTTGTGCCGTTCAAGCGGGCAGCGGCGTTAATACGGGCATTCCAGAGCTGGCGTAAAGTTCGTTTCTTGTTGCGGCGGTCACGGTAAGCGTAGTGTAAGCCCTTAGTGATAGCTTGTTTACCACGTTTAACAGATGAACGGTGTGACTTTTGCATGCCCTTGGTAGCATGGCGGATCTTCAAGTGCTTTTTGTGGGCAGCAACGCCTCGTTTAACTCGCATTATTTGGCTCCCAATTTCAGTTTGATACTTTTAGCGTTGCGGCCGGTGATTTCTTCAACACCGTCCATTTTACGCTTGCGAGCCGCACTCTTTTTAGCCAAGAAGTGGCTGCGCATAGTGTGACGACGCATAACCTTACCATTCTTGGTAATGCGTATTCGGTTCTTGGTACCGCTATGAGTCTTCAGTTTTGGCATGGGGTTTTCCTGTTCCTCTTATAACAAAATTTAATTGTTTGCCGGCCAGTTGAGGCTGCTGGTCAACGGCAATGTTGTCGCCAAGCATTTCTATCACTCGGTCGGCTAATTTGAAGCCTAAATCCTTGTGGGCCATTTCACGTCCCCGGTAAAAGACCGTGATCTTTACTTTATGTCCTTCCTCTAGAAAATCAGTGATTTTCCGCAGTTTGACATCAAGATCGTGATCGCCGATCTTTAACCCGAAACGCATCTGCTTAACGTCCTGAGCTTTGACATTTCGTTTGTTCTTTTGCAGCTGCTTAGTGCGCTGGTAGTTGAACTTGCCCCAGTCGATAATCTTGGCCACTGGCGGATCAGCGTTGGGCGAAATCTCTACTAAATCTAGGTCAGCTTCCTGGGCGGCTTGGAGGGCTTCGGCTCGGCTTAAAACGCCTAGCTGGCGGCCATCTTCACCAATCACACGTAGCTGAGGTGCCCGAATCTCTTGGTTCAGGCGCGACGTCTTAGCTATTTTAATGGCTCCTTGAATTGTTTAGGTTCGATTGATTGTAACAGATAAGACAACGGGGGTCAAGAAAATAAGCAGTAGCTATTATTTATGTATTGTTGCGGCGGCGGTATTGCAGAGCTTCGCTAATGTGGGCAGGCGCAATTTCTTCAGAATTATCTAAATCGGCAATTGTACGGGCCACCTTAATGATTCTCATATAGGCACGGGCTGAAATCTGCAGTCGATTAGACGCCTGGTTTAAAAGTTGAAGCGAGGCAGGCGCCAAGTGAGCAAAGCGTTTAGTATCATGATTACTCATATCATTATTTGTTTTTTGAGATGAACCAAAGCGCTGATGCTGGCGTTGGCGGGCTTTTTCAACTCTTTTGGCAATTGAAGCACTTTCCTCTTGGTTTTGTTCATCCATTAACTTGTCGTGAGCCACATCATCAACTTCTAGGTATAAATCAATTCGATCTAAAACTGGCCCTGATAACTTATGTTGGTAATGGCTAATTTGATGAGGCAAACAGATACAATCTTTTGTCGTACCGTAATAACCACAAGGACAGGGGTTAGAAGTAGCTACCAAAATAAAATTTGCTGGCATTCTGACGCTTTCTTTAGCTCTGGCTACGGTAATAAATTTGTCTTCTAAGGGTTGGCGCAAAGCCTCAATGGTTGAGCGGTTAAACTCAGGCAGTTCATCAAGGAAGAGCACTCCTCTATGGCTTAAGCTAATTTCACCTGGTTTAGGGATTTGGCCGCCGCCAACCACAGAAATGTTACTAGAACTATGATGGGGCGATCTAAAAGGCCGTTCAGTAATAATCCGGCCATATTGTTTGTCAGCCAAACTGTGTAAATGCGTAACCTCCAGAATTTCTCCACGGCTTAAAAGGGGCAAGATAGAAGGCAGGGCTTTCGCTAACATGCTTTTACCAGATCCCGGCGCGCCGTTCAGCAAAATGTTATGATGCCCGGCCGCGGCAATCTCTAAGGCTCGTTTAGCGCGGGCTTGGCCAACAATATCTTTAAAGTCTTCTCTAGTCATTGGGCTTTTATGGCTAACAATATTTTTGCCGGATCTAATCGGCTTGATTAGTTTTGTACCAGCTAGATGAAGATAGAGATCATAGAGAGTAATGACTGGGTAGATATTAACATTTGGCACTAGTAATGATTGGTCTAAATTTTCATACGGCACATAAAAATCAGCAAAGCCCATGCCTCGGCCGGCTATTATCTTACCAATAACACCTCTAACTGGCCGTATAATACCAGTTAAGCCTAGCTCTCCTATAATAAGAGCTTTATCAGGGGCCGTACACTGATTATTGGCCACTAATATGGCTGTGGCAATCGCCAGATCAAAGCTGGGGCTATCCTTTGGAACATCGGCAGGCGCTAGGTTAATAGTTATTCGTTTTTTAGGGAGCTCCAGATGAGAATTTGTAAATGCACCCCTGATTCTTTCCTTAGATTCGGCCACAGTTTTATTAGCAAAGCCAACGATTACTATGGCGGGAAGGCCATTACTGAGGTGGCACTCAATATCAACAAGTATGCCACCAACACCTATATCAATAATGCTTTGGATGCATGAACTCATTGTGCGGAGTATTGTAGCCCAAAACATTTATATTTTCAGCTAACTCTCAGCCAATTGGATAAAAAAATAACCCCCGGCAAGTGTACGGGGGCTATTTTTGATGAAGTTTTTGGTCGTTTTTATTTTAATAGTTTTGGATTGGTTTTTCATGGAACAACGGCTTGCGAGAAGCCGTTGTTACAGATGCGTTTTTGTTTTTGAGCACTTTTTTTATTCAAGCGCTAAACACATCTTAAATGCACTGTTCGGGTCTGTCAACACGATTGTGCTTAA
>CAZBLI010000016.1:0-12418 GCA_964492785.1 uncultured Candidatus Saccharibacteria bacterium
TGGCGCAGTAAGTGGTTTGCTAACAAGCGTGATTACGCTAAATACCTAAGCCAGGATTTGGCTGTGCGTAAAATGATTTCAACTAAGCTTGGTTCTCGTGCCGCTATTAATAAAGTAGATATTGAGCGCTCACCAAACTTAGTTACTATTACAATTGCAACTGCTAAAGCCGGTGTTGTTATCGGCCGCGGTGGTACCGGTGCCCAAGAACTTAAGACAGCTATTGAAAAGATTTATGGCGTACCAACTCGAGTGAATATCGAAGAAGTTAAGAAGCCTGAGCTTTACGCTAAGTTAGTTGCCGAGAATATTGCTCACCAACTAGAGCGACGAATTTCGTTCCGTCGTGCCGTTAAGCAAGCTGCTGCCGCAACCATGCGATCCGGCGCTAAGGGTGTAAGAATTGAAGTTTCCGGCCGACTTAACGGGGCTGAAATGTCTCGCCGTGAAAAAGAAGTAGCCGGTTCTGTGCCGCTACACACTTTGCGTGCCGACATTGATTACGCTCAAGTCGATGCCAAGACTGTCGCCGGCATTATTGGCGTGAAAGTCTGGATTTACAAAGGAGAGGTAGCCTAGCATGTTGATGCCTAAGCGTCAAAAGCACCGCAAGGTGCGTAAGGGCCGTATCACCGGCGTAGCTACTTCTGGTAACTACATTGCTTTTGGTGAATACGCGCTGCAGTCGCAAGGCTCGGAGCGAATTACGGCTCGTCAAATTGAGGCTGCCCGTCAGGCTATGACCCGCTACATTAAGCGTGGTGGTAAGATTTGGATCCGGGTTTTCCCGCACACTCCAGTCACCCGCAAACCGCAGGATGTAAAGATGGGTAGCGGTAAAGGCAACCCAGAATTCTTTGTAGCTAAAGTCCGCCCAGGCACGATTTTGTTTGAAATGCAGGGCGTCAACGAGGAAACTGCCCGTGAAGCTATGCGTTTAGCGGCTCATAAGTTACCTATTAAAACTAAGTTCTTGGTTAAGGAGGACGCGTAATGAAAATCGCTGAAATCCGTAAGCTAAGCACTAAAGAATTAGCCACTGAGAGCACTAAATTGCGTGAAGAAATCGCTAACATGCGACGCAGCCTGTACAACGGCGAAACCACTAACGTACGAGCTATCCGCCACAAGCGTAAAGATTTAGCCCGTATGTTAACTGTTATGAGTGAACAACTGACCAAGGAGACCATGTAATGGCAAAAGAAATGACCGGTATTGTAGCGTCTGACAAAGGCAATAAGACCATTGTCGTTAGTGTTCAGCGCCGTAAAACCCACCCACTATATAAGAAGCAATACACTTCAACCAAGCGCTATCAAGCTCATGATGAAAAGAATGAGGCTAAGGTTGGTGATAAGGTTACAATTACCGAAACTAAACCAATTAGCGCTCACAAGCACTTTGTTATGACTAAGATTGTTGAAAAGGCTCAGATAAAAGCCAACGAAACAGTTGATAAAGTCACGGCTGAAGAGGTTGAAGAGCCTAAAGAGGTTAAAGCAGAGCCAAAGACAGCTAAGAAAGCCGTCAAGGAAGAAAAATAATGATCCAACAAGAATCACGCTTACTAGTTACAGATAACAGCGGTGCCAAAGAAATTTTGTGCATCCGTGTTTTAGGTGGTACCCGCCGTCGTTACGCCCGGGTCGGTGACGTGATTGTTGCAACCGTCAAACAAGCTAACCCGAGTGGTAATGTTAAGAAGAAAACTGTCGTCCGGGCGGTTGTAGTTCGCACCAAGCAGCCAATTAAGCGCAAGGATGGTTCGACTATCCGTTTTGACGATAATGCTGCCGTAATTATCGATGAGAACAAATTACCTAAAGCTACCCGTATCTTTGGCCCAGTACCTCGTGAATTGCGTGAGTCTGGCTACAACAAGATTATTTCACTCGCACCGGAGGTCCTATAATGGCTGACTTTAAGATTCGATTAAAAGTTGGTGATACCGTGATGGTGCGAGCTGGTAAGTTTAAAGGCCAAACCGGTAAAGTGACTGAAGTTCATCCTAAACTTAACCAGGTTACGGTTGAAGGCATTAATGTCGTTAAAAAACACATTAAGAAGGACCAGCGTCACCCCCGCGGTGAAATCCGTGAGATTACTAAGCCAATTTGGGTATCAAAAGTCGGCTTAGTTAATCCTACCACCAAGAAGCCCGGCCGGATTGCCTACAAAGTTACTAAAGAAGGTAAAAAGACCCGTGTCTTTGCTAAATCTGGGAAGGAGATCAAGTAATGGCTACTAAAACTGTCACAACTGCCCGTCTAAAAGATCTCTATAATTCCAAGATCGCCAAGGAACTTCAAAAAGAACTTAAATTAGACAACATCAATGAAGTACCTCGTTTGGAAAAGATCGTTGTTAACTCCGGCCTTGGTAAAGCCAAAGACGACAAGAAGTTAATGGAAGTTGCTACCAATACTTTACGGAAAATTACCGGCCAGCAACCAATCCAAACTACTGCTAAGCTATCAATCGCTTCATTTAAACTACGTGAAGGCAACAAAATTGGCCTTAAAGTAACTTTGCGTGATCAGCGCATGTACGAATTCATGGACCGCTTGGTGAACATAGTTTTGCCTCGCTTGCGTGACTTCCACGGTGTTAAGGCTACAGCCTTTGATAAGTTTGGTAACTACAGCATTGGCATGACTGACCAATCAGTCTTCCCGGAACTAAGTTTTGATGAGACAACCACACTACATGGTTTACAGGTAGTATTTGTAATCAAGGCCAAAGAGCCAGCCCATAGCCGGGTATTGCTCGAGAAATTTGGCTTCCCATTCGAAAAGGAGAATAACTAATGGCTAAAAAATCAATTGTTGCCCGCGACTTAAAGCGTCAAAAGATGATCGACAAGTATGCCGCCAAGCGTGCAAACTTAAAAGAACTCGGTGATCTTGAAGGCTTGCACAAGTTGCCACGCAATAGTTCGCCAACCCGCCGCAAGAACCGTTGCCAGGAAACCGGCCGGCCGCGTGGTTACATGCGAACCTTTGGCCTTAGCCGTATCTCTTTCAGAGAACATGCTAGTAAGGGTGAAATCCCAGGTGTAACTAAATCAAGTTGGTAATAAAGGAATAGGAGAAACATATGTCATACATCGCAACCGACCCCATCGCAGACATGCTGACTCGTATTCGTAATGCCATTTTGGTTCGAAAGAGTACTGTCGAAATGCCACATTCTAAACTTAAAGAAGGCATTGCTAAGATTCTTAAAGAGAATAATTACATTAACGACTTTAAGGTTGAAAAAGGCGTCATTGGCAAAACATTGCATATCACTATCAATGACGACAATCAAAATGCCCGCATTACCGAAATTGTCCGCATCAGTCGACCTGGGCGACGATCTTATGCCAATGTTAAGTTCATCCCGACCATTAAACAAGGCCGAGGCATGGTAATTGTTTCTACCAGCAATGGACTTATGACCGGTAGCCAGGCTAAAGCCAAAAAGATTGGCGGAGAGTTAATTTGTAAGGTTTATTAAGATGAGTCGTATTGGCAAAGCACCAGTTAAAGTACCGAATGGCGTAACAGTTACTATCGACAACGACGCTATTACTGTTAATGGTCCAAAAGGTTCATTAAGCCAGTTCACTATGCCCGGCATTACTGTCAAACAAGAAGATGATAGCGTTGTAGTGACTCGCGTTAACGACGAAGCAATGTATCGATCTAAACATGGCTTGATGCGATCTTTGATCAGCAATATGGTGGTTGGCGTTAATGAAGGCTTTAGCAAACAACTAGAACTTAATGGCGTTGGTTACCGAGTTAATTTGGCCGGTGCTGACTTAAAGTTCAACTTGGGCTTTTCGCACGAAGTTACTTACAAACTGCCGGAAGGCATTACCGCCAAAGTGGAACAAAACTTGATCACAATTTCTGGTATTGATAAGCAAAAAGTCGGCCAAGTGGCCGCTGAAATCCGGGCCCTTAAGAAACCCGAGCCATACAAAGGCAAGGGCATTAAATACGTGGGCGAAAGAATTATCCGTAAAAGTGGTAAGTCTGGTAAGGAAAAGTAAGATGAGTAGATTAAATACAGTAAAAGTTAATAAACTAAGGCGCACTAATCGAGTTAGGGCTAGTGTGGTAAGTGTTGATCGACCCCGTCTGAGCATACATATAAGTAATCGACACATCGCCGCTCAAATTATTGATGATACTAAAGGCAAAACTTTAGCTTCTGTGACTACCGCCACTAGTAAAACCGCTAAAGGCTCATTGACCGAAAAAGCCGCCTGGGTTGGCGAAGAAATTGCCAAGAAAGCCAAGGCTGCTAAAGTTAAAAAAGTTGTATTTGACAGAGGTAGCAAATTATATCACGGCCGTGTGGCGGCAGTAGCTGAAGCTGCCCGTAAAGCAGGATTGGAGTTTTAAATGGCAGATTTTGGTGACCGCAGAAACAATCGTGATTTCATCCAGGAAGAAAAGCAGTTTGATGAGCGTGTTCTCCACGTCGATCGTGTCGCTCGAGTAGTTAAAGGCGGCCGTCGTTTCCGTTTCCGTGCCCTGGTTGTGGTTGGTGACCGCAAAGGTAAAGTCGGAATTGGATCATCCAAAGGTGCCGATGTGACCGCAGCTGTTACTAAAGCCGTAGAAGTTGCCAAGAAGTCAATGATCACCGTGCCTCTGCAAAATGGTACTTTGCCTCATGAACAAGAAGCTAAAGTCAGCGGTGCTCATATCTTAATCAAGCCAGCTCGTCCTGGTACCGGTTTGATTGCCGGAGGCGTTGTTCGCACTATTCTTGAAGTTGGTGGCGTGCACAACATTTTGAGTAAATCACTTGGTTCAAGCAACAAGACTAACACTGCTTACGCAACTATTGAAGCTATTAATAACATGGTTCCAACCAAAGATTGGGTTAACCAGCCAAAAGTTGTGAAACCAGTTAAAGCCCCAGCAAAGGCAGCCAAGTAGGTAAGTCATGAAGTATAACGAACTAAAATTAGAATCTAAGGGTAGTCTTAAGCGAGTTGGTCGCGGTATTTCAGCTGGCCAAGGTAAAACCGCCGGACGTGGCACAAAAGGCCAGAAATCCCGCACAGGTAGCAGCCGAAAACCAGGCTTTGAAGGCGGCCAAAACCCACTAATCCAGCGTTTGCCAAAGCTGCGTGGTTTTAAGTCTCACCGCCCAGTTGTAGAAACAGTCTACACCGGCCAGCTAAATGACTTAGGAACAAAGGTAGATACCGAAGCTTTATTTAACAAAGGTCTTATTTCTAGCCCATATGTTAAAGTTAAACTTTTAGTTAATGGTGAATTAACAAAAAAAGTTAATGTTAGCTTGCAGCAAGCCAGCCAATCAGCCATTGAAGTTGTTAAAAAACAAGGCGGAACATTCAGTAAAGTTCCTCAGGTTGGACGTCCTGCAAAAAAGTCTACTGATAAGCAATAATTAGCTGTTATACTGGGGTGTATTAGCAGCCAAAGAGGGGATTAAATAACCAGTGAACTGGAAAATCATCGGCAAATCTTTGTCCAACAAAGACATGCGCAAGCGTCTGTTGGCTGTTATGGGCATGCTATTGGTTTTTCGTATTCTGGCCCACATTCCTGTACCACTAAGTGATCCGCAAACACTGCAACAAGTCCTTAAAAATCTGTTCACCTCGGCTCAAGCGCCACAATTATTAAGTTTTATTAATGTCTTGTCAGGCGGTGCTTTAGCGACCTTTTCAATAATGTTAGTTGGCTTAGGCCCATACATTAACGCTTCAATTATTATGCAATTACTGACTAGAGCCATTCCAAAGCTGGAATCGCTCAATAATGAAGGTGAATACGGCCGCAAAAAAATTAACCAGTACACCCGAATTTTAACCTTTCCACTGGCCATCGTTCAGTCAATTGGCGCGATTTATTTAGTCCGACAATCGGCTTCTAGTATTGGCGGATTGGGCGACATTACCGCTAATACCTCAATGTGGCAGTGGGCCTTGATGATAGCGGCCCTAACCGGCGGTGCCATGATATTAATGTGGCTCGGCGAACTAATTACTGAACAAGGCGTAGGCAATGGTATTTCACTGGTTATTACAGTGGGCATTGTCAGCAGCCTGCCAAAAACTTTTGCCGAAATAAGTTCTGCTTTAGCCGACAAAGCTCACCCCTGGCATTTATTTGGCCACACCATGCCGGTCAGTAAAGCTGGTGCCGGTTATTCTTTCTTGGTCATATTGGCAATTACTGTAGTAACGGTCTTTGTAGTCAAATTGAATGAAGCTTCCAGAAACGTAACGGTTAATTATGCCAAAAGAGTTCAGGGTAACCGCGAATATGGCGGTGTAACAACCGTTTTGCCAATTAAACTTATTACAGCTGGCGTGATTCCAATCATATTTGCAGTCGCCTTTTTAAGCGTACCAAGCTTTGTCGGCCAATTATTATCGGGCTCGTCTAATCCGCACTGGCAACAAGTTGGCTCTGAATTGCTAAAACTTTTCCAGTCACCAAGCGTCCAAAGTTTCCAAGCTGGTGGCTGGCAGCCATATCTGTACCCACTAGTTTACTTCTTATTAGTGGTAATCTTTACGTTCTTTTATACCAATGTGGCCTTCAACGCCAAAGAAATCGCCGAGAACCTGCAAAAACAAGGCGGTTTTATTGCCGATGTGCGGTCTGGCAAACAAACTGAAAAGTATTTAAGCCGTTTAGTAAACCGATTGACACTCTTTGGAGCGCTTTCACTAGGCTTGTTAGCACTTTTACCGATGGTCGCTCAAATCTTCTTAAAGACAAATGTAGCAATTGGTGGCACCAGTATATTGATCCTGGTAGCTGTTGCGCTTGAAACACTGCGAGCCGTCGAATCAAGGGCCTTGATGGTTACTTACGACCAGTATTCACAGCCTGATTTCTTCTATGACAATTCGGTTCCGGCTGAAGCCGCATTAGGCGCTAGGCGACTAAAATTCAATCCGTTGAAGCGTAAAAAGCGCGGTTGATAAGCCTTTTTAATTATGTTAAATTATTAGCAAATAGAGCCATAGGCGCTAGAAGTCTATGTTATTACAAAAAACTCTTTACAACAGATAAGCTAACTGGTATACTTGCCTAGTTATATTTATGGCATCTAATAAAGAGGTTATCGAACTAACTGGAACTATCGTAGAAACTCTACCTGGTACTCAGTTTAAGGTCGAACTCGAAAATGGCCATCAAATCATAGCTCACGTCGCCGGCAAGATGCGAAAACATTACATTCGGATTGTTCCCGGAGACAGCGTGACGGTTGAGTTGACCCCTTATGATCTTACTAAGGGAAGAATCACCTATCGCAAATCATAATATTAAGGCAGTGAGTCATTGCAGAAAGAGGCATGATCCGCATGAAAGTGCGTGCTAGCGTCAAGAAAATTAGCCCAGATGATAAAATCGTCCGCCGCAAGGGACGGCTTTATGTTATTAACAAGATGAAACCTAAGCACAAACAGAGGCAAGGTTAAGTATGGCTCGAATCTCAGGCGTTACTATTCCAGCTGAAAAGCAAGTTTGGATTGCACTAACATATGTTTACGGGATTGGTGAAAAATCCAGCCGCGATATTATTGCTGCTGCCAAAGTAGAACCAACTGTTCGCGTAAAGAATTTGACTGATGCCGAAATTGGCCGCATCCAGGAAGTTATTAACGACAAGTACATAGTTGAGGGAGAGCTGCAACGAGTAGTTACTGGTAACATTAAGCGCCTCAAAGACATCAATGCCTACCGAGGCTTGCGCCACAGTGCTAATTTGCCAACCCGCGGCCAACGAACTCGCACCAATGCTCGCACCCGTCGAGGCAAGAAAATAACTGTCGGTGGTACGGCTAAGAAGGCTCCATCTAAGACATAGGAAATTATATGGCAGATACTCCAGCACCAGCAGCACCAAAGAAGAAAAAGGCCAAGCGAGCCGTTCCTTACGGCCAAATGCACGTCTTGGCTTCTTTTAACAATACGATTATTACTTTCACAGATAGCAATGGCGGCGCTTTAACTAACGCCAGTGCCGGCGCTTCCGGTTTTCGTGGCGCTAAAAAAGGCACTGCATACGCTGCCCAGGTTGCCACTGAACAAGCTGCCTCAGCCGCTAAGCAGGTATATGGCTTGAGCAAAGTGGATGTTTATATCAAAGGCATTGGTTTAGGCCGAGAAGCCGCCGTCCGCACCTTACAGAACCAAGGCATTGCCGTTGAGAGCATTCATGATGTAACCGGAGTCCCACATGGTGGCGTGCGACCACGAAAGCGACGTAGGGTATAAAAATGGCTAGAGATACACGATCTATTGTTAAAATGTCACGCCGCGAAGGCTACGCTCTGCACCCAAAAGCTCACAAAGCTTTGGTTAAGCGCACTAATATGCCAGGCCAGGCTTCTGGTGGCCGACCGCCACGCAACAAGCCCAGCCAGTACTCACTACAATTACGCGAGAAACAAAAGGTAAAGCGGCTTTATGGCTTACTAGAAAAGCAGTTTAGTAACTTGATGAAAGAAGCCAGCCGCACTAAGGGCCAATCTGGTGCTGCTTTGCTGCAATTCTTAGAACTACGTTTAGATAACGTTGTTTATCGCAGCGGCTTTGCTATGAGCCGCCGGGCTGCCCGCCAGCTAGTTACTCATGGACACTTCACCTTGAATGGCCGCCGCGTTGATATTCCATCTATCCGTGTAAAAGTTGGTGACGTAATCACACCCCGTCCACACAGCTTAAAGACCGATTATTTCAAACGTATTGATGAAGTTAGCCCCGCCAGCGTGAATGATATTCCAGGCTGGCTTAAGGTTAACCGCAAGAAGTTAGAAATCAACGTTTCAGCGCTTCCAGCTCGAGAAGATGCTGAACCGGATATTAATGAACAATTAATCGTCGAGTATTACTCACGCTAAGGGAGGCGAGAACAGATGTCAAAATTAATTCACACACCAGGCGTTATCAAGGTAGATGACCATGGCAAGACCTCAGCGACTTTTACAATTGAGCCGCTACACACCGGTTACGGCATGACTCTTGGCAATTCTTTGCGTCGCGTTTTACTCTCGAGCATTGCTGGCGCTGCAGTCACTAACTTTAAAGTCGAAGGTGCTACTCATGAGTTCACCACCTTACCTCATGTTAAAGAGGATGTAGTTGATATCATGCTAAACCTTAAAAACGTACGCTTTAAAGTATTTAGCGACGAACCACAGACTTTGCGTATTAACAAAAAGGGCAAAGGCCCGGTAAAAGCTAGCGATATCGAAAAGTCAGCTGACGTAGAAATCGTAAACCCTAGCCAGTTAATTGCCACTTTGGATGACGACAAAGGTAAATTTGTAGCTGATTTAACAGTAGAAGTTGGCCGTGGTTACCGTCCGGTTGATGAAACCAGCAGCCGCAAGAACGCCGATATGATCATGCTTGATGCTATCTTTAGCCCGGTTACACGTGTTCGTTATCGCGTTGAAAACACTCGTGTCGGCCAAATGACAGACCTAGATAAACTCTTAATCACTGTTGATACTGACGGATCAATCACACCAAGTGATGCTTTTGAAGAAGCTGCCGCTATTTTGGTTAACCAATACACTGCTTTGGCCGGCCAAACCCGCGTTGAAGCTGGTACTTTAAACAATGCTGGTGACGACACTGTTGCAGCCAGCAATGAACAAGACGAACCACCAGAATTAATGACTTCAATCGAAGACTTAAACTTATCAGCCCGCACCACTAACGCCTTAGTTAATAACGACATTCACACCCTGAAAGACTTGTTCAGCCTAAGCGACAGCGAATTACGTGAGCTAAAAGGCTTCGGCAACAAAGCTCTAGACGAAGTTAAAGATAAATTAGCGGAGTTGGAGCTGTAAGATGCACCGCCACGGTTATCAAGGTAGAAAGTTTCACCGCGAGCGCGACCAACGTCGAGCCCTACTAAAAGGTTTGGCTGATTCGCTAATTAAGTATGAAGCTATTGAGACCACTTTGCCAAAAGCCAAGGAGCTGGTACCATACGTTGAAAAATTGATAACTAAGGCAAAAGTTGGTGATCTACACAATCGACGCCAAATTATTAGTTCCTTACAAACTGTAGAGAGTGCTAATAAATTAGTTGATGAAATTGCACCAAAATTAAGCAAGCGCACCAGTGGCCACTTAAGAATCACTAAGACTGGAACTCGACGCGGCGATAATGCCGATATGGCTAGAGTCAGCTTTGTCGATGATCTTAAAGAAGCACCGGTTGCCAAACCAGCCGTCAAGCCAAAAGCTACGCCGGCACCTGTTACAAAAAAGCCAGCCGCTAAAAAGGCAGTAGGAGCCGCTAAATGAAGACTTTCAGCGCTAAACCAGCCGATGTAACTCGTACCTGGTACATAATTGATGCTAGCGAGGCCCCCGTTGGCCGGATTGCGACTCAAGCCGCCAGCTTGTTAATTGGAAAAGGCAAACCAACTGTCACACCTCATGTTGATGGCGGTGATTATGTAGTGATCATTAACACTGATGAATTAAAAGTTACCGGCGGAAAGATGGATAAAAAGGTCTACTACCACCACACCCACTACCCAGGCGGTATTAAAGAAGCCCGACTAGAAGAAAAGATGGCTAAAGATTCGACCGACGTGCTATTTAAAGCAGTTCGAGGCATGCTGCCAGTCAATAAATTACGTGACGGCCGCTTGGCCCGCCTTAAAATTTACGCTGGCACTGAACATCCACATGATCCCCAGAAACCAGAAAAACTATCCCTAAAGAAAGGTGATAAATAATGGCTCAGAATTATTACTACGCCCTTGGACGGCGCAAAAGCGCCACAGCCAGGGTACGCCTAATGAACGGCAAAGGTAACATTACTGTTAATGGTAAACCGGTTGAAGAGTACTTGGCCGGAAGTAAAAATTTACTAAACGAAATCCAGAAACCCTTTACAGTTCTAGAACAGAATAATAAGTACGACGTCAGTGCTCGCGTAACTGGCGGTGGCACTAATGGTCAGGTTGGCGCTATCCAATTAGGTATCGCAAAAGCCTTAGCCGTAATGAATGAAGATCTTCGCTCTACTCTTAAACGAGCTGATCTATTAGGCCGTGACCCACGCGAGAAAGAACGTAAGAAATTCGGTCTTAAAGGCGCTCGTAAACAACGTCAATTCACAAAACGTTAATACGTGGTATATTAATTACAATGACAAAGCACTTATTAAACGCTTATTGGTTTACCAACTCTTCTCGTGGCGGTTTGTTCCGTGTGCTTTAAATAAATAGAACTTATAGAAGAAACCGCCACCCAGGCGGTTTTTTAAATTTTAATATAAGGAGGTCTACTATGGGAAATTTAGAGCAACAGCCATCGGCTTGGCAAAGCCCTGCCATGATGGCAACAATTTTAAATCCAAAACAAAAGCTTGCAGAACATATTGAATTCGTAAATGAATACGGCTGCCAGCAAAGAGGTACCCAAGAAATATGCCGCGGATGTGGCGCCTTGGCGGTGGCCGGAGTAATAGATAAGCCGGTTTGTAGAAAAGATAATGATACAATAGTTTCAGATGACTAAAGCTGTAATTTTAACTGGGTTGAGAGCTAATGCTGATTTTCATATTGGCAACTATTTGGGCGCAATTTTGCCAGTGGTAGACTTACAAAAAAAGCATGCTGGCGACTATCAAATCAACATGTTTGTGCCTGATCTGCACAGCTTCACAACTCCCATCGATCATGGCAAGCTGTACCAGAATACTTTAAATAACTTAAAAGTTTTTGTAGCTGCCGGCCTAGATATTGATAACAAAGATACTTATATATACAGGCAGAGCTTTATTCCGGCACACAGTGAGCTAACCTGGATCCTGGACTGTTTTACTTATTTTGGTGAAGCCAGCCGGATGATTGAGTTTAAAGATAAATCAAAGCGGGTAGGCGAAGAAAAGGTAAGTGTTGGGCAGTTTAACTATCCGATGTTAATGGCGGCTGATATTTTATTATACGGCGCTAAATACGTACCGGTGGGCGAAGACCAACGCCAACACATTGAATTAACTCGCGATCTTGGCACAAGACTAAATAATAAATTTGGTAAGTTATTTGAGGTGCCAGATGAATGGTCAAAGCAGCTTAAATTTACTCAACGAGAATCCGTTCGGATTAGAAGTTTGCGCAACCCAGACAAAAAGATGAGCAAATCTGTTGATGATCCAGCCGGCACAATTAGTTTGATGGATAAACCAGAGGATGCTGCTAAAAAAATAATGAGTGCCACGACTGATTCGGAAGCTAAAATAAAAGTCGACTGGGCCAAGCAGCCGGGCATAAGCAACTTGTTGCAAATTTCGGCACTTTTATCTGGCAAACCAATCGAAGAAGTCGCAAAGCAATGGCAGGGCCAAACCCAGTATGGTGATTTCAAGAAAGAAGTTGCCGAACAAGTTAAGCAGT